>NZ_JAMCCO010000002.1:187500-525743 GCF_023371205.1 Parvivirga hydrogeniphila
AACCGGTAGTACTTCACCATGAGCTCGTCAGGGATCGACATCACCTTGCCGAACATCTCGGCCGGCTCATCAGTCAGCCCGATGTAGTTGCCGTAGCTCTTGCTCATCTTCTGAACGCCGTCGGTCCCCTCGAGCAGCGGAAGCGTAAGGCACACCTGGGGGCTCATCCCGAGACGCTCCATCAGATCGCGGCCCGCGAGCAGGTTGAAGAGCTGGTCGGTGCCGCCGAGCTCGACGTCGGCCTCGATCGCCACAGAATCGTAGGCCTGCGCGACCGGATACAGCAGCTCGTGCAGCGAGATCCCGATGCCTTCCCGGTAGCGCTTCTGGAAGTCGTCGCGCTCCAGGATCCGGGCCACAGTGAACTGGCTCGTGAGCCGAAGCAGGTCTTCGAACCGCAGGCCGGCGAGCCACTCCGAATTGCGGCGCATCTCCGTGCGCTCGGGATCGAGGATCTTGAACGCCTGCTCGATGTACGTCGCAGCGTTCGCTTCGACCGCCTCGCGCGAGAGGGCCGGCCGCGTGGTGTTCCGGCCGGACGGATCGCCGATGAGCGCGGTGAAGTCGCCGATGATGAGCACGACCGTGTGACCCAGGTCCTGGAACTGCCGCAGCTTGCGCAGCGGGACCGCGTGCCCGAGGTGCAGATCGGGCGCGGTCGGATCCACGCCGAGCTTGACCCGCAGAGGCCGGCGTTCCGCCAGCTTGCGCACGAGGTCCCCTTCGGGGACGAGGTCCGCGATGCCGCTCTTGATGATGTGCAGCTGCTCGACGACGTCCAATCTGCCGCTCCTGTTCGCGAGGTGACGACCGGTTCACGGGTGACTGCCGGGGTTGGCCGCCCGGGCGTTCGACCGTCATACTAGCACGACGGAACGCGCCCCACGGGGCGCCCCGCAGCTCACGAAAGAGGCTGACACGGACATGGAATCCCCGCACGGCCGCTCCTCACGCGGGAGCAGCGACAGACCTGCCCGGCCTCGGCCACGGCCGAGACGCCGCACGGCCGAGCCCACCGTCGGCGCAGCGCGCGCTCGCTCGACGACCGCTGCGCCCCGCACGTCTTCGCGTACCGCCGAGGCTCCGCGTCGGGCCCAGGCGCCGAAGAGCGCTCGGCCGGCGCGGAACAGGGCGCGCCGCGTGACGGCATCTCGGCGGTCGTGGATCAAGCGGCTCGGTGTCGCCCTTCTCGTGCTCCTCGGGGCGGCACTCGTCGCTGCCGGCGTGACGTACGCTGCCGTGGCGCGAGAGCTTCCCGACATCGGCGCTCCGCTCAAGGGCCGCGATCAGACCACCGTCATCTACGACCGCAACGGCGAGGTCATCGCCAAACTGTTCGCGGAACAGAACCGCACCGACGTGCCGCTCGAGAAGATCCCCGCCGAGCTCAGGCAGGCGGTCATCGCCACCGAGGACCAGCGCTTCTACCAGCACAAAGGCGTGGATCCGCTCGGGATCCTGCGCGCGCTGTGGGTCGACATCACGCGGCCGAACGTCTTGCACGGCGGGTCGACCATCACGCAGCAGTACGTCAAGGTGGCGATCGTGACGCCAGAGCGGACGCTCAAGCGCAAGGTGATGGAGGCCATGCTCGCCTACCGGCTCGAACACAAGTACACGAAAGACCAGATCCTCGCGCTGTACCTGAACACGATCTACTTCGGCCACGGTGCGTACGGAGTCGAGGCGGCGGCGCAGACCTACTTCGGCAAGCACGTGAGCGACCTCGACCTCGCAGAGTGCGCGATGATCGCCGGCGTGATCAAGTCGCCCGGCCGGTACTCGCCGTTCATCGACATGGAGGCCGCCAAGCAGCGCCGCGCGACGGTGCTCTCGCAGATGGCCGACCTGGGATTCATCACCGAAGAAGCAGCTAAGAAGGCGTCGGCGTCGGACATCGGGCTTGCGGCTCACAAGAGCGCCGGCAGCGTGGCGCCGTACTTCGTCGAGTACGTGAAACAGATGCTCACGGAGAAGTACGGCGCAGACATGGTCTACCGTGGCGGGCTCACCGTGAAGACGACGCTCGATACGGCGATGCAGAAGGCGGCCGAAGGCGCGATCGCTTCGAGGCTCGACCGCGCAGACGATCCGTCCGCGGCGCTCGTCGCCATCGACCCCGCAACCGGCGAGATACGAGCGATGGTCGGCGGGCGCGACTTCGCCACGCAGCAGTTCAACGTGGCGGTGCAGGGGCTGCGGCAACCTGGGTCGGCCTTCAAGCCGTTCGTGCTGGTCACAGCGCTCGGCACAGGGATCTCGCCCGAGCAGACCTTCGAGTGCGGCCCGCGCTCCTTCACGCTCCCGAACGGCCAGACGTGGAAGGTCACGGGCGCGCCGGGAGGCAGGAAGGGACCGATGAGGCTGCGCGAGGCCACGGAGAAGTCCGTGAACTCGGTGTACGCGGCCCTGGTGCTCGAAACGGGCGCCGAGGCGGTATCGGAGACCGCCAAGTCCATGGGCATCACGACGCCCATCAAGCCGGTCCCGGCCATCGCGCTCGGCGGCCTGGACAGAGGCGTGAGCCCGCTCGAGATGGCCGCAGCGTACGGGACGCTCGCCAACGGCGGCATGCGCACGACCCCGCATGCCATCACCGAGGTGCTGGACGCGAAGGGCACGCCGCTGGAGACTGCGAAGCCTGCTTCGACGCGAGCGATCTCGGCGCAGGTCGCGTACCTCACAACCGACATCTTGAAAGGCGTCATCGCCAAAGGCACCGGCAAGGCCGCGAAGATAGGCAGACCTGCCGCCGGCAAGACGGGCACTACGCAGCAGTACCGCGACGCGTGGTTCGTGGGCTACACGCCGGACCTCGTCGCAGCGGTGTGGGTGGGCTACCCGGACGCGCAGCGCGAGATGCTCTCGGTGCACGGCCGGAAGATCACCGGCGGTTCGTTCCCGGCGGAGATCTGGACAGCGTTCATGAAGCAGGCGCTCGCCAAGACCCCGAAGCGCGACTTCGAGAAGCCTTCTGGCCTCAAGACCGCGAGAATCTGCCTCCAGTCCGGCCAGCTGGCAAGCGAGTTCTGCACGCAAACGGCCTCCGGTCTTTTCCTTGCCGATCACCTGCCCGAGAAGTGCGAGATCCACACCCAGCCGACTGAGATTCAAGTGCCGAACCTGATCGGCATTGCCAAAGAAGAGGCCCTTGCGCTGCTCAAGAAGCTCATGCTGCTGTTCAAGGTCGTCGAACGGCCGAGCTCCACGGTGCCGGTCGGGATCGTCTTCGACCAGAGCCCGAAGGCCGGAAGCGTCGGGACCACGCAGACCGTCGTGACCATCGTCGTCTCGAAGGGCCCCGAACCCAACCAGCCGCCCCAGCCGTCCTTCACCGTCGCGCCCGCGAACCCCCGCGCAGGCGAAGCCGTGACGTTCGACGCATCGGGATCGACCGACGACGGCACAATCGTGACGTACGCGTGGGAGTTCGGCGACGGCAGCCCCATCGTGAACGGCAAGACGGTGCAGCACGCGTACGCCTCGCCCGGGACCTACACCGTCACCTTGTGGGTCACGGACGACCGGGGCGCGGCCCAGAGCAAGACTGCGACCGTGCAGGTGCGCTGAGCCGACGCATCACGAGACACGCCGGAAGTAGTGCCCCGTGGTAGACGGTTCGTACAGCGTCGTCTCGCGCGCGTCCGCACCGCCGTCGATCGCTGCGCGCAGCGTGGCGATAAGCCGGCGGACCTCCTCCGGCGGCTCGACGGACGCGTCCAGGCGGACTGCCGCCACGCCGCTTTCCACCACCTCGGCGAGCACGCGCGCGAGATCGAGCGGCACCGCGTTGTAGATGTGCGAGCGGCCTGCCGCGTCGACGACGATCGGCATCTCGAATCCCTTGCGGTCGCGAAGCGCGGCTCGCCTGCTGCGCGTCGGACACGCCTCGCACGACGGAGAGCAACGGCCTGCCGCGGCGAGCACGCAGTGCTCGGCGACCATGAGCTCCAGGCGCCCCGCGAGAAGCACGCCTGCGGGAACGGGCGACCTCGTCACGACGCTGCGCACGAGCGCGCCCGGCAGCTCCGGAGACAGCCACACCCGGTGCGCGCCGAGATCGGCGAGCGTCGCGGCCGCCCACGGGTTCATCGCATTGAGCGGCCAGTCAGCTTCGGTCTGCGCTCCGGCGCGCACGAGGACGTCGAGCACCCCGAGCGTCCCAGCGAGCGCTCGGGCCGGCACGCCAGCGCGAAGCCACTCGGCGACATCGCCCTGCGGCGTCACGCGCGGGAACGCGGGCCACACCCCGCGAGGAGCGGCGAGCAGGTCCTGCGGGCGGACGACGCGCATGAACACCGCGTCCGCTCCGCCGCGAAGCGCCGCCTCGGCCTGCTCCGGCGTCCACACGACCGCGACGAGCTCAGGAGTAGCGGGCGCGGGCGCTCGTGCCGGAAGGTCAGGCGGCGTGACGCTCGCGGGAACGAGGCGCTCCCGCCACGGACGCAGGCGCGCCTCGTCCAGAGCCTCGAGCGCCTGGCGCCGCACCTGGTGCAGCACCGAGAACCCGATCCCGGCGTCGGGGTCGAGGTCGACCGCCCACGACCGCGGCCGGTACCCTGTCCCGCCCATCCGCCCGACGTGCTCGACGACGTCCTCCACGCTCACGGGGCGCGTGCGTGCCGGCTCGACGACCGGCCCTTCGGCGCGGCCTTCGTGGCCTTCGGCGCGAACGACGATGCGTACCGGCTGCCCGACTTTGAGCGCGACGTCCACGTCCACCTCAGCGACCCGCACGTCGAGGGCAGAGGCCGGCTCGAACGTCCTGCGCGCAGCGGCCGCGAGCGACGCGTTCGCGACGCGGAAGACGCGATCGCCCGGCGCGACCGGCCGTTCCACGGCCACGGTGGCGCGCTCTCCTGCTGGCGCGGCGTTCACGCGCACGCCGCGGACCTCGAGCGGACCGACCCGCTGCGCGTGCCTACCGCGCGTCGTCCAGAACTCGATCGTGTCGTCGGCGTCGAGCGAGCGCTCGAGGGCGATCGTGGCGCGCTGCCGGTCTGCAGCCACCACGCGGCCGACGGCGACGCCCCGGTTGTTCGGACGCGCGTAGGCCATCATCTCGTTGCCGGACCGCCCGTCCAGGTAGGCGTCCGTGAACCCTCGGCTGAACGCCTCCTCGAGCATCTCGAGCTCTGATGGCAGCACAGACCAGCCCTCCGGATCCTCGGCGAAGCGGTCGAGGGCGGCCCGGTATGCCGCCGTCACCACGGCGACGTACTCCGGAGCCTTGGCGCGCCCCTCGATCTTGAGCGCCGAGACGCCAGCGCGCACGAGGTCCGGCAACCGCTCGATCGCCGCGAGGTCTTTCGGCGACAGGAGGTAGCGCCCAGGCGTCGCGACGACCGTGCCGTCGATGAGCAGGTCGTACGGCAGACGGCACGGCTGCGCGCACATGCCGCGGTTCGCAGACCGGCCCCCGATGGCCGACGACAGCAAGCACTGTCCCGAGTACGAGAAGCACAGCGCGCCATGGACGAACGTCTCGACCTCGACGCCTCCGGCACGGACGATCTCGGCGATCCGGTCGAGCGGCGTCTCGCGCGCAAGGGTCACGCGAGCGAAGCCGAGGCGCTCCAGCTGACGCACCGTCGCCGGATCGTGCGCGTCGATCTGCGTGGAGGCGTGCAGGCGCACCTCCGGGAGCGATTCGCGGAGCGCACGGGCCGCCCCGAGGTCCTGGACGATCACGGCGTCCACGCCCGCCGACCACGCGTCGGCCACGAGCGCGAGGAGCTCGCCCATCTCATCTGGCATCACGAGCACGTTCGCCGTGAGGTACACGCGGACGCCTCGTGCGTGCGCGAAGTCGCACGCCCGCCGCAAGGACTCCGGATCGAAGTTCTCGGCGCCACGCCGCGCGTTGAAGCGGGGAAGCCCCAGGTACACCGCGTTCGCGCCGCCATTGACAGCGGCGATGAGCGCGCGCGGACCGCCCGCTGGAGCGAGCAGCTCGGGTATCGCCGTGTCAGGGCGTGGGACCATGGGTAGCAGTCCGGTGTCGGGAGCGCGTCGTACATTCCATCGAGATGCCTCTGCAGGGTATGGTACTCGAATGGCCGAAGCACTGCCTGGCACGGGCTCGGCTTTCCCGTCACAATGAAGCGGACGAAAGGAGGCCTATGTCGCGCAGAGCTCGACTCCGCCGGCGCTCGCAGCGCACGGCTGCCCGCACGGCGCTCACCGTGCTCGCCGTGGCGGCTGCGAGCGTGCTGTTCACGAGCGCTATCGCGGTTGCAGCTGGCGCCACGGTCGTGAGCGGCTGGCTCAAGGGTCTCCCGAGCGTCGACGACAAGAGCGCCTTCGCTGTCGCGCAGACGACGCGCATCTATTCGGCCGACGGCAAGCTGCTCGCGAACCTGTACCTCGAGAACCGCGTGGTCGTTCCACTCACGAAGATATCGCCACACCTGCAGAAGGCCATCGTGGCCGTCGAGGACGAGCGGTTCTGGACGCACCACGGCGTCGACGTCGTCGGCATCCTTCGCGCCGTCGTCGCGAACCTGCGCGCGGGAGGGGTGCAGGAGGGCGCTTCGACCATCACCCAGCAGATCGTGCGCAACACCGTGCTCGCCGACGAGCGCTTCGAGATCTCGCTCAAACGCAAGGTGCGCGAAGCGTACCTCGCCTACCAGCTCGAGAAGCGCATGTCGAAGTCCGACATCTTGAGCATGTACCTCAACACGGTCTACTTCGGTGAAGGCGCATACGGTGCGGAGTCGGCCGCGCTCGCCTTCTTCGGCAAGCACGCTTCTGACCTCACCATCGCGGAGGCGGCGCTCCTCGCGGGGCTCCCGCAAGGGCCGAGCCGGCTGAACCCGTACGACAACCCCGACGCGGCCTTGGCGCGGCGGCAGTGGGTGCTGAAGCGCATGTACGAGACTGGCGCCATCACTGCCGAGGAGTACGAGAAGGCCAAGGCAGAGAAGCTGGCGCTCAAGCGGGCCCCGGCGGTGGCGGAGACCGGGGTGTACGAGGCTCCCTACTTCGTGGCGCACGTGAAGAAGGTGCTGCAGGAGAAGTACGGGACCGCGCTCGTGTTCAAAGGCGGGCTCACGGTGTACACGACGCTCGACACCCGCATGCAGACGCTCGCCGAGAACGCGGTGCGCAACGTGCTCGACAGACCGAACGACCCTGACGCGGCGCTCGTGGCCATCGACCCGAGCAACGGGTACATCAAGGCGCTCGTCGGTGGCAAGGACTGGGCGAAGAACAAGTTCAACTTCGCGACGCAGGCGCATCGCCAGGCGGGGTCCGCGTTCAAGGTCTTCACGCTGGTGACGGCGCTTGAAGAAGGCATGCCTCCCCATCGGAAGCTGGACTCCTCGTCTCCGGCGATCATCAAGACCGGCGGCGCGCCGTGGGTGGTGAACAACGCCGAGGGGCACGGCAAAGGCTACATCACGCTGCAGGCAGCCACCGTCGGCTCCGTCAACACGTGCTACGCCCGGCTCATCAAAGAGCTCGGCGCGGAGAAGGTGGCCAAGACCGCGAAGCGCATGGGCATCGTGACGCCGCTCAAGCCGTACCTGTCCCTGACGCTCGGCGCGCAAGGCGTGACTCCGCTCGAGATGGCGTCGGCGTTCGGCACGCTTGCAGCGAGCGGCCGCCACTACCCCCCTGTCGCCGTCACGAAGATCAAAGACGCAAGCGGCAAGGTGATCTTCGAGGCGAAGCCGGAAGGCGAGCAGGTGCTCGACCGGTCGATCGCGTACGCCGCCACGAAGATCCTCAAGGGCGTCATCACCGGCGGCACGGCCACCCGCGCCCGAATCGGCCGCCCGGCCGCCGGCAAGACTGGAACCACGCAGGACTACCGCGACGCGTGGTTCGTCGGCTACACGCCTGACTTGGTGTGCTCCGTCTGGATGGGCTACACGCCCGAAAAGCCGATGCGCAACGTGCACGGCCGACGGGTGTTCGGCGGCACATTCCCCGCCCAGATCTGGCACGACTTCATGATCCAGGCGCTCAAGGACAGGCCCGTGCGCGACTTCCCGCCCGCGCCCGCCCCGAAGTACACCTGGAAGAAGGAGTGGGACGTCCCCACAACCAAGGTCCCGAACCTCCTCGGGATGACCGAGGCGGCCGCTATCAAGGCGTTGGAAGACGCCAAGTTCGTGGTGGAGGTGTCGCACGCGTACAGCGCGACCGTCCCGAAGGGCAGCGTCATCTCGCAGACACCGGCGGCCGGAACCAAGCTCGCTCCAGGCGAGACGGTGCGCATCGTGGTGAGCAAGGGGCCCGACCCGAACGCGCCGCCACCGCCTCCACCGCCGGAACCGACGAGCACCCCTGAGCCCACGACGACGCCGTGACGAGAACGGCCCCGGAGCTCCTCCGGGGCCGTTGCACGCGCACCGGCGATGCGCGCTCAGAACCTGCGCACGCGCACCATGCCGGAGATCTCGAAGACCTCGATCCCCTTGGGCTCGATCTCGTCGAGCACGAGGTTCATGCCGAGGGTGTCCGACGACACGTGACCAGCGATGACGAGCGACAGTTTGAGCTCTTCGGCGCGCTTGCGGTGCTCCTCCGAATAGTGCATGCCGACGAGCGTGCCGACGCCCGCGTGCGAGAGCCGGTCGAGCGCATCGGTCGGCCCCTCGGTGCCGCCGGTCATGTCCACGACGATCCTGCCGCAGCGCTGCGAGCCGCTGCCCTGGACGATCGCCGGACCGTAGCCTTTCTTGGCCGCGTCGGCGTACTCCGGTATCGAGCGCAGCGCCTTCACGACGTCGTCGAGCGTCTTCGGAGCGGCCTCGTCGAGGTGGCGCTGCACAAACCGGTTGACCGCGTTGTCGGCAGGCGTGTGGCACGACATCGAGGCGAACCCGAGCGCTCGCGCAGCATCGATCGCCCGGTAGTGGTTCACGGGCATGATGCGCCGCCGGATCTCCTCGGCCCGCGGCGCGATGAGCGCATCGGCTGCACCGATCGGCACGCCCTGCGCAGCCCAGAGGTCGGCCTGCATCGCCATCACCCGATGCAGATTCGCGTAGCCGGGCCCTTCGGGGTGGTGCGAGAAGATGAGGTCGATGGGCGCGCCGCGCTCCCGCAGACGGTCGGCGACGAGCACCTCGCCGACCTCCATGTCGATGCCGACGATGAGCCCGCGGATCTCGTCGTCTGGCGACCCCACGCAGATGCGGGTGTCGTCGTACGGGTTCGTCAGCCGCTCCTCGTCGAAGAACGCGCGCTCGGACTCATCGAGCTTCTCGTACTCGGCTCGCGCCGCGTCCAAGACGCGCTTGACGCCGTCCTCTCCCCGCTCGTCGTTGCGCACGCCGACCTCGATGCACGTACGGTAGATCTCGCCAAGCTTCATGGCCTCACCTTTCGTCCGAGCCCCGGCGCGCTCGGCGCCGTGGGCCTGGCCTGGCTTTCGAGACGTACTGGTTGCCGCCCAGGTAGAACCTGAGCTCCGCGTCGTGGCCCGCCGAAAGGCCGATCCGCCCGCTCGTGCGGATCTCCTCGTCGTGCGGCGGCGCGTCGTAGCAGCACAACGCCTTGTCCGGCGCGAGCGGGGCGCCGTTGTGCTCGAGGGTCACGCCGAGCGCGGCCGCCACCTTGCCCGGCCCGTCCGTGCACGCTCTGCCGCTCCTGCCCCGGCGCTCGACCATCACGTCGTGCCCGATCAGCGGCTCGATCGCGCGGACGAGCACCGCGCCCGCGGTGCCTTCCGGCTCTGTGACGAGGTTCAGCATATGATGGTTCCCGTAGGTGAAGTACACGTACGCGTGCCCCGGCGGACCGTACATCGTAGCGTTGCGACGCGTGATGCCCTTCGTCGCAGCGTGCGAGCCAGGGTCGTCCGCACCGAGGTACGCCTCGACTTCCACGATCCTCCCGCCCGTCACGCGGCCGCCGATGCGGCTCACCAGAACCTTGCCGAGCAGGTCGCGCGCGACTTCAGCGGTTGGGCGCGCGAAGAAGCTCGCCGGCAGCGGCCGTGCCGTATGCAGATCGAATCCCGCCATGGCGCTTGATTATACGGGACGGCACCGGTCAGGCGCGCCGGCGCTTCAGCGCGCCGAGCATCTCGGCGAGGGGCCTCGCGTTCAGCACATGCTCGCGCGTCGCCCATCCACGTCGCGCCTGCCATACGCCGTAGCGCACGAACGCCATCTGCGCGGCCTCGTGCGCGTCGGTGTCGATGGAGATGAGCGCCCCCGCCTCGACGGCCATCCGCACGACGCCATCATCGATGTCGAGACGGTCCGGATACGAATCGAGCTCGAGCACCGTGCCGGTCTCGGCCGCTTTCGCGACGACGGCTTCCAGATCAAGCGCGATCGGCTCGCGGCGCCTGAGGATGCGGCCGGTCAGGTGCCCGATGACGTCCACGTACGGGTTCTCCATCGCGGCCAGCACCCGGGCGGTCGAAACCTCCCGGGGCTGCCCCCACCCCGTGTGGAGCGAGGCGATGCACAGGTCGAACCGCACCAGCACGTCCGGCGGATAGTCGACCTGCCCCGCGTCGTCGATGTTGAGCTCCACGCCTTTCAGGAGCGTCGGGCCCGGCTCGTCGCCGTTGAGGCGATCGATCTCGTCCCACTGACGCTCGAGCGCGTCGATGTCCATCCCGCCCACCATCCGCAGGCCGAGCGCGTGGTCGGTCACCGCCACGTACTCGTAGCCGAGATCTCGCGCCCGCTCGCGGATCTGCCTGAGCGTCGAGCGTCCGTCTGTCGCCACCGAGTGCACGTGCAGGTCGCCGCGGATGTCGCCGACCTCGACGAGGCGAGGGAGCGTGCCTGCCTCCGCGGCCTCGATCTCGCCGGAGTCCTCCCGGATCTCCGGCGGGGGCGTTGCGAGCCCGAGCGCGCGGTACACGTCGTCTTCGGACCCGCACGGCAGCGCAGCGCCATCGGATCGACGCGCCAGGCCGTACTCGCTCACCTTGAGGCCCATCCGCTTCGCGCGCTCTCGCAGCTTCACGTTGTGCGCGGCCGAGCCCGTGAAGTGCTGCAAGGCAGCACCCCACGACTCCGGCGGCACCACGCGCACGTCCACCTCGGTGCCGCCCGCGGTGAGCAGCCGGTGGAACGCCTCGCCGCTCGCCAGGACGTCTGCGACGATGGGCATCTCCCTGAGCGCGACCGCGAGGCCGTGCGGGTCCGTGCTCGCCACTAAGATGTCGATGTCGCCCACCGTGTCCTTGCGCCTGCGGATGCTGCCTGCCGGCTCGGCGTGCACGACGCCCGGCACGGACGCGATCGCAGAGGCCACCTTCTCCGCGAGCGGTAAAGCGTCCGCGAGCAGCATCCGTTCGCCCAGCCGTCGATACCGTTCCACGCCCTCCTTGAGCGAGCGGACCGTCGCCTCGCCGAACCCCGGCAGAGCGCGGACCCTCCCGTCGTCGAGGGCACGCTCCAGCTCGTCGATGGTGCTGACGCCGAGTGCGTCGTACAGCGCCCGTGCCGTCTTCGGGCCTACGCCAGGGACCTGCATCAAGGTCACGAGCGACGGCGGCAACACGGCGGAGACCTCGTCGAGCTCGGGGAACGACCCGCGCACGAGGATCGACGAGATCGCTTTCGCAAGCTTGGCGCCGACGCCAGGGACGTCGGTGAGCCGGCCTTCGGCCGCCGTCCGCGCGATCTCCTCGGGCCACGACCGCACGTTGCGCGCCGCCGTCCGGTACGCGAGGTACCGGTACTTGTCGGCGCCAGCGATCTCGAGCAGGTCGGCCGCCTGCTCCAGGACCCGCGCGACGGCTGCGTTGTCGAGCTCGGCCACGCGGGCCTCCTAGGCCGGCGGATGCTCCGCGAGCCACCGCTCGTCGGCCGCGAGCACGGCGCTCGCGTCGGCCAGCTGCTCGCGGACGCGCTCCGGCGCCGTGCCGCCCTCGCTGGTCCTGCGCGCGACCACCTCGGCGATGTCCAGCGCCGCGACCGCGTCCTCGCCGAGGTGCGGAGACGCTGCGGCGAGCTCGGTTGCGCTCAGGTCCTGGAGCCTGCGTCCCGACCGCTCGCACTCGAGCACCAGACGGCCCACGATCTCGTGCGCCTCGCGGAAGGGGACTCCTTTCGAGGCGAGCAGATCGGCGAGGTCGGTCGCGGCCATGTAGCCGCCGAGCGCGGCCGCCGCCATGCGCTCCGTGTCCACCCGCATCGTCGCAAGCATGCCCTCGACCGCCACGAGCGCGTCCGCGTAGGTGTCGAGCGCGTCGAACAGCGGTTCTTTGTCTTCCTGCATGTCTTTGTTGTACGCGAGCGGAAGCCCTTTGAGCGTCACAAGAAGCGCCACGAGGTCGCCGATCGCACGGCCGGTCTTTCCGCGCACGAGCTCGGCGAAGTCAGGGTTCTTCTTCTGCGGCATGATGCTGGAGCCTGTCGACCAGGCATCGTCGAGGACGATGAACCCGAACTCCTCTGTGGACCACAGCACCAGCTCCTCGCACAAGCGCGACAGGTGCACCATGCCGAGCGCGCACGCGTAGATCGCGTCTGCCGCGAAGTCACGATCCGACACCGCGTCCATCGAGTTGGGGACGACCGCCGAAACGCCGAGCTCGGCAGCGACCGCACCGCGGTCGATCGGGAACGTGGTGCCCGCAAGGGCGGCCGACCCGAGGGGCAAGGCGTCGGCAGCGTCGTACGCCGCTTTCAGGCGACGGACGTCTCTGGAGAGCATCCAGAAGTACGCGAGCAGGTGGTGCGAGAACAGCACCGGCTGTGCCTTTTGCAGGTGCGTGTATCCCGGCATGACGGCGCCGAGGTGCGCCTCTGCGAGATCGACGATGGTGGAGCGCAGGCGGTTCGCGAGCGCCACGAGCTCGTGCGCGCGCCGCTTCACGAACAGCCGCACGTCGGTCGCGACCTGGTCGTTCCGCGAGCGCGCGGTGTGGAGCCGCTTGCCCGCCTCGCCGATCCGGCGCGTGAGCTCCTGCTCGATGGCCATGTGGATGTCCTCGGACGCGACGTCGAACTCGAGCCGTCCGGCCTCGATGTCCTCGCGGATCCCGATGAGGCCGCGGACGATCGCCTCGACGTCCTCGTGGGACAGCACGCCTTGCGTGCCCAGCATGCGCGCGTGCGCGATCGAGCCGGCGATGTCCTCGGCGTACAGACGCCGATCGACGGGCAGCGAGGCCCCGAACCGCTGCTGGAAGCGCTCGGGGGTCCGCTCGAAGCGCCCGCTCCAGGGGGTCGCGCCGCCTTCCGGCGCCGCGGGCATCGCCTACACCTCGCCTTCCTTGCCGACCTTGCGGCGCTGGCGCGCCCACACCTTCGTGGGAAGCCCCCACAGCTGCACGAAGCCCGCGGCGGCCTTGTGGTCGAAGGTGTCGGCCGCATCGTAGGTCGCAAGATTGTAGTCGTACAGCGAGTACGGCGAGCGCCTGCCGACCGTCACGCACGACCCCTTGTAGAACCGCAGACGCACGTCGCCCGTGACCAGCTGCTGCGTGGTGTCGATGAAGCCGTCGAGCGCCTCTTTGAGCGGCGAGTACCACATGCCGTTGTAGACGAGCTCGGCCCACTTCTGCTCGACGCCGAGCTTGTAGTGCAGAAGCTCCCGCTCGAGGCAGAGGTCCTCAAGCGCCTTGTGGGCCGTGATGAGCGTGAGCGCGCCGGGCACCTCGTATATCTCGCGGCTTTTCACGCCGACGAGCCTGTTCTCGATCATGTCGATCCGCCCGAAGCCGTGCTTGCCGGCGATCTCGTTCATGCGCACGATGATGTCGTGGAAGCTCATGGGCGTCCCGTCGAGCGCCACCGGAAGACCTTGCTCGAAGGAGATCTCCACGTACTCCGGCTCGTCGCACGCGCCGCCGCGCGAGTCGGCCGTGAGCGTGTAGATGTCCGCCGGCGGCTCGACCCACGGGTCTTCGAGCACGCCGCACTCGATGGCGCGGCCCCAGAGGTTGTCGTCGATCGAGTACGGGCTCGACTTCGTGGTGGGCACCGGGATCCCGTACCGCGCCGCGTACTCCATCTCCTGCTCCCGCGTCTTGAGCTCCCACTCGCGCACCGGCGCGATGACCTCGATGTCGGGGTCGAGCGCGGCGATGCCGACCTCGAACCGCACCTGGTCGTTGCCCTTGCCGGTGCAGCCGTGCGCTATGTAGCGCGCGCCGCAGCGGTGCGCCTCCTCGACGAGGTGCTTCACGATGATCGGGCGCGAGAGCGCGGAGAGCAGCGGGTACTTGTTCTCGTACAGCGCGTTCGCTCGCAGCGCCTTCGCCAGGAAGTCGTTGACGAACTCCTCGCGCACGTCTTTCACGATGGATTCGACCGCGCCGATGGCGAGCGCCTTGGCGCGGACCATCTCCAGGTCCTGCCGCTCCTGCCCGACGTCCACGGCAAGCGCGACGACGTCGACGCCCTTGTTCTCCATGAGCCACCGGATCGCCACCGAGGTGTCGAGCCCGCCGGAGTACGCGAGGACGCACGTGGGTCGTGTCACTGACTGACCGCCTTCCTTCTGCCAGGCCGCGCGAGACGTCGAGGTCCGCGCGACGCCGTCCGTTCCTACTGACGCTTGCCGCGGTAGCGCTCGATGCTCTCGACCACGGCCTGCGCTTCTGCGTCGCTGCGCGCGATGATGAGGATCGTGTCGTCGCCCGCGATCGAGCCGAGCACCTCGTCGAGCTCGGCCCCATCGATGGCCGCCGCCACGCCTTGCCCGGCACCCGCGGTCGTCTTGACGAGCACGAGCTGGCCGGAACGCACCACCGACACGACAAGCTCGGAGATCATCCGCTGCAGGTGCAGGTCCTCCGCCAGCACGTAGAAGCCCTCGGAAAGCTTCCGGAGCCCCATGTCCGCGATGTCGCGCGACACCGTCGCTTGCGTGCAGTCGAAGCCGTGCTGGCTCAGCCGATCGACGAGCTCGCGCTGCGTCTTGATGTGTTCCCGCCGGACGATCTTGCGGATCGCCTCTTGCCGCTGCTTGCGTTTCCGCACGTGAATCGACCACCCCTCCGTCACGAGAGCACCAGCGAGAGCCATGCCCGCTGTGCGTGCAACCTGTTCTCCGCTTCGTCGAACACCACGGACTGCGGTCCGTCGATGACCTCGTCGAGCACCTCTTCGCCCCGGTGTGCAGGCAGGCAGTGCATGAAGATCGCGTCCGGCTTGGCCAGCGCCATGAGCTCCGGCGTCACGGTGTAGCCACGGAATGCCGCCACCCGTGCGTCGTGCTCGGCCTCTTGGCCCATCGACGCCCAGGTGTCGGTGACGACGACGTCGGCGCCACGCACCGCCTCCTCAGGCGAGCGGATCACGCGGATCGAAGCTCCGGTACCGTACCGCTCAGCGAGCGCCACGGCGTCGTGCACGAAGCGCTCCTTCGGCTCGAACCCCGCAGGAGACGCCACCACCACGTCCATCCCGGCGAGCGCTCCGCCGAGCATGAGGGTGTTCGCCATGTTGTTGCCGTCGCCGACGTACGCGAGACGCAGGCCGGCAAGAGCGCCCCTGCGCTCGCGGATGGTGAGCAGATCGGCAAGCACCTGGCACGGGTGGTAGTCGTCGGTGAGCGCGTTGACGACCGGCACTGACGCGTGCAGCGCGATCTCCTCGACGTCTGCCTGCGCGAAGGTGCGGATGACGATGACGTCCACGTACCGCTCGAGGACCTTGACGGTGTCGTGGATGGTCTCGTTGCGCGAGAAGGCATCGCCGGGACCGAGCACCACCGGGTGCAGGCCCAGATCGACGCACGCGAGCTCGAACGAGACGCGCGTGCGCATCGACGGCTTCATGAAGATCAGCGCCGCCGAACGGCCCGTCATCTGCGGCGAGCGCCGCGCGTTCGCCCGTGCCCGCTTCTGCGCGTCTGCCCGGTCGAGCACCGCCGTGAGCTCCTCGGGCGTGAGCTCGCCGAGCGTCAGGAGGTCCCTGCCCATAAGACTTTGCATCACAGCCCCTTCGAAATGTCGTCCATCACGGCTGATAGTGTATCAATTTCGGATTCTGTGCATACCAGCGGAGGCAGGAAGCGGACGATATCGTCGCCGATCGGGTTCAGCAGCACCCGGCGTTCGAGCGCTGCGTCGGCGAGGGTCTTGGCGACGGGACGGGTGAGCGTCACGCCCACCATGAGCCCCGCGCCGCGGATCTCTGCGATCAGCCCGGTGCGTTCGCCGAAGCGTTCGAGCGCATCGCGCAGGTACGCGCCTGCCCTCGTGGCGTTCTCGCCCAGGCGCTCTGACGTCAGCGCATCCAGCGTGGCGAGCGCGGCCGCGCACACCACCGGACCGCCCGCGAACGTGGAGCCGTGGTCGCCGGGCGACAGCACCTCCGCGACCTGCGCGCGAGCGAGCACGGCGCCCGCCGGCAGTCCGTTGGCGAGCGCTTTCGCAAGCGTCATGACGTCCGGACGCACGCCGTACGCGCGGTGCGCGAACACAGGGCCCGTCCGATACAGGCCCGCCTGCACCTCGTCGAGGACGAGCAGCACACCGCGCTCGTCGCACAGCGACCGCACCGCTTTGAGGTACTCGACGTCGCACGGGAACACGCCGCCTTCGCCTTGGACCGGTTCGAGCAGGACCGCGCACACGTCGGGACCAAGCGCGCGCTCGAGCGCGTCGATGTCGTTGAGCGGCACGTGGGTGAAGCCGGGCACGAGCGGCTCGAACTTCGCTTGTTTGCTCGCCTGGCCCGTCGCCGAGAGCGCTCCGAACGTCCGCCCGTGGAACGACCGTTCGGCTGCGACGATGCGGAAGCACTTCTCCCCGCGCACGCTCCTACCCCACGCGCGCGCGAGCTTGATGGCCGCCTCGACGGCCTCCGTGCCGGAGTTGCACAAGAAGACGCGCGACGGCTCGCCGAACAGCGTGCACAAGCGCTCCTCCAGTTCGGCGCGGTGCTCGACGTGGTACAGGTTGCTCACGTGGACGAGCCGTTCGGCCTGCTCTCGGACCGCACGCGACACCGCCGGGTGCGCATGCCCGAGGTTCACGACGCCGATGCCGGCCACGAAGTCCAGGTACTCGGCGCCGTCCTCGTCGTACAGGCGCATCCCCGAACCGCGCACGAACAGCACCGGCTTGCGCGCGTAGGTCGGCCAGGCGTACCGAGCGTCGAGATCGACTGCGCGCGTCAGCGCTTCGCCCACTCAGCTCACCTCGCCTTCAGTCGGCGCGCCGTTGCGGGTGATCATCGTGCCCACGCCCGCATCGGTGTAGACCTCGAGGAGCAGCGCATGCGGCGTGGTCCCGTTCAGGATGTGTGCGCGCGACACGCCGCCTTCGAGGGCCCGGACGCACGCTTGCACCTTGGGCAGCATGCCCTTCTCGACCTCGCCAGCGGTGACCATCGAACGGGCCTGCTCGAGCGACAGCGCGCTGATGAGCGAGCCCTTGTCGGTGAAGTCCGCATACAGGCCGTCGACGTCGGTGAGGAAGATGATCTTCTCTGCGCCGAGCGCCGCGGCGATCTCGCCTGCAGCGGTGTCGGCGTTGATGTTGTACGACGACCCGTCCTCTCCCGCACCGACGGTCGCGACGACCGGGATGAAGCCGTCGCCGATGAGGTTGTCGACCACCGTGGTGTCGATGCCCGTGACCTCGCCGACCATGCCGAGCTCAGGGTCGAGCTGCCGGGCCCGGATGAGGTTCCCGTCGTCGCCTGAGATGCCGACGGCGTACCTGCCGTGGCTGTTGATGTCGCTCACGATGTCCTTGTTGTTCTTGCCGACCAGAACCATCTTCACGACTTCCATCGCCTCTGGCGGCGTCACCCGCAGACCGTTGCGGAACTCCACCGGCAGACCCAGGCGCTGCATGTATGCTGTGATGTCAGGGCCGCCGCCGTGCACGATCACCGGGTTGACGCCGACGAGCTTCATCAGCACGACGTCCTCGGCGATCGATGCGCGCATCGCCGGATCGGTCATCGCCGACCCGCCGTACTTCACGACGACCGTCCGGCCCCACGTGCGCTTGATCCACGGGAGCGCCTCGGTCAGGGTGAGCGCTTTGTCGAGAAGCGTCTGCATGTGTTCGTTCATGAGCGGTACTCCCCGTTGATCCGCACGTACTCGTAGGTGAGGTCGCACGTCCACACCGTCGCCGACGCCTCGCCTGCACCCAGGTCTGCGACGATCTCGACCTCCGGGCCGCTGAGCGCTCGTGCGGCCTCCTCTTCCGAGAACGGGACCGCGGTGCCGTTCTCGCAGGTGAGGACGCCAGCGAACACGATGCGGACACGCGACGGGTCGAGTGCGGCGCCCGACTTGCCGATGGCCATCGCGACCCTGCCCCAGTTGGCGTCACCGCCGAAGACCGCCGTCTTGACGAGCGGCGACTCAGCGATCGCGAAGGCGGCCCGCTTCGCGTCGCTCTCGTCGCGCGCGCCCGTGACGGTGACGGTGATGAGCTTCGTCGCGCCCTCGCCGTCGCGCGCGATCATCCGTGCGAGCTCGCCGCACACGTACTCGATCGCGACTGCGACAGGCGCGAAGCGCGCGTCGTCTGGCGTGATGGCAGCACCGCCTGCCGCCCCGCTCGCCATGAGCACGCACGTGTCGTTGGTTGAGGTGTCGGAGTCCACGGTCACCCGGTTGAACGTCACCTCGACCGCCTGGCGCAGCGCCGCATCGCAGGCGCGCGGGTCGAGCGGGGCGTCGGTGGTGATGAACGCGAGCATCGTGGCCATGTCCGGCCTGATCATGCCGCTGCCTTTCGCGACGCCGCCGACCGCGTAGGCTCTGCCGTCCACCTCGATGCGGACCGCGACCTGCTTCGGGAAGGTGTCCGTGGTCATGATCGCCTCGGCGACCGCATCGCCGCCGATCACGTCGAGGCGTTCGACGGCCTCCTTGATGCCGGCGATCACCAGATCGACCGGGAGCGGGACGCCGATCACCCCTGTGGAGGCGACGAGCACGTCTTGCGGGCCGCACCCAAGCGCGGCTGCGGCCGCCTCGGCCATCGCCTGTGCGTCAGCCCGCCCGCGCTCGCCCGTGCACGCGTTGGCGTTGCCGGCGTTCACGACGACCGCCCGGGCGTGACCGTCCGCGACGTGCTCGCGAGAGACGAGCACCGGCGCTGCCGCCATCGCGTTGCGCGTGAACACGGCGGCCGTCGGGCAACGGTCCTGCGCAGCGATCACGGCGACGTCGCGCTTGCCCGACCGCTTCAGCCCGGCGCTCACGCCGGCCGCCAAGAAGCCCTGCGGCGCGAGCACGCCCCCGTCCACGTATGCGATTCCTTCCAGCACGCCAGACCTCCTCACACCACCGGAGCCGGGACGTCGAGCCCGCGCGTCTCCGGCACGCCGAGCACGAGGTTCGCGCATTGGACGGCCTGGCTCGCGGCACCTTTGCCGAGGTTGTCGATCGCGCAGGTGGCGACGAGCATGCCGACGCGGCCGTCGAACGCCAGGCCGATGTGCGCGCGATTGCTGCCCGTCACCTCGCGCGTCTGCGGCATGCGGCCGGCAGGATGCACCGTCACGAAGGGCTCGCCCGCGTACGCCGCCTCGTAGACCTGCTGCACGCGCTCGAGCGTGACGCCGTGCTCGCAGCGCAGGTACACCGTCGAGAGCAGGCCCCGCGACATCGGGACGAGGTGCGGCACGAACGTGACGGTCGCACGGGAAAGCCCGCAGCGCGCGAGTCCCTGCTCGATCTCCGGTGTGTGCCGGTGCGCGACCGCCTTGTACGCCGCCACGCTCTCGTTCGCTGCGACGAAGTGCGCGGTCGCGCTCGGGGCGCGCCCGGCTCCGGAAACGCCGGACTTCGCGTCGACGACGACGTGAGCGCTGGACACGAGCCCCGCCCGCACGGCCGGCGCGGCCGCGAGGAGCGTCGCCGTGGGGTAGCATCCCGCGCACGCGACCAGCCGCGACCCCGGCAGCCGGTCGCGCCAGAGTTCCGGGAGCCCGTAGACCGCTTGCGCGAGCAGATGCGTCGCCCGGTGCGGAACGCCGTACCACTGCTCGTAGGTCGCTGCGTCTTCGAGCCGGAAGTCCGCCGAGAGGTCGACCACACTCACACCCGCTTCGAGCAGGCCCGGGGCAAGGGCCATGGCAGCGGTGTGCGGCACCGCCAGGAACGCGAGATCGGCGGCCTGGGCGATCGCGTCGACCGAGGGCTCGGCGAACGTCAGGTCGCACGACGCCAGCGCCGGATAGAGGTCCGAGACCTTGCGACCGGCATCTGCGGTCGACGTGACGAGCGCAAGCTGCATGTCCGGATGGGCAAGGACGAGCCGGACGAGCTCGGCGCCCGTGTATCCGGCAGCTCCGACGATTGCGACGCGCACCATGCGGCTTCCCTCCGGACGTACGACCAGTCCGCGGGCAGTGTACCACGCGCAGCGAATGAGCGTCAACCTTTATGCAATTTCGATGTAATATATGCCGAACACTATTCCACAGTAGCGCAGATTCATGCCGCCTGTGCGCACTCAGGCCCGCAACGTCGCACCGACCTTCGCGCAGACGCGCTCCACCAGCCGGTCGTGCACCGCCCTGACCTCGTCCTCCGAAAGCGTACGGTCGGCGGCGCGATACTCCAGCGAGAACGTCAGGCTCTTCGTGCCCTCAGGAAGCCGACGCTGCTGCGCTCCGTGCGGGTCCTCGTAGACGTCGAAGAGGCGCACGTCCGCCAGAAGCGGCTTGCCGAACGAGCGGATGGCCGACGCCACCGTCTCAGCGGCGACCTCGCGCGGCACGACGAGCGCGACGTCGAGCTTCACCGCCGGGAACCGCGGGATCTCCTCGTAGCGCGCCACGGACCCGCCGGCGCGCACGAGCGCACGGACGTCGACCTCGAAGGCCGCGACGGCGCCATCGACCTCGAAGGTCTTGAGGACGTGCGGCGCCACCTCGCCCAGCCACCCGATGACCTCGCCGCGCACCACGACGTCGGCGGAACGGCCCGGCTGCAGCCAGGCGTGCTCGGCAGCGTCCAGACGCCAGCGCTCGATCCGCAGGCTCTCGAACAGCGCCTCGAGGACGCCCTTCGCGTCGAAGAAGTCGAGCGGCCGGGGACGCTCGTACCACTGCTGGCGGTCCCACGAGCCGGAAAGGACGGCGCCGAGGACCGTGCGCTCCTTCGGCAGCTTGCGGCCTGAAGACGTGCGGAAGACCCTGCCGACCTCGTATAGGTGGACGTCGCTCACGCCGCGACGCTGATTCCGTGAGACCGCCTCGAGCAGCCCCGTGAGCGTGCTGACGCGAAGGTGCGACTGCTCGTTCGACATCGGGTTGAGAAGCTCCACGAGCGCTTCGTCGGGACCGAGCTCGAAACCGCACGCCTCGACCCGCCGCGGGTCTTCGAACGCTAGCCCGATGTGCTCGTTGAGCCCGGCGGCGCGCATGGTGGCGCCGATCCGACGCTCGATGCGCTGGGACGCGTCAAGACCGCCCACGCGCTGCCGCCCGCCCGGCAGCGTGGACGGCACGCGCTCCATGCCCCAGATGCGGACGACCTCCTCGTACAGGTCGACCTCGCGCTCGAGGTCGGGGCGGAACGTCGGCACCGTGCACGCGAGGTCCTCGCCGGTGGCCTCGGACGCGATGCCGAGCCGTCGCAGGATCGCCGCGGCCTCGTCACGCGCGATGGCGGTGCCGAGGAAGGCGTTCATGCGCCCGCACCGCAGCGTGATGCTGCGGTGCGTCACCGGGCTCGGGTACACGTCGATAAGGCCGGGGGCAACCTCGCCGCCGCCGAGCTCGGCGATGAGCGCCGCCGCCCGTTCCGAGGCACGCGCCGCCAACTCCGGATCGACACCTCGCTCGAAGCGTAGGGACGACTCCGAGAGCAGCCCGAGCGTCCGGCTGGTCTTCGAGACGCTCGCGCGGTCGAACGACGCGGCCTCGAGCAGCACGTCCACAGTGCGCTCCGAGACCTCGGTCGCCTCCCCGCCCATCACCCCGGCGAGCGCGACAGGGCCGTTCGCGTCGGCGATGACGAGCATGTCGGGAGAGAGCACCCGGTCCTGGCCGTCGAGCGTCCGCAGCCGCTCTCCGTCGTTCGCGCGACGGACGATCACCTTCGCGACGCCACCGGGCGCGGCGATCGTCGCAAGGTCGAATGCGTGGAGCGGCTGGCCGAGCTCGAACAGGACGTAGTTCGTGACGTCCACGACGTTGTTGATGGGCCTCGCACCTGCCGCGACGATGCGTTCGGCCAGCCAGTCCGGCGACGGCCCGATGCGCACACCGCGGATCAGGCGAGCGGTGTAGCGCGGGCAGAGGTCGGGGTCTTCGACCACCACGGAGACGCGCTTCTCGACGGGCTCGCCGCTCGTCCGCAAATCCCACTGGGGGAAGCGAACGTCGCGGTTGAGAACGGCGCCGACCTCGCGCGCGACACCGGCCATCGACAGGCAGTCGGGCCGGTTCGGAGTGACCTCGAGCTCGAGCACCGTGTCGGCGAGGCCAGCGTACTCCGCGTAGCTCGCGCCGACTGGCGCGTCCTTCGGGAGGATGAGCAGGCCCGACGCGTCGCTTCCGGCGCCGAGCTCGCGAGCGGAACACATCATGCCTTCCGACTCCAGGCCGCGGAGCTTCGCGCGCTTGATGGTGACGCCGCCCGGCAGCGTCGCGCCGACGAGGGCCACTGGCACTTTGTCGCCTTCGGAGAAGTTGGTCGCGCCGCACACGATGCGCAGCGGCTCTTGTGCCCCCACGTCGACCTGGCAGTACGAGAGCTTGTCAGCGTTCGGGTGCTGCTCCTTCACGAGCACCTGGCCGACGACGACACCGTCGAGCGCCTGCCCGGTCTTGATCACGCGCTCGACCTTCGTGCCGGTCATGTCGAGCCGGTCGACGAGCTGCTCCACTGGCATATCGACGTCCACGAGCTCTTTCAGCCACTTCAACGACACGCGCATGCTTCGATCTCCTCGATCCGGGTTGTCCGTCAGAACTGCCGCAAGAACCGCATGTCGCCTTCGATGAGCAGGCGCAGGTCCGGGATGCCGTGCTTGAGCGCAGCGATGCGCTCGGCTCCCATGCCGAACGCGAAGCCCGAGTACCGCTCAGGATCGATCCCGACGTAGCGGAAGACGTTCGGGTCGACCATCCCGCACCCCAAGACCTCGAGCCATCCCTCGCCACCGCACGAGCGGCACCCCTCGCCGCCGCACATCGCGCACGACACGTCTACTTCCGCGGACGGTTCTGTGAAGGGGAAGAAGTGCGGACGCAAGCGCACGCGGCGCTCCGGGCCGAATATCTCGCGGACGAAGTGCTCCAGCGTGCCCTTGAGGTCGCCGAAGGTGATGCCCTCGTCGACGACGAGGCCCTCGATCTGCGTGAACTGCGGCAGGTGGCTCGGGTCGGCGACGTCGCGGCGGAAGACCTTGCCAGGCGCCAGAACGTAGATCGGCGGTCGCTGCTTCTCCATCACGCGGACCTGCACGGGCGAGGTGTGCGTCCGCAGCAAGACCTCCGACTCGATCGGCCCGCTCGGCGCGTCGGCTGAGAGGTCCCTCACGTAGAAGGTGTCCGTCGCTGCGCGCGCAGGATGCTCGGGCGGGTGGTTGAGCGCCGTGAAGTTGTAGTAGTCGAGCTCGACTTCGGGCCCCTCGGCGATCCGGTAGCCCAGACCGACGAACACGTCCACGATCTCGTCCACGATCTGGTGGATGATGTGCTGATGACCGAGCGGCCTGCGCCTGCCCGGAAGCGTCACGTCGATCGCCTCGGCGGCGATCCGGCGTTCGAGCGCCTCGCGCTCGAGAACGGCGCGGCGCTCAAGAAGCGCCTGCTCGATGGCATCGCGAGCCTCGTTCGAGACCTTGCCCACGGCCGGCCGCTGCTCAGCAGGAAGCTCGCCAAGACCGCGCAAGACGGCGGTGAGCTCGCCTTTCTTGCCGAGATACGCGACGCGGACAGCCTCGAGCGTCTCGAGGTCGTTCGCCGTGGCGATCCGTTCGAGAGCCTCGTCTTTGAGCTCGACGATCCTCTCGGCGATACCCATGTGCGCTCCTTCTCTTCGGTCGGACGTCCGATCCTGCAATAGAAGAGCCGCTCCGCCTCAGGAAACCCCAAGGACGGGAGCGGCTCCCGCGGTACCACCCTGGTTGGCGCTCGATGCGCCCGCTCTGTGCGCGACGTCGCGCTGCTGGCCTCGCGCCAGCCGCCCCGTATCGGGGGGACCCGGCTCGCCTACTGGGGCCCTTCTCGCCCGTTCAGCTCGCTGCTGGTGGAGTGAACCGCGCTCGCGTGCTCGCAGGACCCTCTCAGTCGGCGAGGTCCCTCCCTGGTCGAGCTCCCGTGCGAACGCGCCTCTCCGTCATCGCGTTGCAGTCTTCGATTGGCGGTTGAGTATAGCACACCGGTCGATGCGCTCATGTGCGTACTGGCTGACGCGACCTATCGGCACGACCGCGCACACCACGCCTCGCACCTGCGACCGCGGAACGGGATCGCGGTCAGGCGCGGGATTCGCGTCGCCTTGCGTCCTCAGCAGCCCGCCAGGCAGCACTGCACGCACGCGGTGGATGACGCCTCCGGGCCATCCGTCGTGTTCGAAGAGCACGGCATCACCGACGCGAATCGAGACTGGGCCTCGCCGGTACACCGCCACGTCGTACGGCACGAGCGCCGGCTCCATCGACGATCCGCGAACGACGGTCGCGCCGTACCGCGTCAGCACGAGCGCCCACACAACAAGCGCGACGGCTCCGAGCGCTCGCCGCACGAACACCGCACTTGCACGCTCGCCCGATCCCATCAGTGGACCTGCTCCGCGTCGAAGTACAGCGTGAGCTTCACGTAGTCACCGGCCAGGTCGTTGCCAGCAGAAGCCGGAAGCCCCACCGCGAACGTCATCCGCGCACGCGCCCCGGGAGCGATCTCGAACGGCACCGTCCTCAGCTCGGCGAGCGGCCCGCTGTAGACCGGGACGCCATCGGCCGTCACCTCGCACGTGAGCGCGTTGTAGAAGTCCGTGATGCCGGCCTTCTTCGCTCCGGTGACGACGACGGTGCTCGGAAGCGACCCCGTGTTCGCCACCGTCACGACGCGTTCACACGACCCGCCCGGCGCAAGCGCGTCGATGGAAAGCGCGGCAGACGTCGGTTCGGCGGACACCGCTACCGCACCTGCCCGGATCACATTCTCCGGCACCTCTGCCCGGCCCGTGAAGAAGGCGCCCGCGCCTCCCAGGCACGCGAACCCTAACGCGACCGCACACGCTGCAACCACGATCCTCCGCTTCATCGTCCTCCCCTTCCTGTCGTGCCGCCCGAGGGGAAGACGGCGCCTGTCCTGTGGCCGCGCCTGCGGCCGGGCTCAGTGTCGCACCCGGCGCTTACCGAAGCCTTTCCGGGCCCTGAACCGCGTGCGCGTCCCGCACCTCACCTTCCGGGCCCTGAACCGCCTGCGAGGCCCCGCAGGCCACGCGAGCGAACGGCAACGCAAAGGGCCCTGCGCGATGCAGGGCCCTCTCTCAGCGCTCCGTACGTGCGCGGCCACAGGATCGGCCGCTACGCGCTCAGCTTCTCCTTCGCGAGCTCCACCAGCTTCGCAAAGGCAGCCGGATCGTTGATCGCCAGGTCGGAGAGCACCTTGCGGTCGAGGTCGATCTCGGCGCGCTTCAGCCCGTTGATGAACGCCGAGTACGAAAGCCCGTTCTGGCGCGCCCCGGCGTTGATGCGGGCGATCCACAGCCTGCGGATCTCGCGCTTCTTGTTCCTGCGGTCTCGGTACTGGTACTGCAGCGAGTGCTGGACCTGCTCCTTGGCCGCCCGATACGACCGGCTCTTGGCACCGTAGTAGCCCTTCGCACGCTCGAGCACCGTGCGGCGCTTCTTCTTGGCCGTGACTCCACGCTTCACTCTAGGCATTGCTCATCACTCCTCAGGTGCGTGGCTCGGGTCACCCGATGCCGAGCTTCTTCTTGATGACGTTGGTGTCGGCCGCGCTCACAAGCGACGGCTGGCGGAACGCGCGCTTGCGCTTCGGGCTCTTCTTCTCGAGGATGTGGCTCGAGTACGCGTTGCCGCGGCGGATCTTCCCACGGCCGGTCAGGCGAAAGCGCTTCGCGGCGCCCCTGTGCGTCTTCATCTTCGGCATGGCGTTGCTCCTTCTCTTCTTCCGTCAGTCCGCGTCGACGGGGGCTCCGTCGTCTTGCGCGGCCTCGTGCTTCGTGCTCTTGGCGGGCTCCCGTTTCACCGGAGCGAGCACCATCAGCATGTTGCGCCCCTCCAGTTTGGGCTCGCTTTCCACCGTACCGAGATCCCTGACGTCCTCAGCCAGGCGCTCGAGGATCGCCAGCCCGCGCTCCGCGTGCGCCATCTCGCGACCGCGGAACATGATCGTCACCTTCACGCGGGCCCCGCCCTCCAAGAACCGCACGACGTGCCGCTTCTTCGTCTCGTAGTCGTGCGTGTCGATCTTGGGACGGAACTTGATCTCCTTGACCTGCACCGTCGCCTGATGCTTGCGCGCCTTCTTCGCCTTGATCGCCTGCTCGTACTTGTACTTGCCGTAGTCCATGATCTTGCACACGGGCGGATCGGCGTTGGGCGCGATCTCGACGAGGTCCAGGCCCTGCTCGTCTGCGATGCGCAGCGCATCGAGGGTGTTGAAGATGCCGAGCTGCTCTCCTTCGGCAGAGATGAGCCGGCACCGCGGCGTCCGGATCCTGTCGTTGATCCTCGGCTCGGTCGTGCTGATAGGCGTTCCACCTCCATCGTCAGCGGTCTTCCTCGGACCGCCCCTGCAACAAGAAGTCCCTGTGCGACGCATGCACAGGGACAAGGCGCCCGTCTCGGCGGACGTTCACCTCGACCGTACAGCTGCACGATGCGCCGTAGGGTGGGAGCGCGCTGCGCTCCGCTTCACCTCTATTCGATTGGCTGCGCGAGTATACGCGGTGATGGTGCCGCCTGTCCAGAGCAGCGGCAACGCTCGTCGCCATCAGGTCGCGCACGGGAGCTCGAGCGTGAAGGTCGAGCCCTCGCCGGGCGTGCTCTCGACCGTGATCCGCCCGCCGAGCAGCTCCGCGAGACGCTTGGAGATCGCCAGGCCGAGCCCCGTGCCAGGCGAATCGCCTGGCGGCCTGAACCGCGTGAATGCCTCGAACGCCCGCTCGACCTGCTCCGGCGTCATGCCCGGCCCGGTGTCGGCCACCGAAAGGCGCGCCTTCGCTCCGTCGCAATCGACCGCCACGCGCACCGACCCGTGCTCGGTGTACTTGATCGCGTTGCTGAGCAGGTTCCAGACGATCTGCCGAACCAGCTGCGGATCCGCTCTGCACACCGCTCCGGTGCGAGCGCGCACTTCGAGGGTGAGCCCTTTCTCGTCTGCAAGCGGCCGCACCGCGGCAGCCGCATCACGAGCCAGCGCGCCGAGGTCCACCTCGGCAAGGTCCACAGACACGCGGCCGTCTTCGATCCTCGAGAGGTCCAGCACGTCGTCGACGAGCGACAGCAGGTGCATCCCCGCATCGCGGATCATGCGCACCTGCACCTTCTGCTCGTCATTCAGCGGCCCCGGCAGCTCCTGCTCGAGCAGGCGTGAGAAGCCGATCACGGAGTTGAGCGGCGTGCGGAGCTCGTGGCTCATGCTTCGCAAGAAGTCGTCCTTGGCCTCGTTCGCGCGCGCGAGCTGCTCGTACGCTTCCTCGAGCTGAGCGGTGCGCTCTTCGACCTCGCTTTCGAGGCCCGCGCGGTAGCGTTCGAGCTCGCGCTCGGCACGCACGCGGTCGGTGACGTCCACGACGATGGTGAACAACAGCGTCTCGCCCTCGAAGACGAGCGGCGTCGCGTAGACCTCGACGTCGCGGGCATCGCCTGACGCCGTCTTGTGGCGGTATCGGCCGACCTGCTGCCGCTCCTCGACCGTCTTGCGGACTTCTTCGAGCACGGCGTCCAGCGGATCGTCGGCGCTGAGGTCAGCGATGGTCATCGCGCGCAGCCGCTCGCGCGGCGAGCCGTAGAACCGCTCGGCGGCGGCGTTCGCATCGACGACCCGCGCACCGTCAGCGGACACGAGCAGCATCGGCTGCGCGCTCGCCTCGAAGATGGTCCGGTAGCGGCGCTCGCTTTCTTCGAGCGCGCGTTGGGTCTCGACCGCGCCGGTGACGTCGTGGACGATCGAGTACAGCCACTGCTCCCCGCCTGGACCGGGCACCGGGCCGGAGTACACCTCGACGTCGCGGACCTCGCCGGAAGCGAGCCGGTGCCTGAAGTCGAAGTGGTTCTTCTTGAGCGTCCGCGCCCGCTCCATCTCCTCCTTCACCTCGTCGGGCGAAAGCGTGTTGATGTCGGTGATGCGCATCGAGGTGAGCCGCTCGCGCGGCGAGCCGTAGAACCGCTCGGCGGCAGTGTTCGCGTCTTTGATGCTGCCGTCGGACGGGTCGATGAGCAGCATGACAGAGGCGCTGTCTTGGAAGAGCGACCGGTACCGCGCTTCGCTCGCCGCCAGACGCGCACGAAGCTCGGCCGTGTAGCCGATGACGAGGCCGAACGCGACCACCACCGCCAGGACCGAGCTCAGCAGGTAGCCCGCGTAGCCGAACCACGCGGGCAGCACCCATCGGAGCGGGTAGTCGAACGCGTGGACGCCCCAGATGATGAGCCCCACCCCAGGAAGCAACCGATACGATCTGGTGCTCTGGCTCGTCTGCAACCACACCGCGCCTGCCACGATGCGGCAGACGCCCTGCAGCCCGAACGAGGGCACGAGCACGACGAACTGCGAGAACCGGGCCCGATCGAACAGAACGAACAGCACGGTGGCCGCGACACCCGCCGCCAAGAACGTCTGCCATCGCGCCCTGCGGCCCGCGAGCGCAAGCGCTCCGGCAAGCATCAGGAGCGCAGAGGCCACGGACGCCGCTTGCACCGCGTAGCGAAGCCACGCAATGCCCGGCCACGCGACGAGAAGCCCTTCTGCTGCGAGCCGCGCAGCGTACGCCGCCCACGACCAGCCGATGAGGCGCACGGCCCGCTGCTGCTCAGACCGCGCGAGCGCGAAGAAGATGGCGGCCGCAACGACAGCTGCAGTGAGCGGCGCAGCGATCGCTGCGATCATCCACGCCACACGTTGCCCCCTTTTTACGGATGCTCGGCGGCGACCCTCTCGACGAACGAATCGATGCCCATCGCGCCCAGATCGCCTGCGCTGCGCTCCCGCACGCCGACGGTCCCCGCCTCGACCTCCCGGTCGCCCACGACGAGCATGTACGGCACCTTCTGCTGCTGCGCCTTGGCGATCTTGATGCGCATCGGTTCGTTCTCAGCGTACACCTCGGCTCTGACACCTGCACGCCGAAGCGTGGCTGCGACCGTCTCGCAGTACGGCAGGTGCCGGTCGGCGATGGGAACGAGCACGGCCTGCACCGGCGCAAGCCAGGTCGGGAACGCGCCCGCGTAGTGCTCGATGAGGATGCCCAAGAAGCGCTCCATGCTCCCCAGGATCGTCCGGTGCAGCATGAACGGGACCGCCTCCGCGTTGTCGGCGGTGCGGTAGGCGAGCCCGAACCGGGACGGGAAGTTGAAGTCCACCTGTATCGTGGAACACTGCCAGGTGCGGCCGATGGCGTCTTTGAGCTTGATGTCGATCTTCGGGCCGTAGAAGGCGCCGTCTCCTTCGTTGATCTGGTACGGCAGACCGTGAGCGTCGCAGGCCGACATGAGCGCGCGCGTCGCGTGCTCCCACATCGCATCGTCGCCGATCGACTTCTCGGGCCGCGTGGAGATCTCCGCGCTGTACTCGAAGCCGAACACGTCCTTGAGCACGTAGTCCACCAAGTCGAGCATCGCTACGACCTCGTCGTGCACCTGCTCCGGCATGCAGAAGATGTGCGCGTCGTCCTGCGTGAAGCCGCGTGCGCGCATCAGTCCGTGCACGACGCCCGACATCTCGTGACGATAGACCGTGCCGAACTCGAAGATGCGCATCGGCAAGTCGCGGTACGACCGCACGTCGTTCGCGTAGATGAGCACGTGGCCCGGGCAGTTCATCGGCTTGACGCCGTACTCGTTGATGCGGCCATCGCCCTCGTCGACCTCGAAGAAGTACATGTTCTCGCGGTAGAAATCGTAGTGCCCCGAGATCTTCCAGACGTCGGCCTTGTAGATGTGCGGGGTTATCGCCTCGACGTACCCGCGCTCGTACAGCACGCCGCGCAGCCACTCCTGCAAGATGCGCAGGATGCGCGCGCCTTTCGGGTGATACACCGGCAGCCCGGCCCCCGCCACCTCGTGGAAGCTGAACAGGTCGAGCTCGCGCCCGAGTTTGCGGTGGTCGCGGCGCTCGGCCTCTTCCAGGCGCTCGAGGTATGCCGCAAGGTCCTTCTCCGAGAACCACGCCGTCCCGTAGATGCGCTGCAGCATCGGCCGCGACGAGTCGCCGCGCCAGTAGGCGCCCGCGACTTTCATGAGCTTGAACGCCTTGATCCATCCGGTGTGCGGAACGTGCGGCCCGCGGCACAGGTCGGTGAACGAGCCTTGCGTGTACACCGAGATGGGCTCGCCTTCGGGCAGCTCCGCGATGAGCTCTTGCTTGTACGGCTGGCCTTCGAACGCGTCGCGCGCCTCAAGGCGGTCGAGCACGGCGCGCTCGAACGGCTTTTCTTCGGCGACGATCTCGCGCATGCGCTCCTCGATGGCCGCAAGGTCCTCCGGCGTGAACGGCCTCTCGACGTCGAAGTCGTAGTAGAAGCCGTCCTCGATCGACGGGCCGATGCCGAACCGCACCGTCGGGAACAGGTCTTTCACCGCTTCGGCCATCACGTGCGCGGCCGAGTGCCGCAGGACGCTCAGCGCCTCGGGGTCGCGCTCCGTGACGATGGCCACCTCGTCGCCGTCGTGCACGGGAGCGTCCACGTCCACGAGCCTGCCGTTCACCCGCCCCGCGAGCGCCGCCTGCGCGAGCCTCGGCCCGATGGCGCGCGCGACGTCTGCGACCGTCGCCCCCTCGTCGACGTCGATGCTGCTGCCGTCCGGGAGCCGGACGCTCATCCGAGCCATGCGACAACCTCCAGTGCGATCGAGCCAGCGCCCGGCGGCGCTCACTGCTTGGTCTTGCAGTACGGACAGACGGTCCAGTCGAGCTTCAAGGGCCGTCCGCAGCCTATGCACTCCTTCTTGAGCTTCTTCATGCATGAGGGACAGATGAGGTAGTCGTCCTCGACCGGCTTGAAGCATGCAGGGCACACAGGGAACTTCCGCTGCAGCTCTGCCTCGCGCGCACGGATCTCGAGCTCGCGCTCGCGCGCATCGGCAAGCGATTCGGGCGGGCGCACGACCATGTACACGATCCAACCGGGGACGTTGAACAGGAGCACCACCAGGGCCCAGAACCACGACATCGCACCTCTGCGCTCCGCGTCGCGCCACGTCCAGAAGACGAGCGCGAGCGTGAAGATGAAGAAGAACAGCCAGCACAGCCGCTGCGACAGCTGGACCAGCGGATTGTCGAGCACCGGTTGAAGCAGCTCGCTCACCATCGGCTCCCTGCGCTCCCCTCCCGCGGCGCTGCGCGGATCTTCGGCACGGTCATGCGCGATTCTAGCGCATCCGGGTGACGCGCACACCCGAAGCATCGCACGCGGGCAACGGCTATCATGGTCGCTGCGCGCATTGCACCGCCTTAGAGAGGCCAGAGACGTGGAACAAGCAGGCCCGCAGCGCATCAGCGTGAATCTCGTGTCGGAGACCGTCGGCGGCACGACCGGCCACGGCGTGCACACCGCCTTCACGCAGACGCTCGAAGCGCTCACGCGTGCGGGCATCGACGTACGCGTGAACTCGACCGAGCCGTGCGATATCACGCACGTCGAGACCATGGGCCCCGCCGGGCTGAAAGCGCTGCTCGCGGCGAAGGGTCGGGCGGTCGTGACGGCCCACATCGTGCCTGAGTCGCTCGTGGGCAGTTTCGCGTTCGCGCGGGCGTGGCTTCCAATCGCACGGACGTACATCCGTTTCTTCTACTCGCGCGCGGACCTCGTGCTCGCTGTCTCGCCAGCAGTCGCAGACGGCCTCGCGCGCATGGGCATCGACGTCCCGATCCGGGTGGTGCCGAACGCGATCGACCTCGAGCGGTTCCGGCCGCGGACGGAGTGGCGCGCCGAGGTCCGCGACTCGCTCGGGATACCGAACGACGCGTTCGTCGCGATCTCGACGGGGCAGGTGCAACCACGGAAGGGCGTCGACACCTTCGTGCGCGCCGCGAAGCAGTGCCCGGAGGTGACGTTCCTGTGGCTCGGGGGCATGCCCTTCAAGGCGCTCACCGCGGGCTTCCGGCAGATGATGCGCGCCACGAAGCACGTCCCTGGCAACTGCCGCTTCCTCGGCCAGGTGGAGCACGAAAAGGTCCCCCGGTACCTCGCGGCCGCTGACTGCCTGCTCTTCCCCTCGCGCCAGGAGACCTTCGGCTTCTCGATCATCGAGGCGGCCGCGGCCGGGCTGCCACTCGTGCTGCGGGACCTCGACGTGTACCGCCCGCTGTTCGGCGACGCGTACATCGCCTGCGACGAGGACGGCTTCGCGTCGGCCGTCAGGCGGCTGGCCACGGATCCCGCCCTGCGTGCCGACTACGCTGCTCGGGCCCGTTCGATGTCCGAGCGGTACGGCCTTGGGCCGCATGCGGAAGGGCTGGTGGCGGCCTACCGCTGGCTGCTCGCGGGATACGAGGCGACGACCTCGCCTGCGACGTACAGGCTCCCGGTGCACAGCACGCCCGAGGAAGAGAGCAGGCGCGCCGCCTCGACCGCGGTCGCGACGGAGGACTCGACCGCGTAGACCGCCCCGCCCGCCTCGCTCACGAGCCGCGAGAGCTCAGCGGGATCCAGGGCGCGCGGCGAGACGCTGCGCGTGCAGACGAACCCGCGCGCGACGGGCACGAGCGCGTCGACGATACCGCGCGCATCCTTGTCCGCCATCACGCCGAGCACCACCACCGGCGCACCCGGCATGAGCTCGCGGACAGCATCAGCGAGCACGCCGGCCGCCTCAGGATTGTGCGCGCCGTCGACGACGAGCGGCACGCTGGGGTCGAGCACCTGGAATCGTCCAGGAAGCCGCAGCCCGGCGAACGCCGCGCGCACCGCGCGCTCGTCGAGCGGACCGAGCGCCGCTTCTGCGGCCGCCACGGCCGTCGCGACGTTCGGCGCTTGGTACGTGGGCGCTACGAGCTCGATCGCGCGGTAGGTGCCCTCCGCACCGAAGACATCGAGCACGAGCGGCTCGCCGAGCGCTCGCGGACGGGAGCGCACGCTCCACGCGACGTCGTCCTCGCCTTGCCCGACGCGGACTGTCGGCGCTCCACAGGAAAGCGCCCGCTCGAACAAGACGTGCTCGACGCCCGCGCAGCCTGGCCCGAGCACGGCGATGCTTCCCGGCTTGATGACGTGCGCTTTGTCGGCGGCGATCTCCTCCCGCGTCGCGCCCAGCCTGTCGGTGTGATCGAGCGCGACGCCCGTGATCACGGCCACCTGCGGGGACACGACGCTGGTGGCGTCCCACCGGCCGCCCATGCCGACTTCGAGCACCGCCCAATCGACCCCGGTCCGCGCGAAGATCCGAAGCGCGCCTGCCGTCAGGATCTCGAACTCCGTGAACTGCGCGAGCGCACCGCCGGCGTCGAGCCCGAGCGCTTCTGCGGCCCCCGCAGCCACGCGGTCGGCGGCGTCCAACGCGACCGACACGCCCTCGGCGAACACCGACGGCGCGACGGGCTCGCCGTCGACTTCGACGCGCTCCTCGTAGCGCACGAGGTGCGGGCTCGTGTACGCGCCCGAGCGCGCGCCGTGCGCGGCGAGCAGCGCGGCCGTCATGCGCGTGACCGAGGTCTTGCCGTTCGTGCCGGTGACCTGCACCGCCCGGTAGGCCCGCTCGGGCCGTCCGAGCGCGTCTGCGAGCGCCTGGATGCCGTCGAGCGACGGGTTGATGCCGAACTTCAGCGCCCGCTCAAGCTCCCCGACGACCTCTTCGTAGCTGCGCGACACCGCAGGCAGCCTCAGTCCGCGAGCGCAGCCAGCTGCTCTGCAAGCCGCCCGACCGTCTGCGCGAGCTCGGCGGCTCGCGCGCGGTCCTTCTCGACGACCTGCGGATCGGCTTTCGCGAGGAAGTTCTCGTTCGTGAGCTTCTTCGTGAGCCGGTCGAGCTCGGCTTCCGCTTTCGCCAGCTCGCGCGCGACGCGGTCGCGCTCGGCGGCGAGGTCCACCACGCCTTCGAGCGGGACGAAGACCTCCATGCCCGCAGCCACCGCGACGGCCGCGTGCGGTGGGCGCTCGGCAGCAGCGTCGATCACGAGGTCCTCCACGCCTGCGAGGTCATGCAGGTAGTGGCGCTGCGACTCCACGAGCATCGCGTCGGCGCCGGACGCGCGCACGATCGCGGCGATGCGCGCCTTCGGCGGGATCGCGTACCGCGCGCGGATCGCCCGCACTTCGGTGACGAGCTCCTGCAGCACGCGCATCGAGGACTCGGCCTCCTCGTCGCGGAAGCGCTGAAGCCCGCTCGGCCAGGCCGCCACCATGAGCGCAGGCGCAGCGTCGTGCTCGGGAAGCGGCAACCTGCCCCAGATCTCCTCGGTGATGAACGGCATCATCGGATGGAGGAGGCGAAGCGCCTTGTCGAGCACGAACACGAGGTTCCGTTGCGCGACCAGCGCGGTCTCGCCGCCCGCTGCGAGACGCGGCTTGCTGAGCTCGATGTACCAGTCGCAGAACTCGCTCCAGAAGAAGTCGTACAACGCGCGCGCGACCTCGCCGAACTGGAACGGCTCCTCGCCTGCGGCGCGCGCGACTTCCGCGTCAAGCCCGCGATCGACCGCGTCGGCGAGCGCAGCCAGCCGCGACAGGATCCACCGGTCCGCGACCGTGTCCGCGAGAGGCGGCCCTGGCTCGTATGCTTCGCCGAGGTTCATCAGCACGAAGCGGCTCGCGTTCCAGATCTTGTTCGCGAAGTTGCGGCTGCTCTGGAGCTTCTCCTCTGAGAACCGGATGTCTTGGTTGCCCGTGGTCTGCAGCATGAGTCCGAACCGCATCCCGTCGGCGCCGTACGACTCCATGAGGTCGAGCGGGTCCACGCCCGTGCCGAGCGACTTGCTCATGCGCTTGCCTTCGGCGTTGAACACCGTCGGATGGATGATGACCTCGGAAAACGGGACGTCGCCGACGAACTTCAGCCCTTGCATGATCATGCGGGCCACCCACAGGAACAGGATGTCGCGCGCGGTCGAGAGCACCGTCGTCGGGTAGAAGTACGCGAGCTCGGGCGTGTCGTCCGGCCATCCGAGCGTCGCGAACGGCCACAGCGCAGAAGAGAACCACGTGTCGAGCACGTCCGGGTCCTGCCGCACCGGCCCGCCGCACTTCGGGCAGGAGTCGAGGTCCTCCACGCTCGCCGTCATCTCGCCGCAGGCGTCGCAGTAGAAGACAGGGATCTGGTGGCCCCACCACAGCTGCCGCGAGATGCACCAGTCGCGGATGTTCTCCATCCAGTGGTAGTACACGTTCGCCCAGCGCTCCGGGCTGAAACGCACGAGCCCCTCACGGACCACGGCGATGGCAGGCTCCGCGAGCGGCTTCATGTCCACGAACCACTGGTCCGACAGCCACGGCTCCACCACGGTGTGGCACCGGTAGCAGTGGCCGACCGAGTGCACGTGGTCGTCCACCCGCACGAGCAGCCCCTGCGCTTCGAGGTCCGCAACCACCCGCGTGCGCGCTTCGAACCGGTCGAGCCCCGCGTACGGCCCTCCCGCCTCGGTGATGCGGGCGTCCGCCGTGAGCACGTTGATCTTCTCGCAGCCGTGCCGCTCGGCGATCTCGAAGTCGTTAGGGTCGTGCGCGGGGGTGACCTTCACGGCCCCGGTGCCGAACGCGGGGTCGACGTACGCGTCAGCGACGATCGGTATCTCTCGGCCGAGCAACGGCAGCACGACGGTAGCGCCAACGAGCTCGCGGTAGCGGTCATCGTCCGGGTGCACCGCGACGCAGGTGTCGCCGAGCATCGTCTCGGGCCGCGTGGTCGCCACCACCACGTGGTCGCGACCCGCCACGGGCTCCTTCAGCGGGTACTTGATGTGCCAGAGGTGGCTGTCCAGCTCCTCGTGCTCGACTTCGATGTCGGAGAGCGCCGTTGCGCACCGCGGGCACCAGTTGATGATGCGCTTGCCGCGGTAGATCAGCCCCTCGTTGAACAGGTCGACGAAGACCTTTTTCACCGCCCGCTGGTAGTCCGGGTCCATCGTGAAGTGCTCGTCCGAATAGTCGCAGGAGCAGCCCATCGCTTTAAGCTGGCTCACGATGGTCGACCCGTGCTCCGCACGCCACTCCCAGCACAGCTCCACGAACCGCTCGCGCCCCACGTCGTAGCGCGAGAGGCCCTCTTTGGCGAGCTTCTGCTCGACCTTGTTCTGCGTGGCGATGCCGGCATGGTCGGTGCCTAAGATCCAGCGCGTCGGTCGGCCCGTCATGCGCGATCGGCGGATGAGCACGTCTTGGATCGTGTTGTTGAGCGCGTGTCCCATGTGGAGCGAGCCGGTGACGTTGGGGGGCGGTATCGCGATCGTGAACGGCCGCTTCCCTTCGACGACCGGCTGCGTGAAGAACGCTCCCTCGAACCAGCGCTCGAGCACCCGCGGCTCGACCGCCTTCGGATCGTATGCCTTCGGCATCTCGCTCATCTGCGTTCCCTTCCGTCCTGGTGGTGCAGATTCTACGCGAAGGCGAGCAGCGCCGCAGCAGGACGCGCGCGCCACCTCCACGGCACTTCGTGCATGTGAATACTTGCGCAAGACGTCGACGTAGGGCTATCCTTCACATGACACAAGACCCCGACATCGGAGGTGCCTCGTGGCCGACTGCAAGCGTCTCGCGACGTGCCCCTTCTTCAACGACCAGATGGCAGACATGCCGTCGATGGCGAACATCATCAAGCAGCGGTACTGCCGCGGCGACAGCTCGCAGTGCGCACGCTACATGGTCGCCGAGGTCCTCGGGCGCGAAGGCGTGCCCGCCGACCTCTACCCGAGCCAGGTCGACCGCGCAAAGGCCATCCTGGAAGGCCGTGCCTGAGAGAACCGGCGAACCTGCGGGGCTCTGACGAGCGCCCGCTTGCGCGTGCGCTCACGCTGATGCGTCGCGCCTGAGGTCTCCGATCTCGAGCACCGGCTCGGCTTCGCCGCGCACTGCCTCGGCCGTGACCGTCACGCTCAGCACGTCGGTCCGGCCCGGCAGCTCGTACATCAGGTCGAGCAGCAGCGACTCGAGGATCGATCGCAGGCCGCGCGCGCCGGTGCCGTGCTTGATCGCCTGAACCGCGACCTCCCGGAGCGCCTCATCGGTGAAGACGAGCTCGACCCCTTCGAGCGCGAACAGGCGCTGGTACTGCTTGACGAGCGCGTTCTTCGGCTCCGTCAGGATCCGGACGAGATCGTCCTCGGTGAGCTCCTCTACGTGCGCGATCACCGGGATGCGGCCGACGAACTCGGGGATGAGCCCGAACTTGTGGAGGTCCTCGGGCAGCACCTGCGCGAGCAGCGTGCCGGTGTCGTGCGTCCGGGAATCGGTGAGCTCGGCGCCGAACCCCACACCCTTCTTGCCGATGCGGTCGGCGACGATCTTCTCGAGCCCGACGAAGGCGCCACCGACGATGAACAGGATGTTCGTCGTGTCGATGCGGATGAGCTCCTGCTGCGGGTGCTTGCGGCCGCCCTGCGGCGGCACGGCCGCCTCGGTGCCTTCCAGGATCTTGAGCAGCGCCTGCTGCACGCCCTCGCCGGAGACGTCGCGCGTGATCGAGAGGTTCTCCGCCTTCCGGGCGATCTTGTCGATCTCGTCGATGTAGACGATGCCGACCTCGGCCTTCTCCACGTCGAAGTCCGCTGCCGTTATCAGCTTGAGCAAGATGTTCTCGACGTCTTCGCCGACGTAGCCGGCCTCCGTGAGCGTGGTGGCGTCGGCGATCGCGAACGGCACCTTCAGGATGCGTGCGAGCGTCTGCGCGAGCAGCGTCTTTCCGCATCCCGTCGGCCCTAAGAGCAGGATGTTGCTCTTGGCGATCTCAACGTCTTCAGCACCGTCGCACGGTTTGCAACGGATGCGCTTGTAGTGGTTGTAGACGGCCACCGACAGCGTCTTTTTCGCGAGGTCCTGCCCGACGACGTACTCGTCGAGGATCGCCATGATCTCCTTCGGCGTCGGCAGGTCCTCTGGCGTGAAGTGCTGCTCCCCGTGCACGACGTCCTCGTCGACGATCTCGTTGCACAGATCGACGCACTCGTCGCAGATGTAGACGCCAGGCCCGGCGATCAGTTTGCGGACCTGGTGCTGCGGCTTGCCGCAGAAGGAGCAGTGGAGCTGCTCGGTGCCTTCGGGTCGGTCCATCGAGCCTTATCCCTCGACCTTCTTCTCGCGCGTCTCCATGACGGCGTCCACGAGGCCGTACTCCTTGGCCTCGCTCGCGATCATGATGTTGTCGCGCTCGGTGTCCACGTGGATCTTCTCCACCGGCTGCCCGGTGTGCTTCGCCAGGATCTCGTCGAGCTGCGCGCGCATGCGCAGGAGCTCTTTGGCCTGGATCTCGATGTCCGTCACCTGGCCCTGCGCGCCGCCCCACGGCTGGTGGATGAGGATGCGGCTGTGCGGAAGCGCGTAGCGCTTTCCCGCAGCGCCCGCGGCGAGCAGGACGGCCGCCATCGACGCGCACTGGCCGATGCAGATGGTGGACACGTCGCAGCGGATGTACTGCATCGTGTCATAGATGGCCAACCCGGCCGTCACCGACCCGCCCGGCGAGTTGATGTACAGGCTGATGTCCTTCTCGGGGTCTTCGCTTTCCAGGTGCAGCAGCTGCGCGATGACGAGGTTCGCGACGACGTCGTCGATCTCGTGCCCGAGGAAGACCACGCGGTCGTTCAGCAGGCGCGAGAAGATGTCGAACGAGCGCTCGCCGCGCGCGGTCTGCTCGACGACGATAGGGACGAGCCCCTTGGCATCCGGCATCATTCCGCGGATCCCTCCTTGTCGGCGGCCTTCTCCTTCTTGGCGCGCCGCTTCTTCGGCTTCTCTTCCGCCGGCTGTTCGGCAGGCGGCTCCTCGTCTTTCACCTCGAGGTTCGCCATGAGCCACTCGAACGCCTTGGTCTGACGGATGCTCTCTTTGAGGATCGGGAGCGTGCCGGCGCTTTCGAGCTGCTCGCGCAGACGGCGCGCCTGCTCCGAGTCGCCATCGGCCATGCCGAGGATCGCCTGCTCGATGTCCTCGTCGGTGAGCGCGAGCCCCGCGGCCCGGAACAGCGCCTCGAGCGCCAGCTCCTCGCGCACCCGCAGCTCCGCCTGGCGGCGGATGTCGGCCTGGATCTGCTCGACCGTCACGCCGGTGGCCTCGACGTAGTCCGACAGCGTGATGCCGCGCTCCTCGAGGGTCTCGAAGAACTCGCGCGTCATCGAGTTCATGCGGTTCTGGATGAGCTGCTCGGGCACCTCGCCGTCGAGGCGCGACGAGATCAGATCCAGCGCGAGCACCTCGATGCGCTTCTGACGGCCGGTGGCCTTCGCGCCGTCGAGCTTCTGGCGGATGTCCTCGCGAAGCTCCTCGAGCGTGTCGAATCCGCCGACGGAGGTGGCGAACTCGTCGTCGAGCTCGGGCAGCACTTTCGCCTTGACCTCGTGCACGTCGATCTCGAACCGCGCCTGCTTGCCCACGAACTCGGGCACCGACGACGTCTCGGGGATCTCGAACTCTGCGACGACCTTCTCGCCCGCCTTCGCGCCCACGAGAGCGCGCTCGAACTCCTCGGGCATCAGGCCGCGGCCCGTCTCGTACAGGTAGCGGTCGACGGTGTTGCCCTCGTACGGCTCGCCATCCACGGTGCCGACGAACGACAGGTCGACGAAGTCGCCGGTCTGCACGCCGCGGTCGACCGGTTCGAGCGTGGCGAACCGCTCGCGGTAGTGCTCGATCTGCGCATCGATCTCCCGCTCGCTCGTCTTGGCGGGGCCGGCGTACACGACGAGCCCGTCGATGGACTTGAGCGAGAGCTCCGGCCGCACGGCCACCTCCGCCGTGTAGGTGTACGGCTGGCCAGGCTGGAGCGCGTCCAGCTCGCCGGTGTCCGGCGGCTCCATCGTATGCAGGTCCTCAAGCGAGAGCGCCCGCATGTAGGTGTCGTCGATCAACCGCTCGAGCGCGTCCGCGAGCACGGCCTCGCGGCCGACGTGCGTGTCGATGATCGGCCGAGGGATGCGGCCCTTGCGGAAGCCGGGGATCCTGAGCTTGTTCGAGAACTCCTTGTACGCGGCGTCGATGGCCGCGTCGACAGTCTCGGCCGGCACGGTGACGGTGAGCCGGACGCGGTTGCCTTCCAGGCGCTCTACGGATGTCTGCAATGCTCCTCCTGTCGTGCAGGGATGCCTGTCGGGGCGTGGTGCGGGCGAGAGGGGTCGAACCTCCACGAGTCGCCTCACCGGGACCTAAACCCGGCGCGTCTGCCAGTTCCGCCACGCCCGCACGCACCGGCGCAAAGCCGAGGAACCACTATAGCAAAAAGGCCGGGCGGTTTCCGCGCCGACCTTGTGTGCGCTGGTGGGCCGTATAGGGATCGAACCTATGACCTTGGGATTAAGAGTCCCCTGCTCTGCCAGCTGAGCTAACGGCCCGAGTGCGTGGTTATTCTAGCGCCTGCGCCACGGAATGCAAGCAGGGGCGGGAGAGCTAGGCTGGCGAGGGGCTCGCGGACTGTACGCCGCCTCTTGGCATTCGGGGCATTATCTGACGATGGCACGCGGACACCCTTCACCGGTGCGCACGCAAGGCCTTCTGCCACCACCTCCGCTGCGCCACTATAGCAAGCGCCAACAGTGTGGCTTCGACACATCGACGTTGTTGCGCTTCAGCGGAGCGCGCCTCGCTTCGGCTTCCTTGCCTGATACTGCGCGGAAGACGCGCTTCTGCTGGAAGTGCTTGTCAGACCCACCTTAGTCATCCGCGTCACCGAGCTCGAACAGACGTCGAGCGTGGAGCACGGCCAGAATCGTGACCTGCCGCTCATCCCGGTGATACAGCACGCGATACGGATCCACCAGGACTTCACGGATCTCCGGTCGCTGCAGTTCAGGGACGATACGTCCGAGGTCCGGGAAACGCTCAAGGGAGCGCACCAGCTCCATCGTCTCATCAAGCCAGCGCAGCGCGGAGGCCGGCCGCTCTGCAGCGATGCAGTCGACCGCCTCATCAAGCATCGACTGCGCCTGGCGTGTCCAGACGACTCTCACCGAGCGAGCCTCGCACGCACGCGCGCCTCGACCTCGCCGTGCGGTGCAACGTCACCTTGGAGCATCTCCTGCTCCCCGGAGCGAACGGCCCGCAGGAGTGCGATCTCGTCGAGCAGCCCCTCGTACAATTCGACATCCATCAGCACAGCAGCGCTCCGACCATGCTGTGTCAGGATCACCGGCCGCTTGGTCGCGCGCAGCTGATCAAGCACGGCAGACGTGTTCGCGCGGAACTCAGTGACCGGTCGAACATCGGTGGACGGACGGAGTTGAGCCATAGGACACCTCCGATACGATACGTTACTACGTACAGTCTACCGTATCCTTAACGGGACTCAAACCGCCCGGCATGGTTGGGTCTTAGGGTTATGGCCGTTCCGCCGACAACGATCATTCAGCTCGGATTACCAGGTACGGGTTCATGCTCACGGGGTCGGAAAGCTCGCCGGGCCAGATGTCGCGCGTCAGGAACCGCGCGAGCGCAGGCGCGTAATAGCGGTTCCAGCACCAAGAGAGGCCGGCCGGGGCGTCGCAGCGGCAGCTCGCGTGGCGGCAGGGGCCGGGCAGGGGCTCGTGCGCAGGAAGCGGGGCGCCCCACGGGTCGGAGGTATGCGCGTTGACGACAGCGCCGGAGGAGCCGGCAAGCGCCACCACGTCGCCCCGGGCGTCCAGGCGGTAGAAGTGCGTGTCGCCTCCCCTCCTCATCGAAAAGAGCCTGCCAGACGCATCGCAGGCGTACGAGGCGAGGATCGCGCCTGATGAGGCGGTCTCGGCGATCACGCGCGCTGAGCCCGTCGTAGCGGCAGCAGGCGGTCGCGGTGCCTTCTGTGGCCGAGACCCTGCGGTTGAAGGCGTCGTAGGCGTGGAGCCCCGATTGTTGGTCGCACCAACCGTATTGCTCGCGGTTACGAAAGCGCCGCTTCCGAGGAGGTCGTCGGCGCTCGAAAGCCACCCGCTTCGGGTTGTAGCAGGAAGATTGAGCACCGGCCCCTCCACGGGTCGCCGACCCCGGGCCGATGCCCCTACGTTCAAGCGAAGACGCAGGCCTGGCCTGCGGGTCTGTCACTCGCAGGGAGCGATCCGGCACGGACCAGGTCTTCAGTGGATGGGCTATTCAATTCCTTCGATACGCGCCAAGGACATCTCCAGTTCCCTGATGACGGCGTCGTCATAGGCTTCGTTCTTAGCAACCGCCATGGCGAGCGAGTACCAACCGCGAGCCAAGGCCAGATCACCGGTGGAATAGGCAATCCAGCCGAGATCCGAGTACATCTCGACACGTCGATCCTGCACGATGCCCTTTGAAGTCATTCGCAAACGAAGCGGGGCGTTCACCAAGACCAGACCTTCTAGGTCGGCGGATTCGAGAGCACGCTCATAGCAGTCGACTGCTGCAGCATAGTCGCCCTTGTCCATATGCGCCCTGCCCGCCAGGTAATCCCAGTTCCCGCTCAGGTACAGGCCAGCCAGAATCACGCTGAGGATGCCGATTGCGCAACCAATAAGTCCGGCAACCCGAAGCGACCGCTGACTTGACACCAAGGCCAGATGCAACGCAGCGGCCACGTTCGCCGCGCTGGCAAGGAGAATCGCTCCGAGGAGTACCCGATGATCAACGCATGCCCATGCAGCCCCCAATAATGCAACATTGATTCCAATCAGCGTCGCCAGTACTCCTCTTGCTGTGGGCGGTTTGCTGATTTTGTTGCTCCCATCCGTCAAGCTCGGCTCACTTTCGCAGTCCTGGAATCTCTTTGCCCGACAAGGTCTCGCCCAGAATCTGGTACGTGGATTCCTCGATTGTCGTTGCCCTGTACGTCGCATCGTCGACGTCTTGAACCTCCTGGATGAACAGCTGTCTGCATTTCTCGTTCGCGGCGTCTTCTGCCTCCGGGGTGCCCGCAGTTCGTGCCGCGTCTCGAGCTTCGTTGGCCGCAGGCACTCTTACAGAGGCACCTCCTGTAACATACGCGATCAGTAAGACCACCGGTATGCATGCAGCACCCACCGCGACAATGCCGAGGACGGCGACTGCTGGATTCATCCCGCTCGGATCGACGTTGTTCACCGGGTCAGCGCCGCAGTACAGGTACGGGTTGAGGGTCACGGGGTCGGGAAGCTCGCCGGGGTAGATGTCGCGCGTCAGGAACCGCGCGAGCTCAGGCGCGTAATAGCGGTTCCAGCACCAATAGAGGCCGGTCGCGGCATCGTAGCGGTAGCTCGCGTAGCGGTAGGGGTTGGGTACGGACTCGTGCGCAGGAAGCGGATTCCCCCACGGGTCGTAGGAGTACGTGTTGACGATAGCGCCGGAGGAGTCGGTAAGCGCCACCACGTCGCCCCGGGCGTTCAGGCGGTAGAAGTACGTGTCGCCTCCCCTCGTCATCGCAAAGAGCCTACCAGACGCATCGTAGGCGTACGAGGCGAGGATCGCGCCTTCAGCGTCGGTCTCGGCGATCACGCGCGCGCTTAGCCCGTCGTAGTGGTAGTAGACGGTCGCGGTGCCTTCTGTGGCGGAGACCCTGCGGTTGAAGGCGTCGTAGGCGTAGGAGACGATGGTGGTTCCGGTGGATGCATCGACGACGGCGGTCAGGCGCCCTGCGGCGTCGTAGGAGAAGCGGCGCTTGCCGTCGCAGGTGAGGTTGCCTGCGGCGTCATAGGTGAAGCCGGGGTTCGTGATGCGGCATGCGGCGTCCACGTCGAAGCTCGCCGTCGTGCTGCCGTCGACCGAGACGGAGACGAGGTTGGAGGCGGCATCGTAGGAGTACGTCGTCACCGCACCTCCGGGCGCGGTCCAGGAGACGAGCCGGCCTGCGGCGTCGAAGGCGTAGGCGCCTGCCGCATCGGACGTGACCTTGCCTGCCGCGTCCCGCGCGTAGGCCTCGGCGATCGCGCCAGAGGCCGTGGTCGTCACGATGCTCGCGAGGCGGCCTGCGGCGTCGTAGGCGTAGGCGGTCTCGACGCCGTTCGGGAGGCTCGAGCCGACAAGCGCGCCTGCGGCGTCATAGGCGAAGGTCGCGGCGCCAAAGCCGGAAAGCGCAAGGGAGGTGAGGCGGCCTGCTGCGTCGTAGGCGTAGGTGATCGCGGGGGCGCCGTCCGAGCCGAGCGCAGTGACGCGCCCGGCCGCATCGTAGGCGTACGTGGTCTCGAAGCTCCGCTCGCCGGAGGTGTCGGCTGCCCTCGTGAGCCACCCCACCGGGTTGTAGGAGAAGGACAGCGTGCGGCCGGCTGCGTCGGTCACGGAGGAGAGCCGGTGCGCGGGCGTGTAGGAGAAGCTGTACGACTCGCCTGTGGAGTGCTCGGCGCGCGCGAGCAGGCCGTCTGGAGTGTAGGTGCGGGCGACAGAGGTCCCGTTCGGCTGCTCGGAGCGGAGCAGGTTGCCTGCGGCGTCGTAGGTGAAGCGCCACGTGTTGCCGAGCGAGTCGCGGGTCTCGGCAAGCAGGTCGTTCGCCGAGTACGTGTAGCGGGTGGTGGCGCCTTTGGGGTCGGTGACCGAGGCGAGGTTGTAGTTGGGGTCGTAGGTGTAAGTCCAGGTGTTCGACAGCGGGTCAGTCACGCCCGAGAGCTTGTCCATCACGTCGTAGCTGAACCTCGTGGTGTTCCCGCGCGAGTCGGTGATAGAGGTGCGGTTGCCGTTCGCATCGTACGCGAAACGCGTTACCCCGCCCGCCGGGTCGGTGGCTGTGAGCACCCGGCCCGCGGCGTCGTAGGTGAAGCGTGCTACGCGCCCCATGGGGTCGGTGGTGGAGAGAAGGTTGCCGGCGGCGTCGTAGGTGAACGCAGAGACCCCTCCCAGCGGATCGGTGACGCTCGTCAGCCGTCCCGCGGCGTCGTACGAGTATCGCGTGGTGGCACCAGCAAGCGTCATCTCCGAGACGAGGCCATTCGCGAAGTGGCCGTAGACGATTTCGAAGACCGGATTCGAGACCCGCTCAAGGTAGGTCCCGGTAGAGTCGTATGTGTAGGTCGTCCGAACGCCCTCGGCGTTTTCTTCCCACCGGATGTTGTTGTTGGACAGGTCGTACGCCGCGCGCGTCGTGTGACCCGCAGCGTCGGTTGCGCTCGTGCGGTTCCCGTTGGCGTCGTAGGTGAAGGCCTTCCTGTGGCCGTTGGCGTCCGTCACGCTCTCCACGAGACCTGCGGAGTTATACGTCCGGCGCGTCGTATTGCCCGCTCCATCAGTCTCGGCAGTGAGGCGGAACTCGCTGTCGAAGGCGTGGACCTGCATGTAGCCCCGGTTGTTGGTGATCGTCGTCGCGCCTTCGGCGTACGACAGCGTGCCAGTATTGCCGTAGCCGTCGTGCTGTACCGCCACGCGGTTCTCGGCATCGTACGTGTGCGAGACGAAAGGAGTGGACGGGTGCTTGGGCGACGCGACTGCGACGATGCGGTGCTGATCGTCGTACGTGTAGCGCGTCGTGCTGCCAGCAGTGTCTGTGACGGCGAGCAGGTCGCCGGATGTCGAGTACGCGTACGTCACCTGGCGGCCGGCGTTGTCGACGACTTTGGTGAGCAGGTCGCCTGTGTAGGTGAAGTTCACGAACCGCCCGCCTGCACCTTCGATGCGCGTGACCGCGCCAAGAGAGTTGCGCGTGTAGGTGACCGTATTTCCATAGCGGTCCGTCACGCTTAGCAGAGAGCCGTTCGGCGCGTACGTGTTGACGGTGCCATCGAGGTACGTCAGCGTCCAGCCGCCGCCTGAGCGCGCTGCGAGCTTCTCGAGCGTCCCCTGTGGGGGGACGTAGCCGTCTGCGCCGTCCGGGGAGAAAGTCTTGCGCGCGCCTCCGGGATACACCACGAGCGCTGACCCATCATCTTGCTGCTGCACGTACGACTCGCTGTCGAGCATCCACCCATATCCGAGCACGGTCCGCAACTGGGCATCTTGGTGGTTGTACGTCCGGCCGACAATGATGGCGGGACCCACACCGGGCAACGTGAGGTCCACGGCCTGGTAGTAGAAGTTGCCCGTGGAGGTGTTCACCGGCTCGCCCCAGCGGCCGCACGGAGTCCTCCCACCCAGTACTTGAGCGCTCTTCGGTGTCGCGAAAGGGCTCCAAAGCCATGGTTCGCATTGGGCATACGTGAATTCTACGTCCCGGGGGCCAGAAACCCGACCCCAATAGTTGCGCAGAGCGTCGATGGGGCTGCCGGCAGGGGCGACGAGGTTGACGACGCCGGAAGCCCCATTGCCATAAATGTCGTTGTAGTTGATGCGAGCGGTAACGCCGGGACCGCTAACGTAGATGCCTGCGTAGCCGTTGCGGAGTATGAAGTTGCGCTTCAGAGACGGTCCGCCGCTGGTGATGTGCACACCATAGTACCTGTTGTTCGACAGCGCCGAGTCCGTGACCGATGGCGATCCGGACTGCACCTCGATGCCGGTGTCGCAGCCGCGGATCGCAAGGCGCGACATCGCCGGGGAGGCGGCGGCGATCCGCATCCCGCTGTTGCCGCAGTCGCGGATCGTCAGGTCGTGGATGTCTGGAGCGGCCCCGTCTTCGATGGGCATGACGGTGTAGCGGTTGTACGCGTCGAAGACCCACTGCCAGCCGGCGTAGCGGATCTCGGCGTTCGCAAGGACGCTTCCGCTCGACGCGGCCCCGGTGAAGCCGACGCCGCCCCAGTCCTTCGGCGCAGGCGTGGCGACCGCGTTGTCGGTGTCGCCGCCCACCGAGTCGTCTTTGATGGACGTGAAGACGATGGGGGCGTCGGCCGTGCCGCGGGCATCGAGCGTCCCGAGGACTTTGATGCCTGATGTTGATGACGTATAGCCGTTGGTGGAGGGCGCAAACTTGACTACAGTCCCAGCCACGATCGCCAACCGGCGACCCTCTGGAACAATTACCGTCTGATCTACGACCCATACGGCATTGGGAGTCCAGGTCGCGTCGGCAGACAGAATCCCGCTGACACGGACGACCCTGGGCGGCAGACTGCCAGTCACATCGAATGCGTCCACGTTGATCGCCGTGGACGACGCTTTCCTGTTCTTCGTCCCGGTCCACGAGATTGTCAGCGTGTGTCTGCCAAGCGGAAGGTCCGGTGTGCTGTAGACGGCTTGCTGATACGCCGGGGAGCTAGCATAGAGGTCGACGGGCACCGGAGAGGTTCCGTCGAGAGAGACATTCATGATGCCGTTGGCAGGACCTCGGGCGGCCAGCACCTGCGCCTTCGTGCCATCGAACGTCAGCGTGCACGAACCGGTCGCGTTCGTCATCCGGTATGATCCACCAGACGCCGCTGCATCGACCACGTCCGTCCATGCTCCAGAGAAAGCGATGCGCGCGTCATTCGATTCGTAGCGAGCGGGGGTTGGCGCCTGTGCCAGCGTGCCGGTGACGTCGAGCGCGTCTATGTTGATCGTCGTTCCGGTGGCCTTCTTGTTCTTGAGACCGGTCCACGCAATCACCACCGTGTGAGTGCCCTCGGCGAGCACGGGCGACGTGTAGACCGCCTGCTGATAGCTCGCGGATGCCGAGTACAGGTCCACGTTGACCGGACTGCCTCCGTCGATCGCGACGGTCATGATGCCGTAGGCCGGCCCCTTCGACGCAACAACCACCACGGCGGTGCCCTGGAACACAGCCAGAGCAGAACCGGCCGCGTTCGTGGTGCGGACCGACCCCCCGGATGCAGAAGCGTCGGCAACATCGGTCCAGGTGCCGGCATAGGCGATGAGCGGGTCGGATGATTCATATCTGGTAGTTGACTCTGCAGCAACCGCCTCGCTCGCCCAGGCTCCGCGCGGACCCTTCGTGCTGAAAACTCCGCGCGTCGCTGCAACAAGCCGAAGCGGCGGCGTGACTGCCATGACTGCTGCGAGCGTCGTGCACAAGACGAGTCGCGAGATGGCCCGAGACGAAGCCCTGCCGGATACGCTCATCGATTCCCTCCCCCTGTTTAGGACGGCCCCCCCGCACCGACGCCAGACCGTCTAGCGCACTTGTAGCACAGCGGCTCGCCCTTCTACAAGTTTCGGCGGGAAAGTCTGGGACGCGAATTCATCCCCGCGCATACCTGGGGCTATAGCAACAGCGCTGGCTGCTTCTTGCAGACTCGAAATGTAAGCCGGGCTTGACAATACACTGCGCCATACGCCAGTTCGCGCTCACGAGAGACGCCCTCAGCGCCTCGCCACACGCAGAGGCGTGCGCATCGAGCAGCAAGCCGCTAGGGTCTCGCACCAGCGCGCCGGGGCAAGGACCATGTTCGACGTGAGAGGAGGAATCGCGACGCCCGACTCGTCACAGAAGCCCATCGCGTTGAGAAAGACGGCCCCGCCCTCACCCCTCGTCGAGGCTCCGGGCGCCACTTTCGTCGCCTGCCGCCGCGCCGTCAAGCCGCCTGAGCTCGCGCAGGATTTCCAGCCCCGGCCTCCGATCGAGCAGCGGGTACTTGCCGCCCATAGCCTTCATCCGCTCCAGCGCGCCAAGGACGCGGCGCCGGCGCGCCTCGGTCTTTCGTCTCTCGCGCGCGGTCACGGCCGCTCCCCGCACGCCCCTACAGGTCGATGCCGTTCGTGACCCGCTTGTCCTCGGCGCGCTTGGCCATCTTCGTGAGAAACTCCATGTTCGACGAGGTCTGCTTGAGCCCCTTGATGAGCATCTCGAGCGCGCGCTCGGGCGAGTCGACGCCGTGCAGGATCCGGCGAAGGCCCCACACGAACGGCGCCTCCATCGGATCGAGCAGCAGCTCCTCCTTGCGCGTGCCGGAGGCCACCACGTCGATGGCCGGGAAGATGCGCCGGTCGGCCATGTTCCGGTCGAGGCGAAGCTCCATGTTGCCGGTGCCCTTGAACTCCTCGAAGATGACCTCGTCCATCTTCGAGCCCGTGTCGACGAGCGCGGTGGCGAGGATGGTAAGCGATCCGCCGTTCTCGATGTTGCGCGCGGCGCCGAAGAACCGCTTGGGCGGATACAGCGCGGTCGAGTCCACGCCGCCGGAGAGGATGCGGCCGGACGCCGGCGTCGCCAGGTTGTACGCACGGGCGAGACGCGTGATCGAGTCGAGCAGGATCACCACGTCGTAGCCGCTCTCGACGAGCCGTTTGGCGCGCTCGAGGACGAGCTCCGCGACGGCGATGTGGTTCTCGCTCGGCATGTCGAAGGTCGACGACACGACCTCGCCGTTAATGGAGCGCTCCATGTCGGTGACTTCCTCGGGACGCTCGTCCACGAGCAGGCACATCAGGTAGACCTCGGGGTTGTTGGCGGTGATCGCCGCAGCGATGTCCTTGAGCACAGTCGTCTTGCCCGCCTTCGGCGGCGAGACGATGAGCCCGCGCTGGCCTTTGCCGATCGGCGCCACGAGGTCGATGACGCGCGCTGTGATGAACTGGGGCCCGTGCTCCAGCCGCAGCCGCTGGTCAGGATAGACCGGCGTGAGGTCGCGGAAGTCCTTGCGGCTGCGCGCCTCCTCCGGATCGCGGCCGTTCACGCGATCGACCTTGATGAGCGCCGGGTACTTCTCGGACTCGCGCGGCGGACGCACCTGGCCATGCACCATGTCGCCGCGCCTGAGGTCGTGCTTGCGGATGAGCGACATCGAGCAGTAGACGTCCTTGTCGCCCGGCAAGTACCCGCTCGTGCGCAGGAAGCCGTAGCCCTCTGGCAGGACGTCGAGGATCCCGTGGACCTCGACGAAGCCCTCGGCGCGGACCTTGGCTTCGTAGACCGCCTCGACGATCTCGTCTTTCTTCTTCAGCGCCTTCGTGTCGACGTCGAGCTCCGCTGCCATCTGCCGGAGCTCGGCCACGGTCTTGGACGCGAGCTCTTCGCGGGTGACAGACGGTGCGACTTCCTGCGGTGCGCCGCTTCGGCGTCCGCGCTTGCGGGGGCGTGCGCTCATGCGTTCTTCACTCTCTCCCAGTCGGCAAGGAAGGCCTCGAGGCCTCTATCGGTCAGCGGGTGCTTCACGAGCTTCTGCAGCACGGCGAACGGCACGGTCGCGATGTCGGCCCCCATGAGGGCCGCCGCGACGACGTGCTGGTTGTGGCGGATCGACGCAGCGATGACCTCGACCTCGTGCTCGAAGACGTAGTTGCGCAGCGCGGCCACGATGTTGCCCAGGTGCTCGAGGCCGTCTTCGGAGATGTCATCGAAGCGTCCGACGAACGGCGAGACGTACCGGGCGCCTGCGCGTGCCGCCATGAGCGCCTGCGGGACCGTGAAGCACAGCGTCATGTTCACGGCGATCCCGCGCTCGGCAAGCGTCTTGGTGGCGGCGAGCCCCTCGGGCATCACCGGCACCTTCACGACGACGTTCGGCGCGATGGCAGCGAGCTCCTCGCCCTCGCGCACGATCCCTTCGCGATCGAGCGAGACCGTCTCAGCCGAGACGGGACCGTCGCAGATCTCGCAGATGCGCTTGATGTGCGCGTGGAAGTCCGAGAGCCGTCCCCCGATCTTCGCGTACAGCGTCGGGTTGGTCGTCACCCCCGCCAGCACGCCCCACGAGGCCGCTTCTTCGATCTCGCCGATATCTGCTGTGTCCAGGAAGAACTTCATGCCGTGTGCGCTCCTTCGTGCGTCTCGCCCGCTTCGCGGGGCCTTCTCTCCTCGTCGCTTCTGATCGCGGCGTTCACGATCAGCTCCAGCACTTCGGCCACCGTCTTGTCGAGCTGGTGGCTGTGCACGATGGGGATCCCGTGCTCCACCGCCAGGTCCTCGATGTACCTTCCGAGCAGCCGGATGTTCCCGAAGTTCGCCCGGTACTTCTCGAACGGCCTGGTGCCGTCCGTCTGTATCTCGCGGATGTAGAAGCGGCTCCTGTGCGCCTCTTCGTCGTCGACCGTGATCAGGATCTGGACGACGACCGCGTTGGAGAACTGCGAAGGTTCGATGTACCCGGGGACGATGTGCACGCCCTCCACCACGACGCTCTCGCCTTCGATGGTGGCGCGCTCCACGAGCGAACGCACGCCGGTCGCGACGACTGCGGTCTGCTCCCGGAAGCCGACGATGACCGGATTCGCCCCGTGAGGCACTGGAACCCGGAGCCCGCGCCACGCGTTGAACGAGGATTCGTAAATCGCCGGCATGAGCTCCCGTGCAAAGATACCACGCATGACCTCTCTGATGGAATCCGTCGACACGATCCTCGTGATGCCGAGCCGGTGAGCGATCTCCGTGGCGATGGTGGACTTGCCCACGCCGGTGGTGCCGCCGATCATGATCACGAGCGGCCGCTCCAGCTTCGAGAGCTCGATGAGCTTCACGTAGCGGTCCGCGTACTCGGCTCCTGCGTGCTCGCGCAAGACGCGCTCCGCCATCTCTTGGAGCTCATGCAGCGTGATCTGCCGGACGCCTCGCTCGACGAGCTCGTCTTGCAGGCGCTGGGCGGCCACGTACGCGCGCGCCGGCGACAGGCCGGTCGCGGTGAACGACTGCGTCATGAGCCCGCGGCTGTAGGGAAGCCCGTGCTTCTCGTCTTTGATGAGGATCGGCGGGACGGAAGGCGGCATCGTCACGCACCGCCCTTTCCACCGCGCTGACGGGCCTGCTCGGCAAGCGCGACGATGAGGCCATCGAGATCGTCGTCGCCGACGGGCTCTGGAACGTTGTCGGCGAGCACCGTCTTGATGCCCATCTCCTCTCCGAGAGCAGCGACGACGTCGACGGCCGCGGCCTTGAGCTCGGTGACGAACACGTCTGCCCTGCCCGCCACCGCTGCGACGTCTTCCCGCAGTCGAGCCCGGTTCGAGAGGTTGGGGCTTGCGGCGATCACGGTGCAGCCGTACGTTGCCTCCAGGTGCCGCGCAAGGTGCTCCAGCAGTGCAGCGGGCGCAGTGGACGCGAAGAAGACCCTCGCGCCCTCGATGGGCTCCAGGGGGCGCGGCCGGAAGACCACACGCACCACCGGGACGCCCGGGCGCAGCCGCTCGATCGATGCGACGAGCGCGTCTGTCTCTTCCGCGGACGCGACCGGCTCTTCTGCTCCGGCCACGACGACGCCGTGGGCCCGCGCGAGGCGGAACGGCCCGAAGTACCCCTCCACGTACCGCGGCCCCTGGCCAGCGCCGACCACGAGCAGCGTCGCGTCAGCCGCGACCGGCGGGATGGCGGCGCCGGAGCCTTCGAGGACCACGACGTCCTTGCCGAGGGTGTCCGCGAGCCGTGCGCCTTCCGCGACGTTGCTGAAGAACGTCTCGCCAGCGAGCCCTCCGCCGCACCGGCGGCATCCCACGGTGGTGACCCGGCTCATCATCGCGTCCTCGTAGTTGTCCGAAGCCGCGTGCTTGCCCTGCCTCGCGAGCTTGAGCAGATCGGCGGTGGTGAGCTCGATCTCGTCTCCCCGGATGAGCTCGGGGGCCACGGGGCCTCCCCTGCCCATCGCCACCACCACGACGTCGACGCCGCGCTCTTTCAGCCGCCGCGCGACGTGGGCCGAGACCGCCGTCTTGCCGACGCGCTTCCCCGTGCCGATGATCGCCAAAGCCGGCGTCCGCAAGTCGAGCTTGGCGCGCGGCGGCGAGAAGGTGAAGTCCGCGCCGCGGTACTCCACGCCGTGCGCGAGCGCGATCGACGCCAGCCGGAACCGATCGTCGGCAGAGAGGACCGGCTCGTCCGAGAGGTCCACCACGGCGTGCGGCCGGTACCGCTCGATGGCAGCTTCCAGCGCTTCGGCGGCCGATGCCGCGCGGATCACCGGGACGCCGTAGACCTCGTCGTGACCGGCGTCGACCTTCTCCGTTCCGCCGACGAACGCCGCCGTGACCACATCGAACTCGGAAGACAGCGCGGCGAGCGCCGAGCGGACGACCGGCGGATAGTGCTCACCGTCGATGAGAGCCACGACCGTGCTCACGTCAGCCCTCCTCGGTTCGGGAGACCGCCGCACGGCGCGGGACTTCGACGGTGCGCGTCGCGCGCGGGAAGTCGGCGACGACCTCAGGCGCGTCGAAGGGGCGCTTCAGGACGACCTTCACGCGGCTCTCGTGGATCTCCACGATGTTGTAGCACGCCTTCGCTTTGCCGCGCAGGCGGTAGGTGCACGCGGTGCCGGCGTTGACGACGACCATCTCTTCGAGCCTCCACACGTTCGGGACGTGCTTGTGCCCGCACAGCACCATGTCGCATCCGCAGTTGGTGAGGACGCGAAGCAGGTCGCCCGCGTCGTGCACGATGTTGCGCTCGCGTCCCGTTCCTGGCACCGGGAGCAGGTGGTGGTGGAGCGCGGCGATCTTGAACTCCTCCGGCTCCGAGAAGCGCTCCTCGATCCACCGGTAGCGCTCACGACCGACGCGGCCCGTGTCCAGGTCGGGTTCCGACGAGTCGAGACCGACGATCCGCACGCCGTCGAACGCGATCTCGTTCGAGCGCGCGCCGAAGAGCTCCTCGAAGTGCATGTCGCCCACGTTGCGCGCGTCGTGGTTGCCTGGCAGCACCATCATCCGCGACACGCGGATGCGCGAAAGGAGCCGCTTGGCGGCCTTGAACTCCTGCCGGAACCCCATGTCCGTGAGGTCCCCCGTGACCACGACCGCGTCCGGTGCAAGTTCGTTGATCTCGTCGACCACGCGCGTCGCCAAGCTCGGTATGTGGTACTGCGAGCCGAGATGCAGATCGGATACCTGCACGATGATGATCGGGAAGCGGTCGGTCACGGAATCCTCCCGGTCGCACGCGGTGTGAGGGGGACATGGGAGCGGGGACGTGCGTCTATTGTTCCCAGAACGGGGCCGCTTGCGTCAAGTGGGATCTCACGCGCGGGCAGCCGAGCCGTTCGTCGCCTTGAGCCACATGGCTTCCCGGACAGCGGCCGCAACCAGCCCGAGCACGAGCCCCAGAAGCGACGCGGTCGCGACGGACGAGCCCCGGCGGCGGGCCGGTGCGACGTCTTTCGCAGAAACGTTGCCGTTGTAGTAGTAGGTGGACCGCATCTGCCTGAGAGCGAGCTTGTCCTCGTACAGCTTCATGCGCATCTGCCACTGGGTGGCGACGATGTCGAGCGACAGCTCCGCGGTCCGCCGGCCAGAGGTACGGTTGTCGATGGCGCGCACCGCTGTCAGGCTCTTGTCCGTGTCCTCGATGCGCTGCTCGAGAGCGCGTATCTCCGCACCGCCCATCTCGATGGCCCGCTCGGCAAGAACGGTGGCTGCGGCCGTCGCTGCCTGCACCGCCTCGCTCTCGTTGCGCGAACGGAACCGCACGACCAGACGGCTCTGGGGATCGTCGAGCGTGTAGACCGCGAGCCCCGCCTTGAGCGCCTCGGTAGCCACGCCGGACGCCTCGGCCACGCGCGCCACGACGCTGTCCTTCTGCGCTTCTCGCATCACGTGGTCCGGCCTCGGCAGGTCGGGGTACTTCTGCAAGAAGCTCGAATCGATCGCGATGACCGCTTCGGCTTCGTACATCGGCGTGCCAGGCCGGCTGGCGAACGCGAGCGCAAGCGAAGCTCCGATCAGCACCACCACGAGAGGGACCCACCACTCGCGTCGGACCACCGCGTCCCACGAACGCTCGTCGGGTTGTCGCTCGGTCATCGGACGCTCGCTTCCTTGAAGCTCGCTGCGGCCGCGAACAGGCCGAACCAGATCCACAGGTACTCGAAGAACAGATAGTACTGGAAGAGGGACTCTACGACCAGGACGAGCGTCGCCGTTGACGCGGCAGCGGCGTACGGCTGCCATCCGGCGCGAGCCATCCGGCGACCGGCGGCGACGGCGGCCGCGAAGCACGCCGCGAGCGCGAGCAGTCCCACGAGCCCGGTCTCCGCGACGAACGACACCGGGACCTGGTGCGGATGCGTGATGCGCGGCAGCGCTCCGGGAAGGCGGTAGGCCGGGTACACGGTATCGTGCGCACCTAGCCCGATCCCAGCAGGCGCGTGCTCCACGAACATGCGCGCGTCGGACAGCGCCATGAGGTAGCGCGTGGAAAGCGAAGTCGCGCTCGCTGGCTGCAGGAGCTGTGCCATCCGCCCGTACACGCTTCTCGGAACGAACGGGGCGGCCGCGAGGACGACGACGAGCAGCGCAGCGGCCAGGACGTTCCGGCGCTTCGGAGGCGCAGTCGCCACGACGAACAGCGCCCCGATCGCAAGGCCGACGAGCGCAGATCGCGACGCCGTCACGAGCACGCCGGCTGCGCACACGCCTGCACCGGCCAGCCACGGCAGCGCCTCGCGCGCGCGCCTGGCATGCGCAGCCAACGCAGCTGCAGCGACCGCGCACGCCGAGAGGTAACCGCCCAGGAAGTTCGGGTCGCGGAAGAACGCTGCGGGACGGACGATCTCGTTGGAGAGGCTCAGCCCTTGCACGGCAGCGCGGCCGATCCCGAGGCCCGGGAAGAGCAGCTGCACGAACGCGACCCCGGCCATCGCGCACCCGACCACGACCAGAACGGCGTGCACCGCGCCGGCCCTGCGCGGCTTTGAAGCGGCGCTCGCGACCATCGCCGCGATTCCCCACATCAGCACGAGACGTGCACTCGTCGCAACGGTGAGCGCCGGGTCGGGCGAACCTGCAGCCGAGAGGAGGCCCGCGACGGGCAGTGCGGCCAACGCGGCGAGCAGCGGCGCTGCCGCCTTCGGCAGCTCAGGACCGCGCCCGAGCGAGCGGACGACCCATCCCGTGAGCGCGCCCGCAAGCGCCGCATGTCCCGGGGTGAGGGGCAGCCCGGCAGGGCCGAGGACCACCGCGTCGAACAGCGGAAGCAGGCACAGCCACACGAGCAGTCCTGCGTACGGCCAGACGACACCGATGGCGAACAGCACGACGGCCGGGAATCCGGCGGTCTGCGCCGCGCCGAGCGACCACTGCGGGCCCGCTGTCGCAGCCGCGGCCGCAGCGTACCCGCTCGCGAGCACGACAAGCGTGATACCGATGCGGCTCGCAAGCGGGCGTTCGGCAGGCACACGTCCTCCTTCAGCGCGCAGCGTGGACAGACGCCCCGTGCCGGTCTCCGCTCATCACGAGCGCGCGGCGTCCAGGGGGGAGCTTCAGGCTCCCCGCTGCGCTCCGTGCTCGCTCAAGGGCGTCCGCGTCGTCCGAACCGGTGAAGATGCCGAGCACCGTCGGCCCCGCACCTGACAGGACCGCCGCGTCGGCACCGGCCGCCAGCAACGCGGCGCGCGTCGCCCCTGCGTCGGGGACGAGCGCAGCGCGGTACCGTTCGTGCAAGAAGTCTTCCGCCCCCGCACGCACGAGCTCCCGCCGCCCCGTGGCCACGCCGAGGGCGAACAGCGCCGCCCGGGCCGCATTCGCGGCCGCGTCAGCGTGCGGCACCGTGGCGGGCAGCGCTCGCCGCGCCTCGGCCGTGGGCAGCTCGCGCTCGCTCAGCGCCGCGATGACGGCCAGGCCGATCGCCGGCTCGAAGTGCTCAGCCACGAACCCATCGGCCTCGCGATGCGCTATCACGAAGCCGCCGTGAAGCGCCGCGGCCGCGTTGTCGGCGTGTCCCTCGATCCCGCTCGCGAGCTGCAGTATCTCGCGAGCCGAGAGACCTGCGCCGACAAGCCCGTCCGCGAGCAGCAGCCCGCCGACGATCGCGGCAGCCGACGAGCCGAGGCCCTTGCCGACGGGGATCCGGTTCTGGCAGCGGACGTGCGCAGCGCCGCGGAACCCCACCGCATCGAAGACGCGTTTCGCCGCCACCACGACGAGGTTGCGCTCGTCGCGCGCGAGCTCGCTTTCGCCCTCTCCCGCGACTTCCACCGTCCACTCGTCGGCGAGCTCGGCTTCGAAGACGTCGCTGAGATCGAGCGCGAGCGCGAACGCATCGAACCCAGGCCCGAGGTTCGCCGAGGTGGCCGGAACGCTCGCGGTGGCTCTCGCCGGTCCGTTCACAGGCGCTCCACCCTGATCACGCTGGCGACGGCCTCGACCTTCTCGAGGCCCGCGATCTCGTCGAGGGCCGCTCGCACCGCGCGTTCCGAGGCCTCGTGGGTGAGCCACACGATCTCAGCAGACGCATCGCCGACCGCGCGCTTCTGGATCACTGACGCGAGCGAGACGCCGTGCTTGCCGAAGACCGCGGCGACAGACGCCAGCACGCCCGGCTCGTCCAAGACGTGCAGCCTGACGTAGTACCCCGTGACGAGCTCGCCGAGCTCGCGCACTGGCAAGTCCTCGGAGCAGGTGCAGCCCACGAGCGCGACGCAGCCCGTCTGCATGTGCCGCGCGACCTCGATCACGTCGCCGACCACCGCAGAGGCGGCCGGCAGCGAGCCTGCGCCCTCGCCGAAGAACATCGTCTCGCCCACCGAGTCGCCGACCACGTAGATGGCGTTGTACACGCCAGAGACCTTCGCCAGCGGATGGTCGGCGCGTATCATCGCCGGATGCACGCGTACGTCGATGCCCCCAGGCGTCCGACGTGCGACGGCCAAGAGCTTGATCGCGTACCCCATCTCCGCTGCGTACCCGATGTCGACCGGCTCGATCGAGCGGATGCCCTCCGCTGGGACCTGGCTGAACGTCACCCGCGAGTTGAACGCGATCGATGCGAGGATGGCGATCTTGGCGGCGGCGTCCAGGCCATCCACGTCCGCGGTCGGATCGGCCTCGGCGTACCCGCGCGCTTGCGCTTCTGCGAGCGCCTGCGCGTAGTCGAGCCCGTCTTCGGCCATGCGCGTGAGGATGTAGTTGGTGGTGCCGTTGACGATGCCGTACACCGCCTCGATCTCGTTGCTCACGAGCGAGCGCTTGAGCGGCAAGATGATGGGGATGCCGCCGCCCACCGCCGCCTCGAACATGATGTCGACGCCTGCCTGCTCGGCGGCCGCCATGACCTCCTGCCCGTGCGCGGCCATGAGCGCCTTGTTGGCGGTGACGACGCTCTTGCCGGCCTTGAGCGCGCCGAGCACCACCTCGCGCGCCGCACCGGTCCCCCCGATGAGCTCGATGACGATGTCGAGACCGGGGTCTGCGAGAAGATCGGCTGCATCAGTGGTGCACGCCTCGGCCGGCAGACCGAGCTCGGCGAACCGCTCAGGATTGCGATCGGCGAACCGCGCAAGCACGACGTCGACGCCGGCCCGCGTGACGAAGTCGTCGCGATGCCGTCGGAAGATCTCGACCACGCCGCTGCCGACGGTGCCGAGACCCACGAGCCCGACTCGGATGGTGCGCATACGTTCCTCCAGACGACGGATGTCCTCGCGGGTATTGTACCGGAGCCGCAGCGCTCGGCCGCCGCCAGCCGCTCAGCCGAGGTCGGTCGCCATGAGGTCGTCGTACGTCTCGCGGCGCACCGACCACCGCCACGACCCGTCGCGCACGAACACGATGCCCGGTCGGACCTGCTTGTTGTAGTTGCTCGACATCGAGTAGCAGTACGCGCCCGTGGCGCACACGCACACGACGTCGCCCACCTCCGGCTCTTGCAGCGGCGCGTCACGGACCACCACGTCGCCGCTCTCGCAGTGCTTCCCAGCGATGGTGACCACCACGGAGCGCGGCCGGTCGGCCTTGTTCGCGACGAGGGCCTCGTAGTGCGCGTCGTACAGCGACGTCCGGATGTTGTCGCTCATGCCGCCGTCGACCGCCACGTACGTGCGGATGCCCGGGATCTCCTTGATGGCCCCGACCGTGTACAGCGTCACACCGGCGTTCGCCACGATGCTTCTGCCCGGCTCGACCGCCATGCGCGGCACCGCCAGGCCGTGCTTCTCGCACTCCTCCTTGATGCCGTCGACGACGACCTTGCCGAAGTCCTTGATCGACGAGGGCTCGTCCGGCACGCCGTACTTCACGCCGAGCCCGCCGCCCACGTCCAGCATCTGCACGACCGCACCGGTGCGGTCGCGGATCTCGCGCATGAACGCCACCATCACCTCGATGGCCTTCGCGAAGCTCTTGAGCGCAAAGATCTGGCTGCCGATGTGCATGTGCAGCCCATCGAAGTCCACGCCAGGAAGCGCGAGCGCCCGCTCGACCGCCTCCATCGCGAGCCCTTGGTTCAGCCCGAAGCCGAACTTCGAGTCCTCGGCGCCCGTCATGATGAAGTCGTGGGTGTCCGCCGCGATGCCGGGCGTGACGCGGATGAGCACCTTCTGCGTGAGGCCGCGTTCGACGGCCATCGCAGAGATGCGTTCCAGCTCCACGAAGTTGTCGACCACGATGCGGCCGACCCGCGCATCCAGGCACTCGGCGAGCTCCTGCGGCGTCTTGTTGTTGCCGTGCACCTGCACGCGCTCAACCGGGAAGCCCGCACGAAGCGCGTACGCGAGCTCGCCGCCGGACGCGCACAGCAAGCAGCAGTCCTCTTCCTCGATGATGCGCACCATGGCGAGCGTGAGGAAGGCCTTGCCCGCGTACACCACGTCCACGTCAGGCCAGTGGTAGCGTGTCCAGCGCACGTACTCGCGGAGCTGGTGCCGGATGGTGGCCTCGTCCATCACGTACAGCGCCGTGCCGGCCTCGCGCGCGAGCGCGACAGTGTCCACCCCGCCGATCCACAGGTGCCCGTCGCGCACCTCTGCGGTCATCGGCAGCACCGCTGCGAGGTCGGCGGCGGTGCGCTGGTCGGGCTCTGCCGGCGGACGTGGCGCGGACGGTCGTGCGGACATCGGGCCTCCTTCACATCCTCACGGGCGCACTCACGCCGAGAAGGCCGAGCGCGGCCGCGATCGCGAGCCGCGTCGCGTCGCACAGCGCCAGCCGCGCAGCGCTGAGCGCAGGCGCCTCGGGGTCGACGACGCGGCAGACCGTGTAGAACTGATGGAACGCGGTGGCGAGGTCCTCTGCGTAGCGCGTGATGCGATGCGGAGCCCGCTGCTCGGCCGCACCCGCCGCGACTTCCGGGAACTCCGCGATCTTGCGCAGCAGCGCGAGCTCGGCGTCCTCTGAGAGCAGCGCCAGGTCGACGTCTGCGGGCACGAGACGCGCCGCGAGCGCGTCGACGTCGGACGCCCCTTCCTCGCCGGCCGCCTTCCGCAAGATCGAGCAGATGCGAGCGTGGGCGTATTGCACGTAGAACACCGGGTTCTCGTTGGTCTGCTGCTTCGCAAGCCCGATGTCGAAGTCGAGCGATTGGTCGGTCGAACGACGGAGGAAGAAGTAGCGGGCCGCGTCAGCGCCGACTTCGTCGAGCAGCTCCTCGAAGGTGACCATCTCGCCCGTCCGCTTGCTCATGCGCACGACTTCGCCGTTGCGGAACAGGTTGACCATCTGCCCGATGATGACCTCGAGCTGTCCAGGGAAGCCGAGGGCAGAGCACGCCGCTTCCATGCGCTTGACGTACCCGTGGTGGTCGGCGCCCCACAGGTCGATGACGCGGTCGAAGCCGCGCACGCCGAACTTGTCCCAGTGGTACGCGACGTCTGCCGCGAAGTACGTGTACGAGCCGTCGGCCTTCACCAGCACGCGGTCCTTGTCGTCTCCGAACGACGTCGAGCGGAACCACACCGCGCCTTCGTGCTCGTAGACGTGGCCGGCCTCGCGAAGCCGCCCGATCGCGCGCTCGATCTCGCTCGGGCCTCCGTCTGGCGCTGGAGCGTGCAGCGCGCGCTCCGAGAACCACACGTCGAAGTCGACGCCGAACGCGTGCAGCACGCGCTTGAGGTGCTCGAGCACCTGGGTGTACGCGCGCTCCTTGAAGTGCGCCTCGCGCTCCGCGGCCGGCCGATCGGCCCACGCCTCGCCTTCGTCCTCGAAGATCTCTCGGGCGATGTCGGTGATGTAGGCGCCGCGATAGCCGTCCTCTGGGAACTGCACCTCGCGGCCGCAGAGCTCCATGTAGCGGGCAGAGACGCTCGCAGCGAAGATGTCCATCTGCACGCCGGCGTCGTTCACGTAGAACTCGCGCTCGACGTCGTAGCCGGCGTGCTCGAGCAAGCGGGCGATGCTGTCCCCGAGCGCGGCCCAGCGGCCGTGCCCGACGTGCATCGGACCGACCGGGTTCGCCGACACGAACTCCACCTGCACACGCTCGCCCCGGGGCGGCTGCGCGCCGTACCGCTCGCGCTCGCGGCGGACCCGCTCGACCTCGCGCTGGAACACTGCAGGAGCGAGACGGACATTGATGAAACCAGGGCCCGCGACCTCGACGGACGCGATGTCCGGATGCTCAGCGATGCGAGCGGCGATGAGCGTCGCAAGGTCGCGCGGGGGCCGGCCGGCCGCTTTCGCGGACTTGAGCGCCACGTTCGTCGCCCAGTCGCCGTGCGACGGGTCGCGCGGCCGTTCGACCTCGATGGTGGGCGGCTCGGCGAACGAGACATCCCCGGCTTCGATTGCGCGCGCTACGGCCTGCGCGAGCATGCGTTCGACGACGTCACGCACCTGCGGCTCTCCTTCGTCCTGGCTTCCGTGTGGCTGTCCAGGATACCGCAGGGACCACCTGACACCAAATGGCGAGAGCCGCGCCTTCGCGTCGGGCGGGCGTGCCTACCGGTGGTACGGCTCGCCGCGCACGATGCGGAAGGCGCGGTAGACCTGCTCCAGCAACACGACGCGCGCGAGCTGGTGCGGCAGCGTCATCTTCCCGAGCGACAGCACCTCGTCGGCCCGCTCGAGCACGGACGCGTCGAGGCCCGCGCTCCCGCCCACGACGAACGCCAGGGTCGAGCGGCCGCCGAGCCCGAGCGCCGACAGCCAGGACGCGAACTCCTCGGAGGTGCGTTGCGCTCCGCCGGCATCCAGCGCGACCACGTGCGCGCCATCGGGAAGCGCGCGCAGCACGCCTTCTGCCTCCGCACGCCGCGCACGCTCCTCCCCGCTCGCGAGGTCGCGATCGGGGACCTCGATCTCGCGCAGGTCCGCGTACGGCCGCAGCCGCTTGAGGTACTCGTCGGCCGCCGCGCGGAAGTACGGCTCTTTGAGCTTCCCGACCGCGACGATGGCGATCCTCATCGCCGCCCCGTGTCCGATGCGAGCGTCGCTTCGAGCGTGAGCCGCTTGGAACCTCGCACCACTACGACCTCCACCTTCTCGCCCACCTTGTGCGATCGCACCGCGGCGAACACGTCCTCGACGCTTTGGACCGTCGCGCTGCCGATGCGCACGATGATGTCACCAGGCCGAATGCCCGCGGCTTCGGCAGGCGAGCCGGGCACGACGCTTTGCACGTACGCGCCGGCCGACACCGGCAGGCCGAAGCGCTCGGCGGTGGACTCGTCGATGGTCGCTGTGCCCACGCCGAGGAACGGGTGCGTGGCGCGCCCGGTGGCGATGATCTCTTTCGCGACGCCCATCGCGAAGTCGATCGGGATGGCGAAGCCGATGCCTGCGAATGCGCCAGAGGTCGACTGGATGAGCGTGTTGATGCCGATCACGCGGCCTTTCGCATCGCACAGCGCGCCTCCGGAGTTGCCCGGGTTGATGGCGGCGTCGGTCTGGATGAGCGAGGTGTACGCCGTCAGCCCGCTTTCGCTCTCAGCGATGCTCGACCGGCCGAGCGCCGAGATGATGCCGGACGTCACCGTCTTCTCGAGCCCCCACGGGGCACCGATGGCTACAACCGGCTGCCCCACGCGCAGATCCGAAGACGAGCCGATCTCCGCCGCTGGCAGCCCCGTGCGGTCGACCTTCACGACGGCGAGGTCCGTCGACGGGTCCGTGCCGACCACGGTCGCCGTGCAGTCCTCGGCGCCGATGGTCACGACAAGACGGTCGGCCCCGGCAACCACGTGGTTGTTCGTGAGGATGTAACCGTCCGGCCGGACGATCACACCGCTGCCGTTGCCGACGGCGCGCGCCACCGTGCGGCCGGTGTACGGATCGAACCGCAGCTGCTCGATCTGCACGAACACGACCGAAGGCGTCGCTTTGGCCGCTACCGCCTCAGCGAACGCCACGTCCCCGGTGACCTCGATGCTCACCGGCGCGCTGCGCGCCGCCGGCTGCCCAGAGCCGGACGGTTCGACCCGCTGAGCGGGCACCACGAGCGTCAACAGCACGACCGCGGTGAGCGCAGCGCCCACGACCACGCCTGCAAGCCCGAAGAGGAACGAGCGCCTGGCTGCGTCCGTGCGCGGTGGCTCAGGCGCCGCTGGCGTCGACGGGATCCACACGGGCGGCGGCGCGATCGGCGAAGCCGGCTCGTGAAACGTGGTGTCGTCGTCAGACATCTGCCACCTCCGAGAAGCGAACGGTGCATCTCTCGCGCTGTTGTGTCCGCGCGAACGATGATACCCCCCCGCACGAGCGTAGCGCAGGCGGCTTCCCAAGCTCTTCACTGAATCTTCGCGGCCTGGACAGAGCTGGCGTGGATCGGGAGGCCCTACCCGCCTACGCCCGGCAGCGAGAGCGCGCCGGCGGACGCGAGGACGACGGCGAGGAGCAGCGTGGCAGCGGTCGCGATGCCGATCGTCAGACCGGACGTCCAGCCTGGCCGCACCCGCTCTTCGGACGCGATCAGCACCGCCTGTCCGAAGAACGCCTGCCGTATGAGCTTGAAGTAGTAGCCCGCGGACACCACGCTCATCACCACAGCGACGACGACGAGCGCCGTCCGCCCGGCATCGAGCGCCGCGCCGAAGACGGCCACCTTGCCGAAGAAGCCCGCCATGGGCGGCACGCCCACGAGCGAGAGCAGGAGCACGACGAGCGCCCACGCCACCGCCGGCCGCCGCTGGACGAGGCCGCCCCAGTCGTCGATAGCCGTCCCCTCTTCGCTCGCGACCACCATCACCGCGAACGATGGGACGGCGTAGATGATCGCGTACGCAAGCGCGCTCGCGCTCCCCGCGCCGAGGGCGAGCAGCACGTAGCCGCTGTGCGCGATGCCCGAGTACGCCATCAGCCGCCTGACGTCGCGCTGCGGGTAGGCGCCGAAGTTGCCGAGCAGCATCGAGGCGAGCGCCGCCGCCCCGAAGTACAGCGGCAGAAGGTCGCCTGCAGAAAGCGCCGCCGACAGCCTCAGGAGCGCCGCGACCCCCGCGATCTTCGGGACGGTCGACACGAAGGCAACCGCCGAGGCAGGAGCCCCCGCGTACGCGTCAGGCGTCCAGAAGTGGAACGGCGCCGCCGAAAGCTTCGCGAACATCCCGCTGAGCGCGAAGACGATGGCGAACGAGCCCAAGAGCCCCTCCGGCGACAGCGCCCCTGCGTGATCGAAGCGCGTCGTCCCCGAAAGGCCGAAAAGCAAGGAGAAGCCGTACAGCATCACGAGGCTCGTCGTCATCGAGAGCAGGTAGTACTTCAGCGAGCCCTCGAGCGCGCGGGCGTCCGAACGCTCGTAGCCCATCATGACGTATGCCGGCATTGTGCCGAGCTCGATGGCGATGAACAGCGTCGCGAGGTCCTGCGCCGAAGCCATCAGCATGCCGCCGAGCGCCGCGAACTGCGCGAACGCCGCCATCTCTCGCGTCCGCTCGATGCTCGAGCCCGACAACCACAGCAGGTACAGCGCCGTGAGCGCGCTCACCGCCACGCGCGCATCGCGCGCTATCGCGTCGTACGCGAGCGTGCCCCCAGCTATCGGCCGCGTCACGCCGATGGCCGCTGCCGACAACGCGGCCGCAAACGTGAGCGCCGCTCCCAGCCGAGCGCCCGTGCGGTCGCCGCCGGGCAAGCGCTCGGCGAAGAGCGCTGCGAGCGCTCCTACAAGGACGAGCGCTTCAGGCACGAGGACGGCGAGCTCGGTCACGATCCCATCACCTTCTGTGCGAGCTCGGCCGCCGCCGGCGCGACGTAGCGCAGAAGCGAGTCCCACCACACGCCGACGGTGAGCGTGAGCGCCGCGAGCGGCACGAGCACGCCGATCTCGCGGAGCGTCAGGTCTGCGATGCCTGCGACCGCTTCCGACGGCTCGCCCAGCACGACGCGCTGCACCATCGTCAGCATGTACGCCGCCGCAAGCAGCACGCCGACGGCCGAGACGATCACCCAGCCGCTCGGCACGAGCGCGGACTTCCATGCGCCGAGGAGGCTCAAGAACTCGCCGACGAACCCCGAGAGCCCTGGCAGCCCGAGCGATGCGAACGACGCGAATGCGAGCAGACCGCCGGCGACCGGCACCTGCACCGAAAGCCCGGAGACGTCCTCGATCATGCGGGTATGCGTGCGCTCGTACACCATGCCGACGAGCAAGAACAGCATGCCCGTGACCACGCCGTGCGAGAACATGACCGCGACGGCCCCCGAAATCCCTTCAGGCGTGCCCGCAGCGATGCCGAGCATCACGAAGCCCATGTGCGAGACGCTGGAGTACGCCACCAGCTTCTTGAGGTCCGTCTGCGCGAACGCGAGCGCCGCGCCGTACACGATCGAGATCGCGGCGAGCGCTGCGACCACCGGGGCCCACGCGCGCGACGCTTCGGGGAGGATCGGAAGCGCTGCACGGATGAAGCCGTACGTGCCCATCTTGAGCAGGATGCCGGCGAGCAGGACAGATGCCGCCGTCGGCGCCTCGACGTGCGCGTCAGGCAGCCAGGTGTGCAGCGGGAAGACCGGCACCTTCACGGCAAAGCCCAAGAAGAACGCGGCGAACACCCACATCTGGAACCGCTCCGGGAAACCGCGGCCAGCAAGCGCCACCATGTCCAGCGTCCCTCCTGCGGGGTGCAGGTACAGCGCGATGATGCCGACGAGCATGAACACCGAGCCGAACAGCGTGTACAGGAAGAACTTCAGCGAGGCGTACTGGCGCCGCGGCCCGCCCCACCACGCGATGAGGAAGTACATCGGCACGAGCACGAGCTCCCAGAACACGTAGAACAACACGAAGTCGAGGGCGACGAACACGCCGTTCATCCCGACTTCGAGGAGCATAAGAAGCGCGAAGTACGTCTTCGGACGCTCGGCGACGTTCCACGAAGCGACCACCGCGAGCACCGACAGCAGGGCCGAGAGGGCCAGCATCGGCAACGACATGCCGTCGACGCCGAGGTGGTACTCGCTGCCGATCTGCGGGATCCAGCGGGCCCGCTCGACGAACTGCATCCCCGCATGCGGGTCGAATGCCGCCACCAGCCACACGGTGAGCGCGAGGACCATGCCCGAAGTGACGAGCGCGAGCGCACGCGACGCACGAGCGCTCGGCACGAGCGCGCACACCGCAGCACCCGCGAGCGGAAGGAAGACGATGGCAGACAGCAGATGGGAGGTCACAGCTCAGACCCCTTTCACGACGAGCAGCACCATGACCAGCACGATCGCGCCGAACATCAGCGCCTGATACGCCTGCACGCGTCCGACCTGCACAGCGCGCGCACGTTCGCCTCCCGCCACGACCGCCGCCGCAGCGCCGTTCACCGCGCCGTCCACCACGGTGGCGTCGAACCAGGAACCGATGCTGGAAAGCACGCGCCAGAGCCGGCCGGCCCCGTTCACGACGGCGTCGATGACGCCGAGGTCGAAGCGGGCGAGCCGCTCAGCGAGCCTCGCGTACGGCTTGACGATGAAGTGGTCGTAGGTGAGGTCGAAGTACAGCTTGAGCGTGAGCGCGGTATACAGCGCACCGGCGCGCTCCTTGAGCGGGCGTGTGTTCAGGACCATCGTCCGACGGCCGTACACCCACCAACCCGCAGCGAGCCCTGCGACGGCGACGCCCACAGACAGCGCAGCCACGCCCGGCTGCGGCCACGGAATCTCGTGCCCGAGGAACTCGCCGATCGCCGGTCCGGCGAACCCGATGACGGCCGTGATCGCGGCGAGCACGACCATCGGCGCCAGCATCTCGACGTGCGCCTCGCGCAGCCCCTCAGTCTGCGGCGGACCTGTGAACACGCGGAAGAACAGCCGCGCGACATAGAACGCCGTCACGAAGGCCGCGACGAGCGCCACAGCAAGCGCGAGGTACTGGTGCTCGTGCACGAGCACGGTGAGGATCTCGTCTTTGCTGAAGAAGCCGGACAGCGGCGGCACGCCGGCAAGCGCAAGCGCGCCGGCACCGAAGGCGGCTGTCGTCACGGGCATGTGCTTGGCCAGACCGCCCATCTCTCGCATGTCTTGCGTGTGCGCCGCGTGGATGATCACGCCTGCGCCCAAGAACAGCAGCGACTTGAAGAACGCGTGCGTCACGAGGTGGTACATCCCGGCGGCGAACCCGCCTGCCCCGAGCGCCACGAACATGTAGCCGAGCTGGCTTATCGTCGAGTACGCGAGGACCTTCTTGATGTCGTGCTGCACGGCTGCGAGCAGGCCGCCTACAAGCGCCGTGAGCGCTCCCACCACGAGCGTGACGGTGAGCGCCACGCCGCTGGCCTCGAAAATCGGCAGCGCTCGGCCAACGAGGTACACGCCTGCCGCCACCATGGTCGCCGCGTGGATGAGGGCCGATGCGGGTGTGGGACCCGCCATCGCGTCAGGCAGCCAGACGTGCAGCGGCAGTTGCGCAGACTTCCCCATCGCGCCGAACAGGAGCAGGAGCGCCACCGCAGTCGCGGCCTTCGGCTCCCACGCGTGCCCGTGAAGCACCGTGGCGAAGTCGAACGAGCCGACGGTCGCGTACATGACGAGCAGACCCAGCAAGAAGCCGATGTCGCCGACGCGCGTGGTGAGGAACGCCTTGATGGACGCGGTCCTTGGCCCCTCTTGCTGGTGCCAGAAACCGATGAGCAGGTACGAGCACAGGCCCATGACCTCCCAGGCCATGAACAGCTGTAAGAAGCTGTCGGCCAGCACGAGCGTGAGCATCGCCGCGGTGAACAAGGACAGCACTGCGAAGTACCACCCGATGCGGTCCTCGCGGTGCATGTATCCGATCGAGTACACCTGCACCGCCGTCCCGACGACGGTCACGACGAGCGCCATGAGCGCGCCTGTCGGATCGACGACGATGCGGAACGGCAGTGCTGCATCGCCTACGTGCGCGAAGGCCGTCGCGAACGCGACGACCGGCTCGACCTCGTGCCCGCCCGGCCACACCTGCGCGAACGCAGCGGCCGCAAGCGCGAGCGAGCCGAACACGGCTGCGACCGAGAGCGGCACGAGGCGGTTGCGCCACGCGCGCGGAAGCGGTGCGAGCACCGCGAACGCCAGCGCGGGAAGAAGCGGTATGAGCGCCACGTAGCCCACGGCCTACCCCTTCAGCTCTTCCATCGCCTCGAGCTCGATCGTCTTCTTCTGCCGGTAGATCGCCAGCACGAGCGCAAGGCCCAGGCCGATCTCCGCGGCGGACACCACCATCGAGAACACCGCGAAGTACTGCCCCGTCATGGCCGCCGGGTCGGTGAAGCGCGAGAGCGAGACGAGATTGAGGTTGACCGCGTTGGCCATCAGTTCGAGCGACATCAGCACCATCACGGCGCTCTTGCGCGAGAGCGCGCCGTACAGGCCGAGCGAGAACAGCACGGCCGATAGCGCCATGAACTGCGCCGCGCCCGCCGGCGCACCGATCGTCATCGCCGGTCACCTCCCGACCACCACACGGCTCCCACCAGCGCCACGAGCAGCACGAGCGACGCGATCTCGAAGGGGACGGCCCACTCGGTGAACAGCACGCGGCCGAAGTCGGCCATCGTCGGCACCGACTCGGGCATCACCCCGACCGGCAGGGGCGCTCGCGAGATGGCGAGCAGCATCGCGCCGCCGAAGAGGGCCGCAAGCGCAAGCGCGCCCCACCCTGGCTCGAACGGCCGTACGGCGTCCTCCCTGCGCCGCAAGGTCAGCATGATCGTGAACAGCACGAGCACCGACACCGCGCCGGCGTACACGAGCGCCTGCACGAGCGCGAGGAACTCCGCGTCGAGCAGAAGGTACAGGCCGGCCGTGGCCAGCATCGTCTCGAGCAGCCAGAGCGCAGCGTGCACCACGTTGCGCGTCGAGAGCATCATCACCGCCCCGCCGATGCTCGCGAACGCCAGAAGGAAGAACGCGACGCCGTTGACGGTCTCAGCCATCAGCACGATCACCCGCCTCGTCCGAGACAGCGCCTTCAGACTTCGCCTTTTCTTCGCGGTGCTTGGCGGCGCTCGCCGCGTCAACGTCCTGAAGCAGCGTCCGGCGCAGGCCCGCAGGATCGGTCACCGCCAGCTCGTACTCGTGGCTCATCTCGATGGCGTCGAACGGGCACGCCTCGACGCACAGGCCGCACATCATGCACGCGCCGAGCTCGTAGTCGAAACGCACGATGTGCTTGGACTTGTCCTCGCGCGTCTCGACGTCGAGCGAGAGGATGTGGTCGGGGCAGGTGCGGACGCAGGTCATGCACGCCGTGCAGCGCGGCGAACCGTCCTCGAACCACCGCGGTGCGACGGCCCAGCGCGCTCGCTCGGGAAGCTCGACCTTCTCGTGCGGGTACTTCACGGTGATCGGCCCGCGCAGCATGTTGCGCATCGTGATGCGGAGCCCGTTGATGAGTCCTGCGCCCCACATCTCAGCCCACCACCCTCGCGAGTGCAGGCAGCGCCTTGATCACGACGCCCATCACCACCACGAGCACGAGCGAGACCGGGATGAGCCGCTTCCACCCGAGCTCCATCAGCGTGTCGATGCGCACACGGGGGTAGGTGCCGCGGATCCACATCATCACGAAGATGCCGACGTACGTCTTGAGCAGGAACGTCACTGGCGCGAGCGCCGCACTCACGCTCTGGGGAACCCACGGCAGCGTCCACCCGCCGAAGAACAGCGTGACCGCAAGCGCCGAGATGATGAAGTGGTTGCTGAACTCGGAGAGGAACAGCAGCCCGAACTTCATCGCCGAGTACTCGGTCGCGAACCCGGAGACCAGCTCGGACTCCGCCTCCGACATGTCGAACGGCGTCTGGTTCGATTCGATGAGCGCAGCGATGAGAAAGACCGCGAACGTCGGGAGGAGCAGCGGGTCGAAGATGAACCATCGCGGCACGAAGCCCGCCCACACGCCGCTTTGCGCCTCCACGATGCGCCCGAGGTCGGCCGTGCCCGTGAGCATCACGATCGGAAGGACCGACAGCAGCAGCGGCACTTCGTACGCGATCTGCTGCCCCGCGGCGCGCATGCCGCCGAGAAGCGACCACTTGTTGCCGGACGCCCACCCCGCGATCAGGATGCCGAGCGGCACGAACGAGAGCGCCGTGAACGTGTACAGCAGCCCCGCATCCAGGCGGACCGCCCGGACAGACGACGAGAACGGCAGCGCTGCGTACGCCGCAAGCGAGGGCACGAAGACCACGAGCGGCGCGAGCCAGAACAGCGCCTTGTCGGCGGCGCGCGGCATCACGTCTTCTTTGGTGAGCAGCTTGAGCACGTCCATCGTCGTCTGGAAGATGCCGGAAGGCCCCATCTCCAACGGCCCGTAGCGCAGGTGCAGGTGGCCGAGCACCTTGCGGAGCATCCAGATCATCACCACGCCGTTGGCGAGCATGAGCGCGAGGCACGCCAACACCTTGAGGACCGATGCGATGACCGGGCTCATCGGTCGATCTCTCCCATCATGACGTCGGTGGAGCCGATGATCATCACCACGTCCGCGATGAGATGCCCCGGCAGGATCTCTTCCAAGGCCTGGAGCGCGAACAGCGACGGTGCCCGATAGTGGAAGCGGTATGGGCGCTCGCTCCCGTCAGAGACGAGGTGGACCCCCGTCTCCCCGCGCGAGGACTCGACGGCGGCATAGACCTCCCCGGCCGGCGGTCGCAGCACCTTCGGCACCTTCGCCATGTGCGGACCTTCGGGCATGCCGTCCACCAACTGCCGTATCATCCGCGCGGCCTGGCGCATCTCTTCCATGCGCACGACGTACCGGTCCCACGCGTCGCCCGCCGTCCCCACTGGGACGTCGAACTCCAGCTCGGGGTATGCGGCGTACGGGCGGTCCACGCGCACATCGTAGCGGACACCGCTCGCTCGCAGGTTAGGACCGGTCAGGCCGAAGGCGAGCGCCTGCTCGCGCGTGATGACCCCGATGCCTTTCACCCGAGACTGGAAGATCTCGTTGCCGCCGAGCAGCGCGTGGTGCTCGGGCAGGTAGACGTTCTCGAAGGTGTCGACGAACGCCCGGATCTTCGCGTCGATGCCGGCCGGCAGGTCCCGCACGACGCCGCCAGGCCGGACGTAGTTGAACATCATGCGCTGACCGCTGATGGCCTCAAGGATGTCCAGGAGCGCTTCACGGTCGCGCATCGCGTACAGGAACTGCCCCATCGCCCCTGTGTCGAGCCCGAACGTGCCGTACCACACCAGGTGGCTCGCGATACGGTTGAGCTCGCTTGCAAGCGAGCGCAGCCAGTGCGCCTTTCGCGGGACCTCGACCTCGAGCAGCTGCTCGGTCGCGAGGGCCGCCGCAAGCTCGCCCATGATGCCGCTCACGTAGTCGCCGCGGTCCATGAGGGTACCGAGCGCGTCGTACCGTCGATGCTCGGCGACCTTCTCGATGCCGCGGTGCAGGTAGCCGATGGACGCTTCGGCGGTGACGACCTCCTCGCCGTCGGCCTCAACGAGCATGCGCAGGACGCCGTGGGTGGACGGGTGCTGGGGGCCCATGTTGATGACGAGGTGCTCCGTGCGCAGGCCGTCCACACCGGAAGGCGCACGCCGAAGACCCGCCGGCAGCACCGGCGGTTCGTGCATGCCCTCGCCGATCAGACCGGCGTCGTAGACGTCGTAGCGAGGATCGCTCATCGCGTGAACTCCTCTGGCGATCGCACCGGGACGTCCTTGCGCAGGAGGGGCGGAACGCCTTCGGTGGTCAGCAACCGCTTGGGGTTCGGATGGTTCGTGAGCCGAAGACCGAAGAGCTCGGCCGTCTCTCGCTCCGGCATGAGCGCAGCGGGGCAGGTCTGCCACACGCTCGCAAGCTCGCCGTCGTACGGCACGGCCGTCTTGACGAACACGTCCTGGCCGGCCTCGTAGGAGCGGAGGTGGTAGGTGATCTCGATGTGCTCGCCGGTATCGGTGCCCAGGAGGTCCACAAGCGAGTCGAGGCCTGCCTCCTTCAGCCGCCCGAGCGCTTCTTCCGCCTCGCCGCGGCCGACGCGCGCGACGACGCCGAGACGCTCCTCGGCGACCGTCGCGCCCTCGATTCCAGCGAGCAGCCGCTCGACGTCAGCCACGTGCAGCATCGACGCGCTCCTTCGCACGCTCGGCGATCTTCTTCTGCAGCTGGATGAAGGCGTACTGCACGGACTCCGGACGCGGCGGGCAGCCCGGCACGTACACGTCGACGGGCACCACCGTGTCGACGCCGAGGACCACGTTTGGGTACTCGCGGAACGGGCCGCCGGTCGACGCGCACGCGCCCATCGCAACCACCCACTTGGGCTCCGGCATCTGATCGTAGAGCCGTCTGACGGTCTCGGCCATCTTGCGGTTCACCGTGCCGGCGACGATCATCACGTCGGCCTGGCGTGGGCTTGCGCGAAAGAACACGCCCATGCGGTCGAAGTCGAACCGAGGGCCGCTCGCGTGCATGAGCCCCTCGATCGCGCAGCATGCGATGCCGAACGCGAGGTACCAGAGCGAATTGCGCCGCGCGTAGTCGAACAGCTGCTCGCTGCGGGCGAACAGGACGGAGTTCTCGCCAGTCAGTCTGTCTAGCGCCACTTGAGCGCGCCCTCCTTCCAGGCGTACGCGAGCCCGAGCGCGAGGATGGCGATGAACAGGAGCATCTCCGCCAGCACGAAGACGCCCATCGCGTTGAAGGCGACCGCCCAGGGATACAGGAAGACCGTCTCGATGTCGAAGACGACGAACAGGAGCGCGTATACGTAGTACCCGATGCGGAACTGCACCCACGGAGGACCCACCGGCTCGACGCCGCACTCGTAGGTGGACGTCTTGCGCGCGTCAGGCTTCGAAGGAGCGAGCAGGCTCGAGGCGAGCACCGCCACGGGCACGAACAGCGCCCCGACGACGATGAACGCCGCCAGCGTCAGATGATCAAGAGCGGACGTGTGCACGGCACTCCGCACCTCCTCCCCGGAAAGACGCCTGCCGCCTCCCACAGCATACCCGTGGCACGGCAACGCCCGCGGCGGGCACCGGGGGAGACCCGTCCGGGGGCGAGGTTGCCGCACTGTAACACGGGTTACAATCCTCGCGCAAGACTTCTTCGCGAGGCCAAGCCCGCGCCGCTCCGGCGTAGGGGGCACGCAAAGGGCCCGCTCATTACGAGCGGGCCCTCTCGTTCCTGTGGAGCCGACGAAGGGACTCGAACCCTTGGCCTGCGCATTACGAGTGCGCTGCTCTACCAACTGAGCTACGTCGGCGTATTCCCCGCATCCTTGTCCTGGCTCTTCGGTTTGCGCCGCCTCCGCTTGCGCGGTGCGGGGCGCTGTGCATCCGGCTGCTTCGGCGGCTCCGGAGCCGCGCTCTCCACCGGCCCTGCGGTCCGGCGCCGCCGCTTGCGCCTCGCTGGTGAGCGCTCGCCTTCCACAGCGGCTGCTTCGGCCTTCGCCACCGTCCCGGACGGCGCTGCGAGGCTCTCGAGCACCGCGGCGACGGCCGGCACGGGTGCTTGGATCGCCTCGGCACGGACCCTGCACGGACGTCCGCCCGCCGCGTCGCACTCCATCGCCGACAGCGGCACCTTGAGCTCGGAGCCGTCCTCGAGCTTGATGGCGACGATCTCCTTGGGCGTGTTGAGCGCCGCGACCTTGCCTGGCCCTTTCGGGGTTTCAACGATCGACCCGCACTTCGGGGCACGCTGCTTGAAGTCCTTGTATGCATCGTACTCGTAGCGCAGACAGCACATCAGTCTGCCACACAGGCCGCTGATTTTCAACGGATTGAGCGGCAGGTCCTGCTCTTTGGCCATCCGGATCGAGACCGGCTCGAAGTCGCCGCGCATGCGCGCGCAGCACAGCTGCTGGCCGCAGTGGCCGACGCCGCCCACGATGCGCGCCTCGTCGCGGACACCGATCTGCCGCATGTCCACCCGCGTCTTGAAGGTCGAGGCGAGCTCGCGCACGAGCGCGCGGAAGTCCACGCGCTCTTCTGCCACGAAGTAGAAGACCTTCTTCGAGCCGTCGAAGAGCGTCTCGACAGCCACCGGCTTCATGTCGAGTCCGTGTCGCTCCACCATCTGCCTGAAGGTCTCGAGCGCGCGCTCGTCTTCTGCAGCCAGCTCCGAAGCGCGTTTGACGTCGGACTCGTCTGCGAGGCGCACGACGGGCTTGAGCGGCGCGACGACCTCGTCATCTGCGACCTCCGTGCAGCCGAAGACGACCGTGCCGAACTCCTCCCCGCGCTCCGTCGAGACGATGACGGGATCGCCAGGCTGCGGCTCGGTTCCGGCGGGATCGAAGTACAACACCTTGCCAGCGTATGCGAGCTTCACTCCCACTACCGTGGGCACTTGAGGACCTCCTGAAGATCGAACAGCATGGCCTCGATGGCCACCTGGGGGTTCACATTATACGAGACCCGCTCGCGCGCCGCTTCCACGGCCCGCACCGCGCGCACCGCGGCCGCCGGCGACATCACCCGAGCGACCTCCTCGATCGCGTCGGCCTCGTCGGCGTTGGCGGCGAGGTCCTCGCGGCCCGCTCCCACAGCGAGCGCGTCGCGGACCCAGCTCGCCATCGATCCGAGCAGAAGCGCGACGCTCTCGCGCTCCCTCGCCGTGAGCTCCCGCCTGTGCCGCTCCTCGAGCGGCTTGACCGACGCGTCCGTGCCGAAATACTCGCGTCGCTCCGCGATCTCGGCCGCCTGCGCCGCCTTCACGTCCTCGAGCGGCGCGCGCACCGCGGCCAGCAGATCACGGGCCGCGAGCAGCACGTCGTGCCCGTCCATGTATGGCAACCGCTTGAGGATGTCGAATGCGAGAACACGTGTTGCAAGGAGCATCGGCGAGCGCAGCAGCGCCTCCGCCCGAGCGAGCACGCCTCCGGCGGCCGCGAGCGCAGCGCGCGCCTGATCGGGCGATGCGCCCGTCCGCTCGACGAGCAGCGCGACCGCGGTCGGCTCCGGAACCGGCGCGAACCGCACCACCTGGCAGCGCGACGCCACCGTCGGGAGAACGGATTCGTAGGAGCGAGCAAGCAGCACGAGCAGGGCGCTTGGCGGTGGCTCTTCGATGGTCTTCAGAAGCGCGTTGGCTGCGCTCGCACCGAGCCGGTCAGCGTCCTCGATGACGTACACCTTCTTCGCGCCCGCAACCGGCCGCAGCCCGACGTCGTGCACGAGCTCCCTCGCTTGCTCGACGGTGTAGCCCGCAGATCCCTGTGGCTCCAACCGGACGAGATCCGGGTGGCTCCAGTTCCACACGCGCGCGCAGGTGGGGCACGCTCCGCAGCCGCCGGACTCGCACAGAACGGCGCACGCCAGGGCCTGCGCCATCAAGAGCGTGCCCGATCCCGGCTGTCCCACGAACAGGTACGCGTGCGACACCTTGCCCGACTCGACCGCGGCCTTCAGCCGCTTCGCGATCGGCCGCTGCAAGGCCACGCGGTCCCATGCACACCCGCTCGTCATCGGCCGTCCTCGCCGATCCTGACACCGATGCGCTCAAGCACCGGAGCCGCCAGGCGCGCGACCTCGCGCCACACGTCGTCCACCGACCCGCGGGCCACGAGCCGCACGCGCTCCGGCTCGGCCGCAGCGATAGCGGCATACCCGTCCCGTACCCGCTCATGGAAGGCGATCTCCTGCCGCTCCATCCGATCGGGCCCGCTGGCGCTCGCGGCCGCAACCCCTTCGCGAGGCTCGACGTCGAGCACAAACGTGAGGTCTGGGGCCAGTCCGCCTGTCGCCGCGTCGTTCACCGCGCGGACCAGGCCGAGATCCAACCCTCGGCCGTATCCCTGGTACGCGGTCGTGGAGTCGGCGTACCGGTCGCACAGCACGACTCTGCCGGCCTCGAGCGCCGGGCGGATGACCTGCGCTGTGAGCTGAGCACGGCTCGCCGCGAACAAGAACAGCTCCGCAACGGCGGTGAGCTCGTCGTGCGCGGGACCCAAGAGGATCTCGCGGATGCTCTCGCCGGTGAGCGTGCCGCCGGGCTCCCGGACGGTCACCGGCTCGACGCCGGCCCGCAGCAGCGCCTCGGCGAGCAGGCGCATCTGCGTCGTCTTGCCGGCGCCGTCGCCGCCTTCGAACGTGATGAACACGCCGCTCATGCGCGCTCCTCGTGAGTGCCTCTCGCACCGGAAGCATAGAGGTCCCGCCCGCGTGCGTCGATGCCGACGAACACCGGCAGGTCGCGGACCTCGAGGCGGATCAGCGCTTCGGGACCAAGCTCGCGGTACGCCACGGTCTCAGCGCTCACGACCCGCTCGCCGAGAAGCGCCGCGGCGCCGCCGACGGCCACGAGGTACACGGCCCCCGTCTCCGCGCACGCGAGGCGCACCGCTTCGCTGCGCGGGCCCTTGCCGATCGTCGCGACGATCCCAGCGCGCAGGAGCTCGGACGTCCAGGCGTCCATGCGGCTCGCCGTCGTCGGGCCGACGGAACCGGCCGGCCTTCCGGGCCTGGGAGGCGTCGGACCCGCGTAGAACAACGCCTGGCCCGCGAGGCCGTACGGGAGCTCGCCGGTCCGCGCGAGCTCTGCTGCCAGCCTCTCATGCGTGGCGTCCCGCGCCGTGAACAGCACGCCCGAGAGCACGACCTCGTCGCCCGCGACGAGACCGCGAAGCACGTCTCTTTCGTCAGGCAGCAGAATCCGGACGGGCTCACGCATCTGCCACCTCCGCCGACGCAGCCGGGCGCCGCCACTCCAGCCGGCGGTACCCGTTCCATGCAGCAGCGAGCACGAGCGCCGAAGCCAAGAGCAACGTGAGCCGCGGCCCTGAGAGCCAGACGTGTGCAGGATCGATGCCGCGAGACTTCACGAGCGCCGCTATCGCCGCGTTGACGAGGTCGCCCAGGGGCGCCACCACGGCCATCGACACCAGCAGCGACACGCGCACCACCGCATCGAGCGCGGTGAACACCCTGCCGCGCAGCTCGTCGGAGACGGTGAGCACGACGTAGGTGTTGCCCGTGACGCTCAAGGCGGCGATGCACAGCCCGGCCACGAAGGCGAACACCGCCGCGATCCAGTACGCGCTCGACAGCGCGAAGACCACCATCCCTGCCCCGAACACGCTCACCGCGCCCAAGAAGAGCGCCTGCAGCGGGATCCGTCCGGTCAGCCGCGGCACGAGAAGCGCGCCGGCGACCATCCCGAACGCGATGAACACGAGCATGAACGTCTGCGGGGCCGCGACGAGCCGGCGGAACAGCTCGATGCGGTCGAGGAACGGAACGCCCCCGACGAGATTGCTCTGCACGTGCACCAGGCCCACCGAGATGAGCGACCCGCCGCCCATGAGCGCGAGGGCCACGGTCACGAGCAGGCCACGGAGCTCCACGCGCTCTTTCAAGAACCGGAACGACTCCACGACGTCGCGGCCGATGAGCGTGAGGTCGAAGCGCCGGGCCTCGCCTGCACGTGCGCGGACGCGGATGCTCAGCACGAAGGCCGCTGAGGTCACGAAACTGAGCGAGTTGAGCACGACACCTGCGCGCGGACCGAGAAGCGCAGGAGCAAGCGGGCCTGCGAGCGCGTCCACCACCGGCAGCTTCGCGCGCAGCACCGCGCGCACGATCGCCTCGAACGCCGCAAGGATGGCGCCGGAGGCCGTCAACCCGATGAGCATGCTCGCCTGCTGCGTCGTGTACGAGAGCCCGTTCGCGACGGCGATGTCCTCCTCGTCGACGAGGTACGGCACGAGCGCGTTCTTGGCGGGGTTGAAGAACAGCGAGGCCATCTCCATGAAGAACACGATCGCGTAGATGACGGCAAGCGAGTTCGTGAACAGCAAGCCGAGCGTGAGCACGGCCCGGACGGCGTCGCACACGATCATCAGCACGCGGCGGTCGAACCAGTCGACGAACACCCCGACGAACGAGCTCAACAGAAGCGACGGCAGGATCTTGACGATCATGATGCCCGCGACTGCAGACGCCGATCCGCCGGACAGCGTCGTGACGAGCGGGATGAGCAGACCGATGACGAGCCAGTCGCCGATACCGCTCACGAACTGGCTGATCCACAGCCGGCGGAACCGCTTGTTCTTCAACAGCGGGCCGTAGCGTGCGCTCGACAGGTCCACCAGGGCCGTCACGCGCCCCTCACCTCCACAGACGTCGCGCGCATCGCGCAGCAGCCGAGGTTGACGGCCACAGGCAGCGCAGCGATGTGCGACGGCGCCGAGACGAGCCGCACGCCGAGCGCGGTCGTGCTGCCGCCGAGGCCGGCCGGCCCGATGCCGGTGGCGTTGACGGCCACGAGGATGCGCGCCTCGAGATCGCGGACGCGAGGATCGGCAGCAGGCGCATCGAGCGGCCGCAGGAGCGCTCGCTTCGAGAGCTTGCCCACGGTGTCGAAGGTCCCGCCGACCCCGACGCCGATGACGAGCGGCGGGCATGCGGACGCCCCTTTCGCTTCCACGGCGCGCACCACTGCATCCACGACGCCGTCTTCGCCCGCGCTCGGCGGAAGCATCTGCACGACAGAGGCGTTGTCCGAGCCGCCGCCTTTCAGCATGACGTGGACGGTCGCCCCGCTTCCCGGACGCCACGACACGTCGAGGAGCGCCGGCGTGTTGTCGCCGGTGTTCGTGCGGTCGAGAAGCGCGTCTTTGACGACGCTCATGCGAAGCCCGCTCTCGCGGTAGGCGTCGCGCACCGCGGCGTCGATCGCCTCAGGCAGTCCGGCAGGCACGCACTCGTCCTCGCCTGCCTCGACCCACACCCAGACGGTCCCGGTGTCCTGGCACAACGGCGCGGCGTCGCGTTCGGCGACGGCCGCGTTCTCAAGCAGCATCTCGATGACGCGCCGGCCCCGCTCGGAGGTCTCCGAGCGCAGCGCCTGCTCCAGCGCTGAGCGGACGTCCGGGCGAAGCGAGCAGGCGAGGCGCGCAACGGCCTCTTTGACGGCGTCAGCGATGGCGCGCGTCGAGAGCACGTCACTCCCCGAGGCCGAGGGCGGCGATGCCCTGCGAGACGCCAGCGGCCGAGGCGCGCAGCGCAGCGAGCTCATCGTCGGCAAGATCGAGCTCGAGCACCTCGACGACGCCCTCGGCACCGATGACGGCAGGCACGCCGACGCTCACGCCGCGAAGCCCGTACTCGCCGTCGAGCACGGCGCACGTCGGCATGACGCGCCGGGCGTCTGTCAGCACCGCCTCCACCATCGCCGCTACCGACGCGCCTGGAGCGTAAAACGCGCTCCCGGACTTGAGCAGCGCGACGACGTCTGCCCCGCCGTTCACCGTGCGACGCACGACCTCCTCGATCGCGTCTGGCGCGAGCACCTCACAAAGCGGCCTGCCAGCGACGGTCGCGCGGCCCACGAGCGGCAGCATCGTGTCGCCGTGGGCGCCGATCACCATCGCATCGACGTCCGCGACAGGCACTCCCGCCGCCTCGGCGATCGCATGCGCGAACCGCGACGAGTCGAGCACGCCGCCCATGCCAAGGACCCTGCCGCGCGGCATCCCGGAGATCCTCCACGCCAGGTAGGTCATGACGTCGAGCGGGTTCGTCACGCAGATCACGACGGCCGTCGGCGCCACCCGCACGACCTCGGTGATGACCGAGCGGACGATGTCGCCGTTGGTCTTCAGCAGGTCCTCCCGCGTCATGCCGGGCCTGCGCGGCAGTCCCGCCGTGATGACGACGACGTCCGAGCCTTCGCACTCGTCGTAGCCGTTCGTCCCGACCACGCGCACGTCGAAGCCGCCGACGCGCCGGGCGTGCATCATGTCGAGCGCTTTTCCCTGCGGGACGCCGTCCGCGACGTCCACGAGCACGACGTCTGCGGCTTCCTTGAGCGCGAGCAAGTACGCGGCGGTCGCGCCGACCTGGCCTGCTCCGACGATCGTGACCTTGCGACGCGACACGGGCGCTCCCTTCGTCGTGACGGCGTGCGGGATCGAGCCGGCTGGCTCGGGGAGCATTCTAGCACTCGAACGGGTCGCTCGCGTCCGGACTGAGCGCGCTACGAGAGGTCGGCGAGGTAGTCGGTCTCGGGCTTCTCGCCGCGGTGCCGCGCCAGGCGCTGCTTCAAGATGAGAGGCGGCTCCAGGTCGGGCGCGCTGGCGTCGATCGGCGGCGCCGGGACCGGCACATCGGCCAGCACGAGGTCCTCGGTGCCGAACGCCTCAGCGACCACTTCCCCGGCCACGACGATCGCGCTCCCGCCGTGACCGGGCGCTCCGATATCGCCGCCGCCGTGCTCTGCGACGATGACGATGCTCGCCACTGAGACAGATGCCGCGATGGCGAGCTCAAGCACGCCTTCTGCCTGCAGCTCCGATTCAGACCCCGCCATGAGCACGAGCGCTGCCGGCCGCTCGCGTCGCGCCTTCGCAAGCTCCACAGGATCGATCGCGGCGTCGCCTTCGAGCACGACGACCGTGCCGAGCAGGTCGATGCCGTCAAGCAACGGAGATTCGCCGCCCACAGGAGCGGCGATGAGGACCTCGGCGCCCTGGGCGACCGCGCGCGCCCTCAGTTCAGCGAGCGACCGCGCCTGCGAGTCCCGGTCGGCGCGGATCGCGGACTGCAAGACGGCGACCCTCATGACGACCTCCTCGTGACTTCAGTGAAGCGTGCATACAGTGGATGCCCGAAACCAGCGTTCCCCTCACGCGCCCGCCGCTACCCGCGCGTGCGCCGCCGGGAAGCGCCCGTGCGCTTGGGGCGCTCCTGCTTCGACGGGCACGACGGGTCCGCGCATACCCGCCATGGCCCGCGCCTGGTCTGCACCACGACGATGGGCGCTCCGCACTCGCAGGTCTCGCCGGTGGGGGCGATCTCCCCGCTCTGGGGCAGCGGGTAGCTCACGTGGCACTCGTCGTAGCGCGTGCACCGAGCGAAGCGCTTGAGCGTCCGCGCGGAGCGCTGCGCGATGATGCGGCCGTCCCGCCCCGCCGCCGCGCACACGGGGCACGCCCCGATGTCGAGCGGCTGCTCGGCGTTGGTCGGGCACGCCGGATCGATGCAGCGCACCTCTGGCTTGCGCCGCGCTTGGATGACCTTGATCTTCGGAGCGCCGCAGACCTCGCACGGCTCGTCCACCGGCTCGATCTTGCCGGCAGGCAGCGGGTAGGTGACCGTGCACTCGGGATAGCCGGTGCACCCCGCGAACTGGCCCTTGGTCTTGGCAGACGACCGCACGACGAGGTCCTTGCCGCACGAAGGGCACGCGCCGACGCGGGCGTCTTCGAGCGAGGCCTCTTTCAGCATCTCGCCGACCTCGCTCGCGTGGTCCAAGAGGTCTTGGAGCGCATCTCCGAGCATCCGCCGCGAGTGCGTCACCACCGCATCCTTCTTGCCCTCGCCGTTGGCGATCGCGTCCATCTCCGCCTCGAGCTCTGCCGTCATGTCCGGAGTGGTTATGCGCTCCGCGAACGCGCTCAGCGCCTTCACGACCGCACGGCCGAGCGAGGTGGGCGCCACCGGGTCCCCGGTGATGTAGCCCCGGTCGTACAGGGTCTGGATGATCTCGTGGCGGGTGGCCTTCGTCCCGAGGCCGCGCTTCTCCATCTCCTGGATGAGCGCGCCTTGGGTGTAGCGCTTCGGTGGCTGCGTCTGCTTGCTCTCCGACGACGCTCCTTTGAACGCCACCTGCTCGCCCGTCTCGACCGCCGGCAAACGCTCGTCTCTCTTGGCGCCGTAGGGGTAGATCTCGCGGAACCCGGGCTCCACCACGACGTCGCCGCGCGCGACGAATCGCTCGCCGCCGACTTCGACCACGAGCTTCGTGACCTCCACGACGGCCGGGTCGGAAAGCGTCGCCAAGAAGCGGCGGGCGACGAGGTTGTAGAGCTTCCACTCCTCGGCGGAGAGCTTGTCTGGGTCCGCCACGCCGGTCGGGTGGATCGGCGGATGGTCGGTGGTCTCCTTGGCGCCGCGGGTCGCGCGAAGCGTCGGCCGTCCGAGCAGCCGCTTCGCGTAGTCGCGGTACGCGGGCACCTCGCGCAGCATCCTCAGCGCGCCGACAAGATCGAGGCTCGGCGGGTAGACGGTGTTGTCCACGCGCGGGTACGAGATGAGGCCGTTCATGTACAGCGTCTCAGCGATGCGCATCGTGCGCGCTGGCGAAAGCCCTTCGGCAGCAGCGGCCGCCTGAAGCGCGGTGGTGTTGAACGGCGCGGGCGGGTTCACCGTCCGCCGGGTCTTCTCCGCCTCGGCGACGGTGCCTGCGTCATGCCCGTCCACCGCCGTGAGCACGCGCGCCGCGTCCTTATCGGATGAGAACCGCTCGGTCTCGTGCGTTGCGGAGAACTCCTCGCCGCGCGCCTCGAACAGCGCCTTGACGACCCAGTACGTCTCCGGCACGAAGGCCTCGCGCTCCACCTCGCGCTCCACCACGAGGCGCAGCGTCGGGGTCTGCACGCGGCCCACGCTCCGGGGTCGCCCGACGCCGGAGAACTTCACCTTCGTCAGGTACCGCGTGAGCACAGCGCCCCAGATGAGGTCGATGTCCTGCCTCGTCTCGCCCGCAGCGGCGAGCTCCTCGAAGATGGCACCGACAGAGGAGAACGCTCGCTCGATCTCGTCTTTCGTGATTGCGGAGAACCGCGCACGGCCGATCGGCACGTTCGCGTTCACGGACCGCACGATCGACCGGGCATCAGCGCCGATGAGCTCGCCCTCGCGGTCGTAGTCGGTGGCGATGACGACGGCGTCGGCCTGCTTCGCGAGCGACTTCAGCGCCTCGACGATGTCGCGCTCAGCGACGTGCTTGCCCACGGGCGCCCACACCAGGTACGGCAGCGACTGGAGCTTCCAGGTGGCGAGGTCGACGCCGTCCGGCAGGTACGGCTTCGAGCGCTTCTGCCACGGCGGCGCCGGGAGCTCGCGAGGCAGCTCCGCAGGGGTCGCTCTCCCGTCCGGCCACTCGGCCGTCCACCGGCCGTCTCGGTGCCTGAGGGCAAGCGGGAAGTCGACGCCGAGGATGTGGCCCTTGAGCCCGATGCTCGCCCACTCCTCGCCGTTTCGCTTGAAGCGGTACACCGGAACGCCGTGGACCTGCTCGGTCTTCGGCTTACCGGTAGCAAGGATCTCTGCGATACGCCGGGCGGCTATGTTCTTCTCGGAGACGATCAGACGCATGAGCGCGGCTCCTGTCTCGGCGACGGCTCATGCGAGTATAAACGCCGCGTCAAGCCAGGCGCCCCGCTCCTACAGCCCGAGGGCCTCCGCGTGCGCCTGCATCGTGGCGAGCGAAAGGGCCAAGAACTCGTCGCGGTCGAGTCCGAACTCGGCGCACGACGCCATCTGCTCACGGCTCGCGCCCCGCGCGAACGCCTTTTCCTTCCAGCGCTTCTTCAGGCTGGAGACCTCGACTGCGGCAAGGGACTTGTCCGGACGCACGAGCGCCGCCGCGACGATGAACCCGGTCACGGGGTCGGCCGCATACAGCGCCTTGTCCATGAGGGACTCCCGCGGCGCTTTCCTCGCGTGGGCGAGGATCGCGTGCGCCATCTCCTCGTCGATGCTGCCTTCGAGCATCTCGACTGTCACGCGGCCGTGGCGCTCGAAGTCGTCGGCCGTCGTCGCGTAGTCGAGGTCATGCACGATGCCCGCGACCTCCCACCGGTCCGCGTCAGCGGGCGCGACGCTCAACCGCTCGGCAAGCGCACGCATGATCCAGCCGACCGCAAGGCAGTGGTTCTTGAGATTCGGGGCAGGCACGTGCTGCTCGAGCAGCGCGACGGCCTCATCGCGCGTCATGGGACCCGCCTCCTTGTGCTGACTCGATGCGCTCGCTCAACCACGCGACCCAGGCTTCGACGCCCTCACCGGTCTTCGCGGACATCGGGAAGATCGGTGCACGCGGATTGAGCCGCCCCACCACGGAACGGAATTCGTCTTCGTCGAAATCGAAGACCGAGCGCGTGTCGTACTTGTTCAAGATGACGGCCTCGGAGATCTCGAAGATCCCGGGATACTTGTACGGCTTGTCGTGCCCCTCGGGGACCGAGAGGATCATCACCTTCGCGTGCTCGCCCAAGTCGAATTCCGTCGGGCACACCAGGTTGCCGACGTTCTCGACGATGATCAGGTCCAGGGCATCCAAGTCGAGCTGGTCGATGGCGCGCCGGATCATCGCAGACTCGAGATGACATGCCCCGCCTGTGTTGATCTGCACGGCCGGGATGCCGTGCTCCGATATCTTCTCTGCATCCACGCGCGACGCGATGTCGCCTTCGATCACCGCGATGCGGTACCGATCTCGGAGCGCGGCGATCGTCGCGAGGATCGTCGTGGTCTTACCCGCGCCCGGGCTCGCCATCAGGTCCACGACGAACACGCCCGCATCTGCGAAGCGCCGCCGGTTCTCGTCTGCAAGCGCGTCGTTGCGCGCGAGCACGTCTTTGGCGATGTCGATGCGCACCACGCCTCCTTACTCGACGTCGATCGCGTCGATGCGAAGCTCGCGTCCCTGCACGAGCGTGATCACGTACGAGCCGCACTCGGGGCACTTCGGGTCGAACCGGTCGTGTCGGAAGACCGCGCCGCACTCCGTGCACTGCGATCGCGCCTCGACGTAGTGCACGACGAGCTCCGCGCCTTCGGCCATCGTGCCCTCTTTGAGCGCTTCGAATGCGAAGCGCAAGGCGTCGTCCATCACCTCGGTGAGCTCGCCGATGCTGACCTCGATCCGCTCGATGCGCGAAGCGCCGCTCTCAGTGGCGGCCTGGACAGCCGACGTGAGGATGCCATCGCAGATGCCCATCTCGTGCACGGGCGGTCACTCCTCGTCCAGCGCGAACGCCTCGCGCTGGCTGCGGATCTTGCGCGCGAGCAGCGCCCTGAGAAGCAGCATCGTGCCCTCGAACAGCCCGATCATCGCGATGGCGAGAAGCCCCATCGTCACCGGCGACCAGTCCGGCGTGATCATCGCGGCAACGGTGGCGAGCACGACCCACACCACCCGCCAGTTCTTCCGCAACTTGTCGTACGGGATGACACCGAAGTACACGAGATAGAACACCAGCACCGGCACTTCGAAGGCCACGCCGAATCCCAAGATGAAGTACATCGCGAGGGTGACGAGGTCGGCGCCTGTCGGCAGGTAGCTGAAGATGTCGCCATTCTGCTTCGCGAGCCACTGCGCGCTCGGATCGAGCACGACAAAGTAGCAGAACGCAGCGCCGGCCAAAAACAGCGCGACGGCCGCAATGAACGTCCAGATGAACCACACGCGCTCTTTCGGCTTGAGCGCCGGCAGGAAGAACGCGAGCGCTTCGTAGATGATGACCGGGCTCGAGACGACCAGGGCGCCCCATACGCCGAGCTTGAAGCGGATCCCCATCGCTTCGAGCAGCTTGAGCGTGACCGCCGGCTTGCCTTGCAGCACCGGTTGAAGCGGCGCGACGAGGAACTTGTAGATCGGCGTGGCAAAGAAGTAGCCGGCAAGGGCCGTGACGCCCAGAACCACGACGACCACCGTCAGCCGGTTGCGCAGCTCGGCGAGGTGGCTCATGAACGGCATCCGCTTGGGCGAGATCGGCATGGCGTGCGCAGGCGTCGCCATCAGGCGTCCGCCTCGACCTCCTCCCCACTCTGCTCGGTCTCGTCCGGCAGCTCGATGCCCGGAGCGCCCGCTGCTCCCGGCGTCCACACGGTATCGGCAAGATCCGGCGCAGCAAGCTCCGGATCGTACTCCTCGTCCTCGAGGACGGCCTCGGCGGCGCTCTCGCCTTCGGTGTCGGCTCCGGACGCCTGCGGCTCCTGGCCGGGAATCGTCGTTCCGGCCTTCTCGCGGTACTCTCGCGCAGCTTTGAACGGATCCTCTTTCGCCGACTTCGTCGCCGCTTCGGACTGTGCTGCGTAGACCTCCGCGCGTATGACGGACTCCATCATCGCCTGGTAACGCTTGAACTCCGCGGTGAAGCGGCCGATCGTGCGGGCGATCTCAGGCAGCTTGTCAGGCCCGAACAGCAGCAGCGCGACGGCCGCGATGAGAACGAACTCTGTACCGCTGATGCCGAACAACGTTGCGTCGCTCCCTGGACGGAAGGCCGTGTGCTCGCACGAGTCTACGGGTGCGGCACTCGCCGCACAAGCGCTAGAACTCCGCGGCCTCCTCGACGCTCGACATGATCGGAAAGACCTTGTCGAGCCCCGTGATGCGGAAGACCTTGAGGATGCTGTCCTTGGTGCAGACGAGGCGCAGGCTGCCGGAGCGCTCCTTCACGCGCCGCAGGCCGCTCACGAGAGCGCCGAGCCCTGAACTGTCGATGAAGCCCACACCGTCGAGATCGACGACGATGTCGAGGCACCCTTCATCGATGGCCTCGGCCAGGTGCGATTTCAGCAACGGCGACGTGTACACGTCCACCTCGCCACGCACCGTCAACACGCAGGCGGAGCCGTCCTTCTTCACGTCGATCGTCAGCTGCATGGCCGCCCCTTGCTTCGCTCGTGCCCGTGTCACGATTGTAGCCGTCCTCTGGTCCCGTGAGAAGCCGCACAGGTTCGGGTATCAACTGGCCAGTGTCCGGGACGTAGGAGGTGTGGCCGTGTCGCTTTCAATCAACGTCGACCCGCATGACGACCACTGGGTCCTCACGCTTTCCGGCGACCTCGACTACAGCGAGTGCGCCAGTTTCCGCATGACGGTGGACCGCGTGCTCAGAGACGCGCCCCCGAGCGCCATCATCGACTTGTCCGGCATAGAGTACCTCGACAGCTCCGGGCTCGGGCTTCTGTTGTCGCTCTCGAAGGAGTACGGTGCAACGGGCGGCCGGCTGGTGCTCGTGACGAACGAGGTCGTCGACAACATCTTGGAACTCACCCGGCTCTCCAGCATCTTCTCCACCGCGCCTGGCGTCGAAGAGGCACGCCAAATGCTCGCGGACACCGCTCGCATGTGAGCCGTGGCGTGGTCTCTACGGCGTGCTCGTCGTCCCTGACGACTGCGTCGCAGGAACGCTGGCGCCGATCTGCGACAGGTACTGCTTTGCAGCGTCGATCTGCTGGGCGAGGTTCGGGTCGTTCGTCGCGATGAAGCGCTTGAGCGATTCCGCTGCGTCCGGAGCACCCGAGTAGTACGCCGCGAACGCGCGGTCTCCGAGCACCTGCGCGTCGTCAGGGCGCTTCGCGAGCACCTGGTCGTAGTAGCTGATGGCGACCGCCCAGAGCGGCTGCGCCGCGTCTGCCAGCCCGGCGTTGGTGAGCTCAGCGGCGTAATCGTAGTACGCGTGCCCGAGCTGCGTGATGATGTCGATGTCCTCTGGCTTCGCCTTCTGCGCCGCAAGCAGCGCGTCGATCGCAGGCTGATGCTTGGCTGCGATGGACGACTGCGTCGCAGCGGCATCATTGGAGCTGCTCGACGATCGGCTCGCGCCGCCCGAGCCGATTGCGGCAAGCCCCGCAACGGATGCCACGAACGACAGCGCCACGGCGATGATGACGACCTTCACCCACGTGGGCGACGAAGTCTTATCGATGGCCATGAGCCACCCTCGCTTCCTGCTGTGACGGCGACCGGCCGCTCAGGCCGGTCGCAGAGACGATCATCAGTTGCCGGTTCCACTTGTCCCGGTACCGGTGGCGGGCTGGCTCGTGCCCGTCGCGGCCTGGCCGCCGGTCATGCCGCTGATGTCCGGATGCCCTGGCGGGAGCTGGCCCGACTGCAGCTGCTCCGGCGTGAGCTGCGGCGCGACGGCACCGGTGTCGGTCGTCGTGCCCGAACCGCCGGTCGGGATGAGGATACCGATGATGACGCCGAGCAGAAGCGCGATGACGGCCACCAGCGCCGCGACCGTCATGCTGACGCTCTGCTGGAAGACCTGCTGCTTGGCAGGAGCCACCGTCTTCTGCGCCGGCCGCGCGCTTGCGGCCTTCTTCTCTGCCTTCTTGGGTGTCTCGCTCTCTTCTTCGTCGAAGAAGAAGTCCTGGTCGCTCACTCGTACCTCCTGTCAGTGGCGTCGCCGTCGTGACGGTCGCCTGAACCTGTGTGAACGGGCGCGATTATAGCACGCACGAACGGAGCGAACTCCTCCTTGCGAGCCAGCTCACGCTCACGGAAGAACACGGCCGCGAGCACGAGTGTGGCGCTGCCGATGCCGGTGAACGCTCCGACGGTATCAGGATCGCCGTCACCACCAGATGCAAGCAAGAATCCGGCCAAGTAGCCCGCAAACAGCGCAAGGAGGGGCGCTACGTAGATGGCGAGCGCCGCCTGCACCCGCAGGCGCTCGGGAATCTCGATCTCGACTTCGTCGCCGACGCTCGCGCCCACCCGGTCGAGCACGTCAGCCAGCAGCATCTCGCCGCTCGCCGAGCTCAGAGAAGAGCACGCCTTGCAGCCAGCACACGCTGCCGTCTGGCCGAGCGCCACGTCTGCCCGGCCGCCGCGGACAGCGACCACCGTCCCACGTTCCCTCACGCGCCGCTCCAGTTTCGCAGCTTGGCCTGCACGCGGTCAGCGCGCCCGACAAGACCGGCGAACGCCTCCGCGTCTGCCGCCGAACGATCGAACACGACGGCGCCGTCGATCATGGTGAGCAGGACGTCGTCTTGGTTCGCGGTGTGCACGACAGCGCCGTACGGGTCTTGCGTCGGCACCTGGTGGCTGCGGGAAAGATCCACCGCCACGATGTCAGCTCGCTTGCCGGCCTCGAGGCTTCCTACAAGGTGGTCGAGCCCGAGCGCGCGGGCCCCCTCCAGAGTCGCCATCCTGACGAACCGCTCGGCCGGATAGAACCGCGCTTCGCCCGCGAGCCCTCGCTGCACGAGCAGGCCGATCCGCATCTCGTCGAAGAAGTCCATCGTGCTGTTCGACGCGGGCGAGTCGGTGCCGATGCCGACGAGCACGCCGGCGTCCATGAGCTCCTGAAGCGGCGCGATGCCCATCCCGAGCTTCAGGTTGCACCGCGGGCAGTACGCGACGGCCGTGCGCGTCTTCGCGAGAATCCCGACGTCGCCTTCATCGAGGTGCACGCAGTGCACCGCGAGCATCCTGGGTACCTCGAGGATGCCCCACTGGTATACGTAGCGCACCGGGCTCACCCCCGTGGGGAGCCAGCCGATGCCCGACCAGCCCGACGCCTCGCGGTAGTCCTGACCGAGGAGCGAAGAGCCGTACTTCACGAAGTCGTGCTCGTCTTTCGAACCGGCGAGGTGCATCGCCACCGGCAGGCCGCGCTCGGTCGCCGTCTGCGCGACCGCCTCGAACAGCTTCGGGTGGCACGAGTACGGCGAGTGCGGCGCGAGACCGACCTCGATGCGATCGGACACCGCCTGCTGCCAGCGCTCGACATCGTCGAGCGCGTCCGCGAGCGCGCGCTCGACCTGCGAGCGGTCCATCGTGGCGACCTCGCGGTAGATGACGCCGCGAAGCCCCGCGGCCGACGCCGCGCCGACTGAGGCGCCGGAGTCCGTGATGTCCGCGATGGTGGTGATGCCGGAACGGACCGCCTCGGTGGCTCCGAGCTCGGCGGAGACCGCCCAGTCCTCTGCGTCGAGCGCCGACTCCTTGCGCATGACCTGCAGCTTCCACTGCGAGTACGGCGCGTCGTCGACCATCCCGCGGAACACGGCGTACTCCAGGTGCGTGTGCAGGTCGACGAAGCCCGGCATGAGCGCCGCTTGCCCGAAGTCGCGCTCCTCCTCGTCCGGGTAGCGGGCCTTGAGCTCGTCGCGCAAACCGACCTCGACGATGAGGCCGTCGCGCACGAGCACGGCGCCGTTCTCGATGAACGGTGCGCTCACAGGTAGGACGTAGCGGGCCGAAAGCAGCATGGGCGACCTCCGTGACGACCAGGTGCTCAGGACATCCTAGCACGCGCGCGGGACGGCCGTGGGCGCAGGGCCTCACACCTCCGCGACGTGCACCGCCACGATGCCGCCAGTGAGGTTGCGCCACCGCACGCGGGAGAAGCCCGCCGCCTCGAGCTCGCGCGCGAGCTCCTGCTGGCTCGGGAACCGGCGGATCGACGCGTTCAGGTACTCGAACGACGCCCTATCGCCGGCGATGAGCGCACCGAGCGCGGGGATGACCCGCTCCAGGTACGCGTGGTACACCGCGCGGAACGGCGCGAACGGCGGCCTGCTGAATTCGAGGATGACGTACCGCCCCCCCGAGCGGAGCACACGCCGCACCTCGCGGAAGTTCGCTTGCCGGTCGGGCAGGTTCCGCACGCCGAAGGCGATCGTCACCACGTCGAACGACGCGTCAGAAAACGGAAGCGCCTGTGCGTCCGCATGCGCGAATGAGATGCGCGTAGGGCCGTGGTAGCGCGCCGCTTTCTGCTTGCCGACCCTGAGCATCTCTTCCACGAAGTCGGTGGACAGGACAGACGCTGGGCGCCCGTACCGCGCGATTGCAAGCGTCAGGTCGCCCGTGCCCGCCGCGAGGTCGAGGACCTCGGTAGACGGCGTGATTCCCGCCATCCGCACCGTCGCGCGGCGCCAGAGGCGGTCAAGCCCGAAGCTCGACACGAGGTTGAAGGCGTCGTATCGCGGCGCGATCCGCGAGAAGATGCCACGGACGCGCTCGGTCGTCGGAGTCCCGCGCGAAGGGTCGAGCGCCTCGCTCACGCCACGCCTCCCTCGCGGGCGAGCCTCCGCCTGCGGATCGCCGGGAAGAGGATCTCGGCGTTGACCTTGAGCCACAGGTGCGCATTGGCGATGACGTGCGTCGGCCGAACGCTCCGAGGCCACTGCAGCTCGGACTTCACGCACACCGTGTTCTCGTTGAGCTGGTCGATCTCGCGCTTGAGCGCAGCGAGCCGCCGTTCGCGCTCCTCGCCCTCGCTCGACTCGACGATCGCATCGATCCGCCGCATCGTCTGGCGCGCTTCGCGGATGCGCATGTCGGTTGCAGCGGCCGTCGCAGCGTCCAAAATGCCGATCTCGCCTTTGATGCGGTTGAAGCCGAGCGCCGCTTCGTAGGTGCTCTCGACGAGCTCGTCGCGCGTCATGCCGTCGGGCTCGTAGTTCAAGATGTGCTTCCACGACGGTTGGAGCAGGAGCTGCCGATGCTCTTCCAGCGTCCGCCCGCGCAGGCGGTACCCGTACGCGTCGGGGTTGTCGAACACCATCGAGCCAGGGTCAAGGAACGGCGCCATCGGCGAGATGAACGCGAGCAGACGCGTATCGTTGCCCACGCTCTCATAGAGATCCCGCACGGCAGGGACGGTGTCTCGCACCGACTGCGCGGTCTGCGTCGGGATGCCGGTCATGAAGTAGAGGTCGAAGCGTGAGCAGCCGTGCTTGAACGCGTGGCGGACGGACGTGGCGACCTCCTCGAACGCGTAGTGCTTGCCGAACGCCGCGCGCACCGCATCGTCGTGGCTCTCGCACGAGACCTCCACCGACCAGTCGTTGAGGTTCTCGCCCAGAAACGCGCAGAACTCCTCAGTGGGCGGCGTGAAGAACTCGAAACCGATGGGGTTCTTGAAGTCGATGCGCCTCAGGCCCTTGATGAACGCCTCGACGTAGTCCGGTCCGGCCTGCTGGAAGTCGTTCAGCACGAACACCGGCCCCGGGATGTGCTTCGCCACGTGCTTGATGTCAGCCACCAGGCGCTCGGGGTCGCGGAACGCCGGGCGCGTGCGCCCGAAGTGCTGCGCGAAGGCGTACGCCGATCCGCCGCACGTGGGGCACTGCTTCGTGCACCCGCGGCAGACGAGCGAGGCGGTCACCGGATAGCCGAGCCATCCCCGGAACGGCAGCGAGCTCGTGAAGTCGCGGTCGCGGATGACGGAGCGCATGTTGAAGCTGTAGTCGAGCTTGACGTGGTCGAAGGTGTCCGGAGCCCACGAGAGCTCGTTGATGACCACGTCCCCGGCGGCGGTCTTGTAGGTGAGGTTCGGGATGCCTGCGACGCTCCCGCCCCGTCTGAGCGCGTACACGAGCTGCGTGAAGGGCTCTTCGGTCGAATCGCCGCGGAGCACGTAGTCGACGCAGTCGTAACGGATGAGCTCCTCGTGGAAGTAGGAGGCGGACAGACCTCCCATCACCACGGGAATGTCGGGGTGCAGCCGCTTGCAGATCCGCGCGACCTCGATGGCGCCGTGCGCGTGCGGCAGCCAGTGCAGGTCGATGCCGAACGCCACGGGCCGCATGGACCGTATCGCCGCCTCGACGTCAAAGCGGGGCCTGGCGAGCATGTGCATTGCGAGGTTCACGATGCGCACGGAAAGCCCGCGCCGCTCCATGTACTCGGCGAGCGTCGTGAAGCCGATGGGGTACATCTCGAAGATCGGCGTGGAAGGCACAAGGTCCGAGACCGGTCCGAACATGATGGACCGCTCGCGGAAGTCGTACACGCTCGGGGCGTGGAGAAGCACAAGATCGGTGTGAGGCACGACGCTCCTTCTCGCACAGGCCGCCTGCGCGGAGCGGCCCCAGACCGTGCGGATGATACCACAGCAGAGGATTACGGCACGGGCAGCGCGGCTTCCTGCAAAGACAAGCGGGGGCCCGCTTTCGCGGACCCCCGCCGGAGGGGGGACGTATGTCACGCCCTCGAGGCCACGCCGATCAGCTTACGGCAGACCGCGGAGCAGGAGCTCCGAATCCATGGCCGACGAACGATCGGTGGTGCCGTTCCAGTAGGTTGCGTCGCCGTGGCAGTCGATGCACACGCTGTCGAGGTTCTCGGCAGCCGCATTAAGCAGCGCACCGTCGTCGCTCTGGACAGCTGGGATGCCCGACGAAGCGTTGGCCGACGTGTCGTCGTATGACAAGACGACCGTACCGATCGCCGAAGCGCCGCGTACCACACCGACCGCGATAGGGGTGCCATCGAAGTCAACGCCCCACAGCTCGTCCTTCAGCATGTTGTAGCCAAGCGTGCGGTGCGGCCAGCTGAAGCCGCCGTCGAGGCACTTGCTGCCGACTGTGGTGGCAGAGGTCTTGATGAACGACTGCGCGGTGTAGTTCGTCTTCCCTGACACCGGCGCGGTGAAGGTCGCGGTGTAGGCGCCACCGGAGGTGCCGTGGCACTGGTTGCACGAGCTCGCACCGGTGTGGCAGTTACGGCAGTGAGGACCATAGTTGTTTGAATCACCCGGATTCAAGATCATCTGGCGCGCTCAATGCCTCGGCTGCGCATCGTGCGAGTAGGCGACCGTGTAGGTGCCGGTCGTGGTGTCGCTTGCGTTCGGCTGCCAGACCTCGGCGGCCTGGGTGGACATACCGGCGGTGCCGTCGTGGCAGTCGGTGCAGAACTCAGACACGGACAGGAAGCCGTCAGTCGCCCACGGGAAGTCGGCATCCGGGTCGTTGTCCTGGACCCCGCCATACGCGGCATCCGCTGGACCGAGCGGCTCGTCCCAGTCGATCGCGATCTTGTTCTTGCCGTCAGTCGCGTACGGATCCGAGCCGTATGTGGTCGTGTCGCTGCCGTCGGAGTGCGGGTCCTTCAGCAGCAGGAAACGGCCCGTCGGCCAGATCGGCTTCGCGGCAACAGCACCGCTGCTGAAGATCTTGAAGTTGCCCTGGTTCGGGTCGATGCCCCACTCGCCTGCGGTGTCGAGTGTGCCGTCTGAGCTGTTGCCGGAGCCAGGAATGACGCTCGCTCCCGTGCCCATCAGACGACCCGGGTTCGCAAAGGTCGTCAGCACGCGCGCGGAGTTGCCGTGCGGCGTGTGGCAGTCGAAGCAGCTGAAGCCCTGTGTGTCCGAGTACGCCGGCTTGATGTCGGCCGGGGCATTGCCCTTGTAGCCCAGCGTGTGGCCAGTGCCGTAACCCATGGTCTCGGTCGGGATGGCCGACGCCTGCGACGGGTCATACGAGCCGCTGCGGTAGTCGTTGTCCATCATGATGTTGATGGTCGAACCGCCGCCGCCGCCGTGGCAGTAGTCGCACGCAGCCTCCCGGCTGTTCGCGCGCAGCAGCATGAAGCTACCAGAAGCGTAGTGCGTCGAGTGGCAGTCCTGGCACTTGTTCGTGGTAGTCGTGTAGCCGCCGTGCGGGCCGGAGAAGTAGCCGTTGGCGCGGGTGTACTGGATGGGGTTGTTGTACCCCTCGGCGAAGGCCGGCGCCGCCACCAGAAGCACGAGCACGGCCGCGGCCGCAAGGACGATCATCGTGCGTCGTGACATTGCACCCTCCTTGTGTGTTCGCTTGCTTACGAAGCTCGTCATATCTCGTTCCACCTCCTCTCTCCCGACGAGCGCGAAACCGCGTCTGCGGTGATCGCCTTGTTCACAGTCGAACCTGAAGTTCGTTATCGTGCTCGCAATCACGATTCATGGTACTCAAGCATGCACCCGTTGCCAATGGGTTTTCGTTATCATTTTCACTAATAGCTGCATAAGCGGGGCTCATGGGAGCCCCGCCTGCCAGGTTATTCCTCGATGCGGTATCGCTCTGCGAGCTCAGCAAGCGTCAGCGTGCGCTTGACGCCTTTCTCCTGCAGAGCGGCCGCCTGCTCGTCGTCGGCGACCAACACGACGCGACGGCCGACGCTCGACAGAGAGCGGACGCGCGGCTTGGAGGCGTCCGCGAGCACCGCATGCGTGTCCTCGTCGGTGGAATCCGTGTCCAGACGCACGAGGAAGTCGCCCATCCTCACCTCGCGCTCCGTCACTTCGGCGAACCGTTCGTACACCTGAGGCAGCACGCGGACACGTTTGAGAGCGCCCGCGACGAGCCGAAGCTCCTCGCGCTCGGCAGCAGCCTCCAGCGCCTCGCCGGTCGCATATGCGCGCCGCCGCAGCAGGAGCCACAGGAGCGGCAGCAGGAGCAGCGGAACGAGCAGCCACTTCAGCCACGGCGAGCGCGCGATGACCGTGTTCTCCTCCGGCAGAAGGAGCCGTACGATCTGCACACGGTCGTTGTAGGTGTCAGCGATCGCGAAGGTGCGGTCCCCGAGGTACGCGATCTGCGTCGGGAGCCGGAACAGGCCGTCCGCTTGGCCTTCGAGGTCCTTGAACTGGTAGATGGTCTTGCCGGTCTCAGTGTCGATGACCGTGATGGTGTGGCGGAACCCGTCCAGCACGAATGCTCGACCGCGCTCGTCGACGGCCACGCCCGACGGCACGCCGAACAGCGTCTCGGGGTCGTCTTGGAACCGCGGTGGCGTCCCGAGCACCCACAGCGCGGTCGCGGTCGCCTCGCCTTCCAGCCGCAGCCGCTGGACGCGGCAGTTATTGGAGTCGGCGACCACGAGCGAGCCGTCCGGCAGCGCCGCTGCAGCACGCGGGTAGTCGACCATGCCTTTCTCGTAGCCACGGCTGCCGACCTCTTTGATGAGCTGGCCCTCGCTGTCGAACAGCGCTATCGGCCCGAAGCTCAGCACCGCCACGCCGTCTTTCGTGAGGACGGGTGCCAGCGCGTTCAGGACGGGCACCTCCCAGAGGTACCGCCCCTGCGTGTCGTAGGCGATGAGGCGCAGGCGCATGCGGTCGGTCACGTACACGTGCCCGGACAGCCGGTCCACCGCCACACCGAGCGGTGCCATCAGCTGGCCGGCCTGGAGCCCCCGCTCGCCCCACGAACGCACGTAATCGCCGTTGCGGTCGAATTCGAAGACTTTCGCGCCGTCTTTGAGCGTCACGAAGAAGTTCCCCTGCTCGTCAGCGCCGACCCCCACCGGGCGGTAGAGGTTCTCACCGTTGGCCATGTAGATGCTCTTCACGGGGACGAGCCCCGTCTGAGCAGGAGGCTTGGCCTTCTCGGCCGAGGCCGCGTCCGGCCTGCCTCCTGCGAGGTAGACGTAAAGCCCTCCCAGCCCGAGCAGCACGAGCAGGAGGACGACGATGACGATGACTAGGCGTCGGTTCATGCAATCCAGCCTCTCTTCTTCGGCTTACTGACCGGGCGTGCCGGTGGCATGCGGGCTCGAGGTGGTCTCCTCGGGCTTCACACCGAGACGCTTCAGTCCTGCGAGCGCGCGCTCGTCGCCGGGCAAGAACTTGAGGGCCGCCTGGAACTGGGTCGCTGCCTCATCTCTCTTGCCCGCCTTCTCGAGCACCTCGGCATACACGAGGCGGACGTCTGCGTTGACCGGCATGATCTCGACCGCTTTCTCGAGCGCTTTGAGCGCCGCATCGAGGTCGCCGAGATCGCGCTCCACCTGGCCGAGGAGGAAGTACGCTTCTCCGTCGTTGGTGCCGTCTCCGCCCTTGAGTTCCGTCTCAAGTGCGGTCTTCGCTTTCTTGATCTGGCCGTCGCGCACGTAGAGCGCCGCAAGCCGCACGCTCCACCCTTCGGGATCCTTCGCGACCTTCACGGCCCGCTCGGCATGCGCGATCGCGTCCGCCTTCTTACCGAGGTCGTACTCCACTTCCGCAAGCGTCATGAGGATCGCTGGATCGTCCGGGTTCTTCTGCAGACCATCGACGAGGAGCTGGTAGTCGCGCTCTGCATCGGACTTCGGCCCCGCGTCGAACACGCCTTCGCTCGCAAGCAGCGCGACAATGACGCCGACGAGCAGGACAGCCACGCCCGTGAGGATCCACGGCATCGCCTGCTGCGGCGACATGACCCGCTTGACTTTCGGTTTCCGGGCAGCCACGCGATCGACCTCCGCACTATGTTGGAAACAGAACCTAAACTTCGTTCATGCGCGAGCAAACATCGTACCAGCGGCGCAGACCGAGGGCAACCACGACCCCGGCGTATTTCCCGACGGCCTATGCAGTATTCGTCGTGCCGCCTCAGAACACCGGCTTGTCGTGGCAGAACCCGCAGAACGATGCATCATGGCAGCGGCAGCCGCCCGGGCCGTTCGATCGCGCCATCGGACCGTGCAGCGGGAACCACTCGCTGTACGTGCCGTGCACGTTCACGTCCTGGTGGCATCCGCACGCGATCCTCGGTGACGCCTGCTCGTGGCACTTGGCGCACAGCGACGGCGAGCGGTATGAGAGCCCTGCGTGCTCCGACATGAATCCCGCGGGGTGCGGCAGCTCGAGCCCGTGGCAGGCCACACAGCGCCGAGCGCTTTGCTGCGTGTGGCAGCCGGTGCACCGGGTCGTCAGCCGAACGACGGAGGTCCCCGTGGTCTCGGCCGTATCGAGCGGACCGCCCGACGCATGGCAGGTGCCACAGCCGGCGGGTGCCGCTTGCCCGTCGTGGCACGAGAGACACGCGTTCATCGCAGACTGCTGGATGCCGCCCGGGCTCTTCGGCGTCTCATGCCCCGCGTGCGGATGGCAGGAAACGCACGTGTAGCCGGCATCGAGAACATCAGAGTGGCGCATGCGCACGCGCTTCCCGACCACACCGCTGCGTATGTTCCGGTGGCACGACAGGCATCGCTGCGTCGACACCTGCACGGGCGCTACCGTGGACTCTCCGCTTCCGCGAAGGTACCGCACACGCGCGAGCGAGGACGCCGCCGCCCCCAGAGGCCCCGGCTGCGCGTGGCACCCGTAACACGAGACGCTGGCGTGAGCCCCCTGCTTCCACGCGGCCACCTCCGGCGCGATGGCGTGGCAGGTCGTGCAGCGCTTCGAGACGACGGTGAGCGTAGGGGCCGCCGAGATCAGCACCACCACGCCGGCTGCCACCAGAGCGACGGCGGCGAGCCGCCTCGCCGCGGCCCCCTTGCGCCGCACCCGCAGCCGCTGCGCCTTGGCCGCATCGGCGACCACGAACCCGGTGAGCATCACGAACACGATCGCAAGCGCCACGAGAGCCGCAAGAATCATCGTCTCGCGCGGATACGCGCGCGGGTCCTGCAGAACGCGTGGGAACAGCCGAACCGCAGCTGACCATCCGTTCACGATGCGATCGATGAGCGCGTCGGGCTGCATTGCTCACCGCGTCCTTCCGTGGGGCGAGATTCCCGGGCGCTTCAGGTGCGCACCAGCAACGTGGCACGCCTCGCAGTCCGTGAGGAGATGGCACTTCATGCAGGTCTCGTAGCCGTGCCGATCGACGTCTTCATAGTGGGTCTTGATGAACCCCGTGGGATGCGGCATCGGGACGCCGCCGTGGCACGCTTCGCACCACGATGCGGCATGGCACTTGTAGCACTTCGAGCGCTGCGGTTCGCCAAGACCGCTGCCGTGCGTGGCCTTCCACCCGTCGGGGTGCGGGACCTGCACGCCGTGGCACTTGGCGCACTTGTCGCGCGTGTGGCACGCCGCACAGGTGTCGAGGTCGCCGAGCCCGTGCGTCTTCTCCCATCCCGGACCGTGCGTCACACGCCACGCCGTCCGTGCGGCGCGCACCGCGGTGTCCGAGTCATCGACGTGGCAGAGGTCGCACGACGCCACGTTCGTGGGGCTCGCTTTGTGACAGGTCAAACAGTCGTCCATCTCCGGGTGCTTGTACGCGCGGTCGTCCACGCGATGCCCCGTGCCGCCGTGGCAGTACGAACACCGCGTGGCCGCGAAATCCGAGTGTCTGACGGCGATGCCGCGCGACCGCACCACCGAGCCCAGCGCGTCCGCGTGGCACGACACGCACCCGCGTTCGTCGATGGTCGCGGGCGAGGGCCGGTGGAAGGTCGCAGCTCCGCCGAGCATCCTTGCCATCCGCGCGCCATCGGCGAGAGCAGCCAAAGGCCCGGCGCTCGAATGGCACGCTCCGCACCGCTGCGATGCGTGCTGCGTCTGCAGATGGCTGGCCGAGTACGGTCTCATCGCATGGCAAACGCCGCAGCGCGTGCTCTGCTCGAAGTACACGCCACCGAGCGCCGCAAGAACGAAGGCGACCGCAGCGGCGAGGCCCACGATGATGAGCGCTTTCGCTCGTGCTTCGCGCCGCAAAGCACGTGTTCTGAGCGGGACGGGCGTCATCGCGCCGCCGCCCCGACGACTGAAGCCGCCTGCGGATCGTCGGGTATGACCCTCAGGATCTCCGAAGCGAGACGCTGTGCGTCCTCGGTGCGCCCGGCCTTCAGGCACACGTCGATAGCCTCACGACGAACGGCGATGCCCATCGGGTAGAGAGACGCAGCCGCCACGTGCGCATCCACAGCCTCCGGCGATCCGTCGATCCGCGCGAGGCGCGCCCGCGCCAACGCAAGATCGTACGATGCTGGCTCGAGTTCGAGGCCCTTCTCGATGATAGCACGCGACGCCGCCCGCTCATACGCCCCAAGGTATGCGGCCGCGTCCGAGCAGGCGACGCGGTAGACGTCCGTGAGCGGGTCTTTGCGCACGGCACGCTCTGCGAGGGAAAGCGCGGTCCGCATGTCACCACGCTCGAACGCTTCCACGCTGTGCTGGTACGCCACGTCCGCTTGCAGGTGCCACGCACACAGCACGACTGCAGCGAGGCCGAGCGCGACACCGGCCCAGCGCGCTCCGTTCACGGTGCGTCTGCCCGGCGCCTGCCATGTCGCTCCCGCGAAACCACCCCCTGCGAGCATCCCGGCAAGAAGCCAGCCGAGCCCGTCGACCTCGATGGCGTGGACGCTGAACGCGGCCTGTCCGAGGTAGGCCGCAAGCCCTGACAGGAGCACCAGCGCGTGCGGCGAGCGCTTCTTCGCCCCAGCAGCGCCAGCAAACGCAGCCGTCGCGAACACGGCGATCCAGGCCAGCGCCGCCGGGACTCCCGCCTCGGCAGCCAGGTGCAGCGGCCGGCTGTGCGCCTGGTCCGCCCGCACGTCGAGACCCTCAACGCGCGCGTGCTCGACCGGCTCGTACTGCGGGAACGCATACAGGAACCGCCCTGGCCCAGCACCGAGAAGCGGCGCGTCTGCCACGAGCGCGACAGACCCGCGCCAGATCTCGAGGCGCGCTGACGCGGATCCCGCGCTGAGGCTCGCCGGCGATACCTTTGCGGCAGGCTCCCCTCCTGCGACGACTGCGCCCAACACGACTGCAGCGACAAGGACGCCAGCGAAAAGCACCTCGCGCGGCTTGCGTCGCACGGCGACCGCTGCGACGAGCGCCGCCGCAAGACCTGCCCACGCGCCCCGAGACCCGGCGAATCCCAGCCCGGCGGCCCCGAGGACCGCAGCGCCCCACAAGAACGTCCGCCATGCGCCGCGCTCTGCGATGCCGCCAGCGAACGCGAGCGCAACGCACACCGCAAGCCACCCGCCAGCGATCGCTTGGTTGCCGAACGAGCCGCCCGGCTGTGCGTGCGCTGCAGTCTGCGCAGCCAGCGCGAACGTCTGCGCGACGACGCCCACTGCCGCAAACCGAGCCACGTCGCGGGCCCTGGCCGCACCCATGCGCCAGCCAGCGATCCCGGCGACGGCCGCGACCGCCCACGCGACGAGACCGTCGAACCGCCCCTCGACGCCCCACACAGCAGACGGTAAGCCGTTGACTCCCGCAGAGACCCCGAGAAGCGCGAGGAAGACCCCCACGGCGACGACCCAACGCCGGTCTCCGCCTGCCGAGGGAGCAGCGAACAGCAGCGCGACCGCCGACGCCGCCACAACGAGGGTTCGGATCGGCTGATACGGGTCGCCGGCTGCTCTGAGCGACACGAACGCTGCAACCAGCACGAGGGCGAGCGCGACACGCTCCGCCACGACGCGCACACCTGTCGACGTCTGATCACGCACAGAGCCGGACACGCTGCCCGCCCTTCGTTCGGCCGCCTCGCAGAAACATCAGGTTCGTGCTCGCGTGCACGAACTCTGTGCTAGTATAATCGCGTTTCCCGCTGTTTCCGTGATGGAGGTCGATTGCGCGTGCAAACCACCAGCCGTGCTAGACGTGCCCTTCTTGCACTCGCGATTCTCGCATTCGCCACACTGCTCGCAGCCACGACCGGATGCGCCAAGAAGGTGACCCTGGTCGACGTCTCTGACCCGAACGCCCTGTTCCACTTCAAGATCCGCTCGGATTGGCAGAGCACCACGGTCCAGGGGCTGACGCTCGTCTACGCCTCGCCCGAGCTCCCGAAGAGCGACAAGCTCGCCGATACGCTCACGCTCGCGGTGTATCCTTCGTACGACGCCACCGACGTCCCGCTCCCCGAGCAGCTCAAGGGCGTTATCGAGCGCAGGTCGAAGAACAGGCACTGGAAGTCGTACGAAGCGAGCGAGCCGACGAGCATCACCGTCGGCGGCAGACCAGGCGTGTCAGCCGATGTGAGCGGCACAGATGCGAACGGCACCGCATTCGACGCGCGCTTCTACCTCGTGAGGACCGGCGACCAGCAGGTGGGGTTCTTCGCCGTGGCGCCGAAGGGCACGCTGAAGAGGTACGAGGCCGAGCTCGCCGCCATCATGAAGGACCGCTGGTACTGGCACCGGCCTGAGAGCGAGACGACCGCAACTCCCTGAGGCCCGCGCGGTGCACTAGTCCGTGGGGCGCCCCGCTCCGACCGGCACCTGGCACTTGCACGCCAGCGACTTGATGTCGCACGGCATCCGCACCTGGTGGATCTGCATCCCTTCAGGCTTGCGGACGTGTATGACGGGCGTGATCAGCAGCACGCCTGTGACTCCTGCGTTCGCGAGCAGGTCGAGCGTCACCTGCACCCATCCTGGAGAGCACGCGACCAGCGCCACGCTCACACCGAGATCGGCATCGAGCCTCGCGAGGTCGGTAAGGTGCTGCACCGTCAGGTCGCCGATCCTCGTCCCGGCGTCTTCGGGAATCTCCGAGAACAGCGCCACCGGCTTGACGCCGTAGCGCTCGGACGGGAAGACGACTTGCAAGGACTCCAGCATGCGCGCCGTGCCGACGAGGACGATCGGATACTCCTCGGACAGGCCGAGATACCGCGTGATCTCGCGGTAGAGGTCTTCCGGCCGGTACCCGGCGCCGGGCCGACCGATCTCGCCGACGAACGAGATGTCTCGGCGCACGCTCTCCTCTTTGATGCCGAGCTCTCGTGCGAGCTCGGACGAGGTGATGCGCTCCGGAGCGCCCACGCGCAAGAGCTCGCCGAGGTAGCAGTGGTAGAGCGAGAGCCGGTAGAGCGTCGCGTCAGGCGCGTTGCGGCCGTCTGGCATCGGACGAGAGACCTCCTCGCGTGGATACGCCGGAATCGTCTTCGGTTAGCATACCATAATCGCTGATGCGATTGGTAACGAATTCACGACGCGATACCATGCGTTACCTGCGATGACAGGCGCCAGGACGGTTCACGCACTCGCGTCTTCAACGCCGCCGATAACGAACCTCAGTAGCCGATGAGGTAGGCGCCGTGTATGGACTTGTAGACGAGCGCCACGCCGACGAGCGCGAACAGCATGACCGGGAGCGCCCCGATCGCCGCCCATGCGAACCGTCGCCCTCGCCATCCGAGCGTGAGACGCGCGTGCAGGACCAGGGCATACACGAGCCACGAGATGAGCGACCACGTCTCGATCGGGTCCCATCCCCAGTACCGGCCCCACGCCTCGTTCGCCCAGATGGCTCCGGCCACGATCATGATCCCGAGGAAAAGGAACCCGGCGGCCACGAACTTGTATGCGAGGTCGTCGAGCGCTTCGGGCGCGAGCTTGCCGAGAAGCGGGTCGCCTTCGGTCCGACGCTTGTCCCGCACCAAGAAGAGAACAGCAAGGCAAGACGCGGTGATGAACGATCCGTACGACAGCTTCGCGAACGCGACGTGGATCGCGAGCCACCAGCTCGCGAGGGTCCCGGTGATCGCAAGGTCGCTCTTCGGCGCGAGCATCGCCCCTCCGAGCGCGAGGAACGCGATCGGCATCACGGCCGCAGCCAGCGGCTGAAGCGCGCGCTTGCGCGCGACGAGAAGCAGGAACGCCGCCACGCCGACGAATGCGTACGACGAGACGACTTCGTAGAAGCCGAGGAACGGCCCGTGCCCGACACGCACCCACCGGTAGCCGATCCCTGCGGCGTGCACGAGAAGACCCGCGAGCGCGATGAAGGTCGCGGCTCGCTCGAAGGCCGGCTTGCGGAATACGAAGCCGACGATGGCCGAGACCGCCGAGACTGCATACGCCGTCACCGCTACCCACATGATGATGATCTCAGTCGTCATCACGAGACCTCCTCTCGCACGACTCGCACGAAGCGCTGAAGGCGCGCTCGACCGACGCTCGGACCCGCTGCTGGAAGCTGGGGTCCCGCCGGGCGTGACGCGCCCCGATGCGCACGGTCGCGCCTTCAGGCCCTTTCTGAACCAGCGCAGCCGCTTCCCGGTACGGCGCGAACAGCGCCACCGCCAGCGCCAACACAGCCAGAACGAACACCGCGTACATCGGATAGACGCTCCAGTCGTCCGCCACCGAGAGCCGTGCGTAGTATCCCACGCGTGCGACCGCGATGGCGAATCCAGGAACCGGCTCGAACCGCTCGCCAGGCCGCACCGAACCGCTCCGGCGGCCGGCTGGACCGGTCGCGGTCCACTCGATGCGCGGCTCGCGCGGAAGCGCACGCACGCACCTGCCACCCACCGTCTCCAGCGGTATGGAGAGGTGGAGAGCAGTGACGCCTCCCGGACCGGCCGCTTCGAGAGTGGATGTGGCGACGCACCGTGCCTCGTCGAAGTCGAGAAGCGCGTCTGTCTCAGTGCCATCAGGGGAGATAAGCTTCACGGCAAGCCCGATGTCGTTCGAGTGGACGATGAGCGACTTGTATCGGAGCGGATGGTTCGGGTAGACGAAGCCGCTCTCGAGCCGCTCGGGGCCGTCGTACAGCTCCACGTACGGCGTCGGCCCCCGATCGATGCCGTCCACCACGTGCGTGAGCTCGAGCGAGGGCACCGCGACCGTCAGCATCGTGAAGCCGCGGTGCAGGGGGCCTTCGCTCACGATGCCGTACGACGCGCGCGTGTCGAGACGCGCGCCGCCCACGGGCACGCCCATGAGCCCCTCGGCCCTCGTGAGCTGACCGGCAGCGATCACGACGATGAGCACCGCGAGCAGCCAGTGGAATGCCGGGCTTCCCCACACGCCGAGGCGCGACGATGTCGCGAGCACCACCTCGCTCGAAGCAGTACGCACGCGAAGCCCGGCCTCGCGCAAGGCCGCGCTTGCCGTCTGCACGGCCTCGGCGGGATCGGCGGCCTCGACCACGAAGTCGCAGCGCGCGCCGAGCCGCCGTGCGTGCGCTTCCGGCCGGTCGGCCCGCCGCCACAACCGCACGGCGGCCGCGGTTCGCTCCAGCGAACATGCGACCGTGGACACGAAGAGCGCGGCCGCAAGACCGATGAACACCGGCGAGCTGAACGCGTGGTCGAGGCCGAGCGCCCGGACGAGCCAGTCTCCGGCGCCCTGCAGAGTGCGCCCTCCTGTCGAGCCCTTCTGAGGGACGAGGGTCGCCAGGCCCGACCACGCAGCGAGCGCAGCCAGCAGCACCGCCGCAAGGCGACGGGAGCGCACGAGGTCATAGACGCGAGACACGATACGCATGACGGCGCCTTAGGGAAGCGGGGCCGGAGTCGTGTCGCCTGACTGCGACAGAACCTTCGTCCGCGCCACAAGCCACCCGGTGCCGCTTCGCGCCAGCCCGTACTCGACCTGGTAGACCGTGTTCGCCCACTGCGTCGACGGCGCCCGCTTCGCAAGGCTCCAGTACCGCCAGCGCCAGGTCTCGTTCGTGCGCACGACCGCAGACGTCGCAGCTTCGGACGGCTCGTCAGCGGCCAGCACGGCAAAGGCCGTCATCCGCATCTCCAGTGCCCGGCCCTCCTGGCGGTTGAGTTCGATGTACGCGTCTTCGCGCACTTCCTGCTCGTCGGTGACGTACGGAGCAACGATGCTCGTCTCAAGGCTGAAGTACGCTTCAGGCACAGCTGCAAGGTACGCGGTGACGGCCTGCTTCGGCGTGCTCGAGGGTAGGCGCTCCACCGGCTTCTCGTCGATCGGCATCGCAGTGGAGGACGGCTCCTGAGCGGGAACGTTCCTCGCGCGTGCGCACCCCGCTGTGAGCAAGAGCGCAGCGCAGCACGCGACGCACACGAGCGTTCGTATCTGGCGGGATCCCATGCCCTGCATTCTACGACACTCCAATGAGCGCGGGCCGGGGCAAAGGCCCGCGGCCCGTGCTCGCACGATGGATCGAACGGCCCCTACTGGAACACCCTGAGCTCGGCGATCCCGTAGCCGTTGTTGCGGCCGGTTCCGGTCCTCCGGCACTCGACCTTCAGGTAGCGCGCGTTCCTGGCGCTGAAGGTGACCGTCGAGGTCCCCTTGGGCGCCGAGGTGGTGGAGTAGACCTGCGTCCAGTTGCGATTGTCGGTGGACACGTAGATGCGGAACTCCTTGGCCCAGTAATCTCCGTACCACGCGACCTCTGCCTTGCTCACGCTGTACTGCGCACCGAGGTCCACGGTCAGCCACTCGGTGTCAGACGCTCCGCCGTCTTTCTTCGACCACCAGTAGGTGCTCTCGCTGCCGTCACCGGCCTTGGCCGGCGCGTACGAGCTGCTCTCGTACCTGGAGGCGGTGAAGGTCTTGTTCAGAGCGAGATTCGTGCCGCCAGAGGCCGACGGCGTCAACGCCACGTTCACGGTGGTGGTGATGCCGTTCGTGACGGTCACCGTGGACGACCACGTCTGATAGCCTGCCGCGCTGACCGTCATGGTGTACGCACCACCAGCGATCCCAGAGATCGCGTACGAGCCATCAGAGGCCGTGGTCGCGGTCTTGCCAGCCACGCTCACGGTCGCGCCAGCGACAGGCGCTCCGCTCGAAGCGTTCGTGACCGTCCCGGTCAAGCCGCCGGTCGTCGGCGCAGTCGGATCCAAGACGAGCGGCCACTTCGGAGAGACCGAGCTCCCGTGCTCGCCGCAGGAGGTCGAGCAATCGCCCTCGCTCCACGAGCCGGGCACATAGCTCTTGAGCTTCAGGCCGGTCAGGCCAGTGCTCGCATACGGGGCTCCGTCCGTGGTGTACGCCAACATGCGTGGCCGCTTCCACCCGTGCGGCACTTGCGCGTGGCAGAGGATGCACTTCCCGCGGCTCGAGCCCTGGTGATCGCCCTTGGAATGCACCCCGTTGCTCCAGGAGCCCGAGGTTCCATTCAGGTCGTGGCACTTCGCACAGATCACCGTCGTCGAGCTCATGCCGTTGGACGTGTTGCTGAGGTATACGGTCTTCCAGCTCGTCGGGTACGACGGATCGATGTTGACCTTCATCGCGGACCCGTGCGGACCAGTCGCCCCGCTGTACGTGTGGCACGCATCGCAGCCCATGACCGAATCCGTCGCCCAGCCGCTCTTGAGGAAGGACGATGCGGCCGGCAGCGTCCACGTGTACGTCGTGCCGTTCACGTTGAACGACGACTGCATGCCGGGCAGATCGCTCGAGACTCGGTGGCCTGAGGACGTCTTGGACGTGAACTCCCATGCCTGTCGCGCGTTGTGCGGCGAGTCCGGATGGCAGGTCAGACACCGGCGATCGCCTGCAGCGATGGCGGCCTGCACGGTGGTGTCCGTCGAGCCGTGGCAGGTCTGGCAGGTGTACCCGAGCGCAGAGTGCTCGTCATCGAGGTACATGAAGTGGCAGCCCTTGCACCCGCTCGGATTGGAGCCGGAGGCGTTATGGGCCTCGTGGTGGTTGGGCCCGACACCAGCGTGGCAGACGGTGCAGTCGGTCGTGGTGGCCGGCTGATCCGGGCCTTTGTGGCACACAGAGCAGCCTCCGCCTGGCAGACCGGCGTGGATGTTATCGACGTTCGATATGTCGTGACAGCCGGTCCCCGCGCACGCAGTGTTCGTCGCCTGGTGCTTGGTCTGCCTCTCCGCATGCTTCACGGGATGGCAAGCGCCGCACGTCTTGTCCCAGGGAGCGGTGAACGCGTCGACTTTCTGCTCGTGGCACTGCACGCACGTCACACCGACTGTCGGCTTGAAGTGCTCGGCCTTCATGTCTTTGTAGTGGCACTGGCCGCAGCCCGACTCCGCTGACGCGTCGTGCGCGGCAGGTGGATAGTGGCTCGGATCCACCGGACTGAGCGCGCCGTGGCAGTTGGTGCACTTCGTCGATGACGGCAGCGCGACCTGCTCATTGTGGCAGTAGTCGCATGACGCGTCCTGGGTCGCGCCGTGGATGCTTCGCACGTCAGCAGTCTCGTGGCAGTCGACGCACTCCTGGCTGTCCGGAGCCGTGTGGATGGTCGCTATGTCGCCGTGCACCTCGTGGCAGGTCGAGCAATCGGCGCTCGCACGGCTCCAGTCGATGCGGCCAGGATCGGCGTTCTGGTGGCACAGAGCGCACGTCGTCGCGTACTGCGGGTAGCGCGAGAGGTACGGCTCGTGCACCTCGGGCAGCGTGTTGGCTGCGTGGCAACGCGAGCCGATACAGCTCGAGGGCATCGCGTTGAAGGTGTGCGCGCCAGGCAAAGCGCGGTGGTAGTCGGTGCCAGCAGTCGTATGGCAGCTTGCGCACGCGGCCGTCTTCGCGCTGATGTCTGGCACCCGCGTCGGATTCGCGTGACAGACCGCGCATCCGCCGAGGGCGGCGTTCTTGTGCACGACCGTCACGTCGAGCGGCTGCCCCGCGACACCGTGGCACGACGAGCACCCATCGATGCTCGCGTCGTCGCGAGCGGTGTGCTTGCTCGTGGCGCCGGCGTGGTACTCGGCGTGGCACGCGGTGCACCGCGTGTCGTTCGCCACCTCGATCGCGAACTGCACCTGCTGCCCGCGCTCGCCTTCGTAGTAGCCATGGCAGACATCGCACCCGCTGAGCGGCTTCCCGCTTGGCGTCGTCGCAGTGACGCCATCGTGCACGTCCACGAGCGACGCTGCGTGGCACCCGCTGCACCCCTGGTCGCCAGATGGCGTGTAGGCGCTCCGATGAGCGCCTGATATCGGGGCGTGCACGGGGTGGCACGCCTCGCAGTTGGTCTTGCCGGTGGCGATCGCGTCAAGCACCTCGAGCTTCGAGGACTTGTGGCACGAATCGCAGTCGAGCGGCGTCCCGTCCGACGTGTAGCGCGGCAACCTCGTCACCACGCCGTTCGAGGTCCCCATGTGTTCGTCGAGGAGGTTCGACGTGTGGCACATGATGCAGTCGTTCGTGGGCGCCGTCGACGCCGAGCCCGTGTAGTACCCGTAATGCGGACCTGCGGCGTCGACGAGCGGCGGCTGCGCCCAGTGGATCGAGCGGTGCGCATCGCCGGCGGTCGCGTCGTGACACGCCCCGCACGCCGTGTCGCCCGCCGCGATCGCCGCAGCGTACCGCGGGTCGGAGGTGTTGCCGTGGCAGAGCGTGCAGCCCTCGCCCGGCCTGCGGGCCTCGTGCTCGGCCACCAGATCGCGCGAGTCGTGGCACCCTGACGCGATGCAGCCGTCCATGGACCACGTGCTCAGGTGCGTGTCAGGCGTGTAGTGCTGGTCGAGCGGCTCATGGCAGTTCGTGCAGGCAGGAAGGTCGGCGCCCGACTCGATCGCGGTCTTCGGGTGACACGCAGACGCGTAGCACGTCACGGGGCGCGTTCCGTAGTTGAACGTGCTCTCGATAAAGACCGCGCCTGCGGCTCCCGTGCACACCTGGCTCGCGACCGGCGCGTACGAAGCGACCGTAGACTGAGCGACTACGTGGCCGCCGTGCGTCGCAGGCGCCTCGTGACACGCGTCGCACGACGCGGCGAGGTGGCAGTTCTTGCACCATTGGCTGGTGAACACGCCGCTCGTGACCCAGTCAGCATCACCGTGGATCCGGTGAAGCTCTTCTGGCGACGTCATGAGGGACGCTGACGACGCGAATCTCCCAGCGACGGGATCGTAGTACTGCCCGAGCCACGCGGTGTTCGCGTCTGTCCGTCCGTGACACTGGCTGCACCACGGAGAGTCGACCGCTTTCTCGTGTATCCCAGCGTCAGGACTCATCGCGTGACAGGCGTTGCACTTGGCGAACGAGACCGGCGCGCGGAAGTCGACCGCTTTCGAAGAACTGCCTCCGGACACGGAATGGCACCCGAGACACACCGAGTTCTCTGCTGGAGCGGCCGCGTACGCGACACCGGTCACGGCGGCGCACACGACGAGCACCGCTACGGCGAACAGCACTGTCCTTCTCATGACTCCCCTCTCGCCTCACGCCGACCACGTTCGGTGCTGTCAGCGCGGCAGAGGGGCTCTTGGCTGGTCACGGCACCCATGCGCTGCCCTGCTGACAGGCATCGGCCGGTTGCGCCACCAGCTCATCGCCGCCCAAGGCGCCCAAATCACGGGCAGCGAGTCATCGCTTCCGAACCGCGCACCATCGGTGCGCCCCTCACTCCCGGAGACGCGGTACGTGAATTATGAGCGGACTCCCTCCGGCATGTCAATAGTGACGTACGTCACGAGTGACTGCGCTCGGACGGCAGCCGCCTTTCCGCTTGAACAGCGCACGAGCCGACACGCGTGCAGCACACGGTGGCTCGCTAGAAGTCGATTCCGACCCGCTTGCCCGGCACCACGCGATGGCAGATCAGGCAGTTCCCGTCCTTGGGGAAGTCGTAGTTGCGCAACATGTAGTTGTGCTGCGTCCCATGCGGATTGTGGCAGGTCGACGTGCACGTGAGCGGTCTGCGCGCCTTCACGTCGTAGTGCGTCGGCCGGACGGGATGGTTGTTCCGGTACTCGGTGGCAGACGACTCGTCGAAGTACGTCGGCGCATGGCACTGGAAACAGACCTCGGGGTTCGGCTTGATCAGCAGCGGCGCCCAGTTCGAACCGTGCGGGGTGTGGCAGCGCACGCACAGCGTCTGGAAGTGCGCGCTGCGATCGTACGTCGCCTGGATGGCCGCCTTGTGGCACTGGTAGCACATCGCGTTGTTTCTCGCGGAGAGCAGCGCTGGGTAGTCCGCTGCGTGCGGGTTGTGGCAGTCCGCACAGTTCAGTTCGACCGTTCCGACCGGGTGATGGCTTGGCTTCAAGAAGTCGTACTTGATGCCTGGATGGCACCGGTAGCACAGCCCGGGCTGGTATTCGATGAGAAGCGGCGTGTAGTCGGAGCCGTGCGGCTCGTGGCAGCCCGTGCAGTTGTCGTATAAGAACGGGTGGTGCTGCACCGGCTTGAGAGAGAGCGGAGCGACCGATGGGTGGCAGGTGAAGCACAGGTCGCGCTGGTTGTCCACCAGAATGCCCCGATATCCCGACGCGTGAGGATCGTGGCAGTTGAGGCACCAGCGGCCTCCTGCTGGCGGATGGACCTGCTCGCGGTTCAGCTCTCGGCCGATCGGATGGCAGGTGACGCACAGGTCGCGCTCGTCTTGCGTCAGCAGCGCGCGGAACTTCGACGCATGCGGCTCGTGGCATTCTGTGCAGCGGCCTTCCTCGAACGGCACGTGAGGGTAGTCCTCTGACAGCAGCGGCCCCATGTCGCCGTGGCACATCCAGCACAGCTCGTTCTTCGGGAGGGTCGGCTCGGAGTCCTTGCCCTTCACCTTCTTCTCGGTCTTCGAGACGACCTGCCCGCCCTGGTCCTCCCCGACCTTGCTCTCGCCGGTCGAGAAGACGTCGAGCACCACTTTGAGCGGCAGCCACTCGACGAGCGTCTTCACCCGTTGCCACACCTGCTTCGCGCCAGCGATGACCGATGTGACCTCGACGTGGCCGTGAGGCGTATGGCAGGTGGTGCAGTCCTTGCGCATGAAGGGATCGTGCACCGTCGGATACGAGAACTGCGGGATGAGCTCGGAATGGCACTGCAGACATTCGAGGTTGCGCGTGATGCGCTGTATCTGCTCGGGAGTCTTCGTCGTGTACGTCTGGACGATGGTGGTCACGCCGCAAGCCAAGAGCAGCACGAGCAGCGCAACGCCGAACGCGAGCCGGCCGCGTCGCTCGGCTGTTCGATCGCGCTGGTCCTCAGACGCAGGACCAGATGTGACCTCGGCGTCGCTCACCCACCCTCCTCAGGCGCACCGGAACCGCTCATGTGAAGTCTATCACGCGATGCCGCCTCGGCACAGCACCGCCTGACAAGGATTCCTAACGTCCCGTCAGTCTCACGCACTGCACGCGACCGTTCTCCTTATCGGCGATCACCAGGAATCCCCTGAGACGCTCGACATCGTTAGGGAAGTTGAGCTGCCCGGGCTCGGTGCCCCGTTCTCCATAGCGTGCAGTCACCGTGTGCTCTTCAGAAGAGATGCGCACGAGCTGGAAGGCGAACGAGTCGGCAACGAGCACGTCGCCGTCGGAGAGCACCGTCAGACCACGCGGAAGCTGGAGCGGTCGTGAAGAGCGGTCGTTCAGCCCCTTCGGCGGAGTCCCGACCGTCCACAGCGGTGTGCCGTCTGGGCTGAACGCGGTCACGCGCGCGTGGTTGGAGTCTGACACGTAGACCGTCCCATCTGCGCCGACCGCAAGCCCGTTCGGATGGTCGAGGTCGCCTATCTCCATCCCCGGCTTGCCCCACTGGCGGACGAACGTGCCGTCCCGCTTGAACACGAAGACCTGCCACTGGTCCGTAGCGAACACGTAGTCGCCGCTCACTGCGACGTCCGTGACGGCGATGCCGCCGCCCTCTTGGCCGGACGACCCGCGACCGACCGGCTTCGTCGGGTCAGGGAACCGCCGAAGCGGCTTTCCGTCCGGGTCGTACACCTCGATGGAGTCGTTGTAGAAGCTGGCGACGTAGACGTTGCCGTCCTCGTCCACGTCGATCCCCGCCGGGTAGTTGAGGCGTCCTGGCTTGTACGAGTACGTACCGCCCGGAACGGGCTTGGCCACACCGAAGCCGCCGAACTCGAACAGGAACCTGCCGTTCGCATCGAACACGCACACCCGGTTGTTGCCCGAGTCCGTCACGTACACGCGGCCGCTTCGCCCCACGGCCACACCCATCGGACGGTCGAAGAGCGGCTTGTCGCCTACGCCCGGCCCGTACACCTGCCACACGGGCCTGATTCCCTCCTTCGGCGGAAGCGATCCGAGCGATTCGGGCCGGCCCAGGAAGTACAGGAGATAGACGAGAAGGGCGATGAGCAGCAGGAAGAGAACCACGGCCAGCACCATGAACCACTGACGCGGCGTGAGCCGGATGCCGCGCCTGAGGGATCCCAGCGGGTTGACGCGGCGTACGCTCACTGGCTGGCCTCCAGTCTCTTCAGCCCCTCTTTCGCCTCGGTCATGTCCGGGGCGTACTTCAGCGCCGCGCGGTAGTATGCGATCGCTGCTTCGCGCTTCCCCAGCTGCTCGCTCGCATAGCCGGCGATGTACTGCAAGTCGGCGTACTGCGGCTGGCTCTTCAACACCGGCTCCACGGTGAACAGCGCCGACTTGTAGTGCTTCTGGCTCAGGTACAGCTCTCCGAGCGTCTTGGCGGCAAGCACGTGGTCGGGCGCTTCCTTCAGCACGTCCCACAGCGCTGCCTCGGCCTCTTTGGGCTTCCCTTCCGCAAGCAGGGTCACGCCGCGGTTGTACATCGCCGCCAGGTTCTTCGGGTCACGCTTCAGGACTTCTTCGTACTGCTTGAGCGCCTCGTCCCAGCGCTGTTGCTGCTGATACGCGTAGGCGAGGTTGAGACGCGCCTCGATGTCTTCGGGATCGCGCTTGACCGCGGCCTTCCACGTCTCTTCGGAGACGGTCGCGGGCGTCGCCTGCTTGCCGCGCGTGAGCACGCCACGAAGCACGAAACCGCCTGCCGCCGTGACCGCAAGCAGAAGGACGAGGACCAGCAGCGCAAGCCACCCCGGAACGAGGTCCTCCTCATGCGGGCCGTCCTCGACGCCCTCGCCCGAAGCGGCATCGGGTGCGACGTTGTCTGCGATGCTCGGCACAGCCTGGGCAACGTCCTTCGCGATGCCCTCCGTCTTGCGCGACCGCGTCACCGGGCCCCCTCCTGCTGGGAAAGCCAGAAGGACAGTATCTGCAGGTCCGTGGACAGACACACTGAACGGACGTTCACGTCGTCCGGTACGATCAGCCGCGTGGGAGCCATGTTGAGGATCGCCTTCACGCCGCCTTCGACGATGGCGTCGGCGGCGATCTGGGCGCCTTGCACCGGCGTCGTCAGGATCGCGATCTCCACCCCGAGCTTGCGCACGACCTCGGGCGCCGAATCGACGTGATAGACCTGCACGCCATGGAAGTCCTTGCCGACCTTGGCGGGGTCGATGTCGAAAAGCGCGACGATCTCGAACCCGCGCTCAGCGAATCCCGGGTAGCCGTGCAAGGCGGAGCCGAGCTTGCCATACCCGACGATGGCCACCTTGCGGCGCTCCTTCACACCCAGCAACGTCGAAAGATGCTCGATGAGCGCGGACACTTCGTACCCGATGCCGCGCGTGCCGAGCTCGCCCAGGTACGAGAAGTCCTTGCGGACCTGCGCGGGGTTCGTGCCGCACAACGCCGCAAGCCGCTCGGACTTCACGAGCGGAACGCCCAGCGCCTGCAGCTCGACAAGGCACCGCAAGTACTGCGGCAACCGCTCGACCGTGCTGGCAGGGATCTCGTCGATACGCCGTTCGCTCATCGTGTCGTCTCCTTCGCCGTGAGGCTCGCCACGACCGACTGCAGCGCCTCCTGCGCGTCCGCCCTTCCTCCAGAGAGCTGGACGGCCCGCTCGAACGCGGCCTTCGCGCCGGTAAGGTCACCGAGCAGCCGTTTCGCGTCGCCGAGCGCCATCCACGCCTCGACGTAGTTCGGGTCCTGGTCCGCGGCTTCAGCGGCCTGCATGGCCGCCTCCTCCACGTCGCCTCGCGTCATGAGCGCGAGCGCGAGCTGCACGCGGATCGCGGGTCCGAACGGCTCCACCTCGACACCCTTGCGGGCGATCTCAACAGCCTTGTCCGCGTACGTTCCGCCGAGGTAGTACGACGCTTGATTGTACAGGTTCGCGAGGAAGACGTAGTTGTCGTACTCGGTGGGCACGAAGTCGATCACCGAGAGGAACTCCCGCTCCGCCTGAGACAGGTAGTACAAGGCGCGCTCGCGCGACTGCGCGTCGCCGACGCCCTGCATCAGCTGCGAGATGAACAGGTCCTGCCACGCGAGCCCGACCTCGGTGCGGTACATGTCGTTGTAAGGGTTGAGCTTCACGGCTTTCTCGGCGTACTCCACGCGGGTCATGCCTTGAGAACCGATGCGGGCCATGAGGTACATGTTGTCGGCTCGCAAGTACACGACGTTACCGATGAACAGCGCAGCGCACACGCCGCAGACGGCCGCCGCCATCGGCACCCCGAGCGAGGGCGCCTCCACCTCACGCACGCTCGCGTGCGGCGAGAGCAGCAGCCCGAGGCTCAGCCACAGAAGCACGGTGGAGCCGGTGATGGAAAGCCCGAACGTGAGGTGCACGATGTAGCCGAGCGCCGCCGCCCAGAAGCCCGCGAGCACGAGCCGCTCCGTGCCGCTTCCCTTCACGAACACGGTCTTGAACGAGCGGGCGAGCGTCCAGAAGAAGAAGCCGTACAGCATGAGCAGCCCGGGGATCCCGATGGCCGAGGCGAGCTGAAGCGGGTAGTTGTGGACGTTGTCAGCGACCGAGAGGTAGCCAGCAGTCCCGGTGTAGGCACGCGGCTTGAACCGCGGGAAGATGAGGCGGAACGTGTCTGCGCCCCACCCGAGGACCGGCCGCTCCTTGATGGCGGCCCACGCGGCCTGCCAGATCTGGAAGCGCGTAAGCGCGCTGCCCTGCCCGAACTCGAAGATCGACTTGATGCGCGCCACCACGTTCGTTACGCCGTCGGTGGACGACAGGCTCCGGACGGTCTCGACGACCGCAAGCACCGCGCTTACGCCCACCGCGCCCCAGTCCTCGGCCGTCCACGGCACGCGAGCGACTGTGGCGGCGAGGGCGATGGCGGCGATCGCTACCGTCCCACCGATCCATGCGCCACGCACGTACGACACGAGCAGGCAGAACCCGATGAGCGCGAATGCGGCCCACCACCCTATCCTCGCCTCGCGCCGCTTCTCCGACAGCGCCAGCGAAAGCGCCACCGCCAGCGGGAAGATGAGGTAGCCGCCGAGCAGGTCTGGGTTCCCGAAGGTGGAGAACGCGCGGCGCTGCTCGAAGGGGAGGTTGCCCCACGTGGCCGGGTCGATGCCCAAGCGCTGCGCCACGCCGTAGCCGGCCACAAGGACGCCACCGATCACGAGCGAGCGCGCGAGCGAGCGGATGCGCGACGGCCGGTCGGCGAGCTGCAGCGCCAAGAAGAACCAGCCGCCGTAGGTGATGAAGGAGAGCAGGCCCTCGAACCTGCGGTACTTGCCGAAGATGGCGGTCGGCGGGTGGACGGAGGTGATCGACGTCAGCAACACCCAGCCAAGGAACACCAGCACGAGCCACTCGACGCGCGTGAAGCGCACGCGCCCGCCACGCGTGAGCACGCCCGTGAGCCACGCGGCAAGCGCGACGAGCAGGAGCGCTCGCATGGCGAAGACCTTGACGATGTCGAACTGGTCGTAGGAAAGCGGCATCGCTTTGATGCCGATGACGCTCGGATTGGCGACTGCGAGCGGCACGAGGACCACCATGAGGTGCATGCACGCCCAGGCGATCCGATCGAACGCGTCCATCGGCGCCGCGGACGCGTGCGGTGTGCCGCGCTGCGCGCTTGTGGCAGCGCCAGGCTTCGCACCTGCGGACGTCTTGTTCGCGGCACCGCGCTTCACGTCGCCAGGCGCCTTCTTGGCAGCCATGAGCTTCGCATCGGCAGGTGCCTTCTTCTTCGCCACGCGTCCTCCTTAGCGGGCCCCACGGCCGGTGAGCACGACCCGGAGCGTCTCGACGAGGATCTGCAGATCCATGAGCAGGCTTTGATGATACATGTAGATGAGGTCGAACTTCAGCTTCCGTTCAGCAGTCGTCGCATAGCTGCCGCTCACCTGCGCAAGCCCCGTCACGCCAGGCTTCACCCGGAAACGCTCGCGATAGCCGGGTATCTCCTTGAGATGCTGCTCGACGAAGAACGGCCGCTCCGGCCTGGGACCGATGAAGCTCATGTCGCCTCTGAGGATGTTGACGAGCTGCGGGAGCTCGTCGATCCGGTACCGGCGCAAGAAGCGGCCGAACGGCGTGATGCGCGGGTCGTCGTCTTCTGCGAGCACCGGGCCGGTCTGCCGCTCGGCGTCGCGGACCATCGTCCGGAACTTCACGATGCGGAAGGTGCGCAGATCCTTCCCGACGCGCTCTTGGGTGTAGAAGACCGGGCGCCCCATCGTGAGCAGGACGCCGAGCGCCGCGAACGCGAGCACGGGCGAGAGCAGCACGAGCAGCGCGAGCGCTCCGATCAGGTCGATCGCGCGCTTCGCCGCCTCGAACCATCCCGGAACGGGGCGGCCGGTGAGCTGCATGAGGGGGATGTCGCTCACCGCGCTGTCGACCGTGCCGATGAAGATCTCGTACAGATCGGGGATCACCTCGACCCGGACGTCCACCTCATCGGAAAGCGCCAACTGCTCGATGAGCTCGCGCACCGCAGGCGGGGAGGAGACGATGATGCGGTCGGCTTCGAGCTCGTGCGCCAGCCGCGCGGCGTCGCCGACCGTGCCGACCACCGGGAAGCCGGCGACCTTGGCCGGGCCGTCGGGCGTCCGGGCGAGCAGGCCGAGCACGCGCGGTCCCCAGCCCGCACGCCGCTCGAGTTCGCGCGCGAGCTCGACGGCGGCGTCGTCGGTGCCGAGGATGAGGATGCGGCTCACGGGCCAGCGGACCGGCGTGAAGCGCAGCGCCGCCAGCCGCCACGTCACGAGCACGACGAACTGCAGCACAGGCGCGATGAGGATGACGAGGCGGTTGAAGGAGAAGAACCGCGGCCCCAAGAAGAACGCCGTCGCGGCCGTCAGCAGGATGCCGAGGACCGTGGCGCGCGCGACGGCGCTGACGACCGCCCAGGTGCTTTCGGTGCGCTCGGGCTCATACAGCCCGTACACGTACCCGGCAAGCAGGTAGAACGCGGTGATCAGCGGCCACAGCGCCACGTACGGCGTGTAGTTGAAGGCGGGCGGCTGGCCGCCGTAGCGCAGGAAGAACGCGGCAACGAAGCACGCGTTCACGACCAGCGCGTCCAGAAGGACAGACAGCGCGACGAAGGCCTTTCTCGACATCACACCGCCTCCGAGACTTCGTGGTAGACCGCGAGCGTGCGCTCCACCATCATCTCGCGCGTGAACTCTGCGCGCACGCGCTCTTGCGCCTGGACGCCGAGGCGCGCACGGAGCCCGTCGTCTGCGACGAGCGTGCGCAGCGCCTCGGCGAGCGCATCTGCGTCGCCTGGCGGGACCACGAGCCCGCTCACGCCGTGCTCGTTCACGAACGGCACGCCTGTCGGCAGCGCGGTCGACACGACCGGTGTGCCGGCCGCCATCGCTTCGAGCTGCACGAGCCCGAACGCCTCAGAGCGCGCGACGCTCGGAAGGCAGAACACGTCCGCGGCCAGGTACTGCGCAACGAGCTCCTTGCGCGGAAGCGGCGGGAGGATCGTCAGGCGCGGCCCGACGCCGGTCGCGCTCGCGAGCGACCGCACCTTCGCCTCGAGAGGGCCTGAGCCGACGATCACCAGGTCTGCATCCACGCGCGCCATGGCGCGCACGAGCACGTCGACGCCCTTGTAGTAGATGAGGCGGCCGACGAACAGCACGACCGGCCGTTCGTGCCGCGCGCGGATCGCCTCGGCTTCGGACTGAAGCGACGGGTCGGCGAACTCGCCGGGGTCGATGCCGAACGGAACCACCCGGCACTTCTCCGCGACCGGCGACAGGAACGCGCTGTGCTCGACCATCTGGGGGCTCGACACGATGATGCGCCCCACGCGCGCGAGCACGCGACGCAGGAACGGCGCGTAGCCTGCGAGCAGCACGCGCTGCCTCACGATGTCGCTGTGGTAGGTGAGCACGGACGGCAGCGCAGGCGCCGCCCGCAGCCACTCCAGCTCGCCCCAGGGGTACGGCGAGTGCAGGTGCAGCAGGTCCGCGCGGCGCTCCTCCTCGCGAAGCGCACGCGCTAACCCGAACGCCACCGGAGCGGACGAGACGTTGAACGCGCGCCCGAGGCGCACCACCTCCACCCCGCCATGCGTCTCGGTCACCGTGTCGGGGGCCTCGTTCGCGACAATCGCGCGCACCGCGTGACCGCGCTCGACGAGCGCTTCTGCCAGGTCGCGCACGTGGTGCTCGATGCCTCCGAGGTGCGGCGGGTAGTGCTTGTTCAGCATCGTGATGCGCATCGGCGGGCCGCGCGTCTCCTTCAGTCGTCTTCGCCGAGCACGAGGCGCTCGCCCGCTGCGAGAAGCTCGTCCACCGCGCCGGCGTTCGGCGCCTCTGCGTAGATGCGCACGAGCGGCTCGGTGCCCGAGGTGCGGAGCAGAAGCCATGCGTCGTCCGGGAGCAGGAACTTCACGCCGTCATCGCGCACGACGGCCTTCACGGGCAGCCCCGCGATGGCGTGCGGCGCAAGCGACGGCATGCGCGCGACGAACGCGTCTTTCACCTCCTGCGCAAGCGCCAGGTCGCGCCTGAGGTACTCCATCGGACCGGTGACGGCGAGCAGGTCTTCGACGAGCTCGCCCAGACCCATGCGCCGCTGCCCCATCATCTCAGCGAGCAGGAGCGCCATGAGCAGCCCGTCACGCTCGCGCACGTGCTCGGGGATGCCGATGCCGCCGCTCTCCTCGCCGCCGATCAGCACGCCTCCTGCCACCATCTGCTCGTAGATCCACTTGAAGCCGACGGGGGTCGTGGCGACCTCCAGGCCGAGGTGCTGCGCGATCCGGTCGACGAGCACGGAGGTCGAGAGCGTCTTGACGACGCGGCCGCGCATGCCGCGGCCCTCGACGAGGTGCCGCGTGACGAGCGCGAGGATGCGGTGCGGGTTGACGAACGCGCCCGTACGGTCGCAGGCGCCGATGCGGTCGGCGTCGCCGTCGGTGGCGAAGCCCGCGTCGAACCCGCCGTCGGCCACCGCCCGGCGCATCGCGTCGACGTGCGGCGGGATGGGCTCGGGATGCAGGCCGCCGAAACCGGGGTTGCGCTCGCCGTGGATCTCCGTCACCTCGACGCCGAGCGCCGTAAGCGTCTCGGCAAGATAGCCCTGGCCCGCGCCGTACAACGGGTCGACCACGACGCGGAGCCCTGCCGCACGGACCGCTTCCCCGTCGACGAACGAGCGCAGCGCCTCCAGGTACGGTCCGACGAGATCGACCGTCTCGAAGGCGCCACGCGCATCGGGTGCCTCATCACGGAGCGCCGCCTCGACCCGGTCGGTGAATGACACGGGGCTCGCGCCGCCGTCTTCCATGCGCAGTTTGAAGCCGAGGTACTTCGCGGGGTTGTGGCTCGCGGTCAGCATGACGCCGCCCGCAGCGTCCGAGTGGGCGACCGACCAGCACAGCGCTGGCGTCGGCAGCGGACGGTCGGAGACGCGGACCTTCAGGCCGTGGGCCGCGAGCACCTCCGCGGCGGCCTGCGCGAACGCCCCGGCCTCGAACCGCGTGTCGTAGCCGACGATGATCACGCCCCCGGGGCGGTCTTCGGCGAACACGCGACCTGCCGCGTCGGCGACGCGGCGCAGGTTCTCGTACGTGAAGCCGTCAGCGATGACGGCCCGCCACCCGTCCGTCCCGAATCTGATGTCGCGCGCAGAGGGCATGACGACCTCCTCGAAGACTCGCTGGGCAACCACCGGTCCGCGCCTATTGTGCCGCATCCGGGCATCGAGCGATACCGCGAGCGCACGTCGGCGGCGACCGCTATACTTGGCCGCATGCTGACTGAAGACCGCATCCCTCACCTGCACGCTGTCGTCCTCGCGGGCGGCAGCGGCACGCGCTTCTGGCCGCTCTCGCGCGAGCTCGCTCCCAAGCAGTTCGTGTCGATCTTCGGCGGCGTGTCGCTCATCACCCGTGCAGTGGCGCGCATCGCGCCTGTCGTCGACGCGGGCGGCGTGCACGTGCTCACCAACGAGCGGCTGCTCGACGAGCTCCGCAACCACCTCTCGGCGCAACAGGCGCTCGAGGGCGTCGCGATCGACTACCTGGCGGAGCCCGTGCCGCGCAACACCGCGCCGGCGATCGCGCTCGCGGCGGCGTACCTGTCGCGGCTCGACCCCGACGCGGTGATGGTCGTGCTCCCCTCCGACCACCTGCTCGAGGACGGCGAGGTGTGGCACCGCGTGCTTCGCGTGGCCGCCCAGGTCGCCGAAGACGGACGGCTCGTCACCATCGGGCTTGAGCCTGACCGCCCGGAGACCGGCTACGGCTACATCCGCCTCGGCGCACCGCTTCCCGGTCGCGCGGAGGGCGACGTGGCGGCACACGAGGTGGCGGCGTTCGTCGAGAAGCCGGACCGCGCGACGGCCGAGCGCTACCTCGCCGACGGCGGCTACCTGTGGAACTCCGGCATGCTCGTTGCGCGCGCAGACGCGGTGTTGCGCGAGCTGGAGGCGGTCGGGGCCGGACACATCGCGAAGACCGCCCGTACGCTCGCGGCCCGCCCGCCGGCTGAGTGGGTCTCGCACGAGGCGCGCGCCCTCTTCGAGCAGCTGGAGGCAGAGCCGTTCGACACCGCGGTCCTGGAGAAGTCGAGCGCCGTGGCCGTCGTCCCTGCACGGCTCGCGTGGTCCGACGTCGGGTCGCTCGTCGCGCTCAGCATGGTCGCGCCGCCCGATGAGCGCGGCAACGTGCTCGTCGGCAACGTCGTGGACGTCGGCTCCGAGGGGCTCATCGCGTACTCTGCGGACCGCTTGGTCGCGACGCTCGGGCTGAAAGACCTCCTCGTCGTCGACACCGCAGACGCGACGCTCGTCGCGCCGAAGGACCGTGCGCAAGACGTGCGCCTCGTGGTGGACGCGCTTAAAGCGCGCGGCGCCAAAGAGGTCGTCGAGCCGCGCTCGTCGCTCCGCCCGTGGGGGTCCTGGACGCTGCTCGTGAAAGGCGCGGGCTTCCAGGTGAAGACGATCGAGGTGCTCCCCCACCGCCGGCTCTCGCTGCAGAGCCACGCGCACCGGAGCGAGCACTGGGTGGTCGTCGCAGGCGAGGCGCTCGTGGAGCGTGACGGCGAGACCGTCTCGCTTCGCCCCGGCGAAAGCGCGTTCATCCCCGTCGGCATGCGGCACCGGCTCACGAACGCCGGGGACGCGCCGCTCAAGATCGTGGAGATCGCCGTCGGCGACTACCTCGGCGAGGACGACATCGTCCGCTACGAGGACGACTGGGCGCGCTAGGCCCGGCCGGCCGCCAGCCGGCGGTACAGCGCAAGGTGCCGCTCCACCGAGTCCGCCGCCTGGAAGCGGTCGATCGCCGCGAGCCGCCCGCGCTCGCCTGCCGCTGACGCGAACGCCGGGTCGGCAAGCAGCCGCAGCACCGCGTCGGCGAGCGCGTCGGTGTCGCGCGTCGGGACGACCAGCGCCTCGACGCCGTCATCGAGCAGGCCGGCGACGCCCGGAACCGCCGTCACGACCGTCGGGCGGCCGAGTGCGAGCGCTTCGAGCAGCGGCGTCGGCACCCCCGGCTCCGCGAGCGGGAACACGCACACGTCCAGCCGCGCGAGCACGGCAGGAACGCTCGGTACGGGCGCCACGAGGTCGATCCTGCCGTCGCGCACGGCCGCGTGCAAGGTATGGCGTGCCAGCCCTTCCCCTGCGACCACCACGCATGCGCCCGGGTGCTGCGCCTTGATGCGCGGCGCGATCGCTGCCAACGCCATGAGGCCGCGGCTGCGCGAGAGCGCACCCGCGTACCCCACGAGCGGACAGCCGTCGGGGAGCTCCACGTCGACGTCGGCCTCTTCGAGCACACGCGCGATGCGGACGCTCGGCGGATCCAGCACCACGCGATCGCGCGGAACGCCTGCGGCGACCGCCCGCTCCGCCATCTCAGGCGCGTCCACCACGAACGCATCCAGACGCGGCAGCGTGTCGCGGTCAAGCCGCTGGCGGATCCAGGTGTCGAACACGCCCGTCCCGCGCGGCGGCCACGACGAGCAGGTTGCTGACGACACGATCGCCACCGGCAGGTCGGACGCCGCCCACCGCGTGACGACGTCGGCCTCGTAGCCGGTGGTGTGCACGATCGCCGGGCGGTAGCGCAGCAGGTACTTCCGCAGGCGAGAGCGCGTGCGGACGAGGTTGAAGCGGTCGAGCCGGTACGGCGCGACAGTGACGCCCCGGGCCCGCGCTTCGCCTTCGACCGGCGCCCGAAGCGCGCACACCAGGTGCACGTGCGCGCCGTGCGCGAGAAGCGTCTCCATCACGCGCAGCCAGCGCCGCTCGATCCGGCCGAGGGTGCGACCGGCGTGCGAGGTCACGAACACGAGCGTGATGCCGGAAAGAGAGGTCATGGCGCTTCTCCTGAGAGGAGCGACCTGTACAGCTCGCTGTACCTGTCCACCAAGCGATCCACCGCGAACTGCTGCGCGAACGGCGGTCCTGCCTGCGCCAGTCGAGCTGCGAGCATGCGATCATCCAACACGCGCTCAACGGCATCTGCGAGCGCATCGGCGTCCTCCGGAGACACAAGCACGCCTGCGCCGCTCTCTCGGATCAGGTCTCTGAGACCGCCGACCTCGGTCGCGACGACCGGTGTCCCTACGGCCATCGCCTCGAGCGCCACCAGCGAAAAGGCTTCCGAGCGCGACGGTATCACGAGCACGTCCAGGGCACGCACGAACGCTGGGGGATTCGCAACCGTCTGCAGCGCAACCGCTCGACCGGCGCAGGTGTCTCGAAGCCGCCGGGACACCTCGCCTCCCATCGTGCCTGACCCCGCCATCGCGAATCGCAGATCAGCCCGTCGCCGCGCAAGTCGCTCGCACGCGGCGACGAACAGGTCCGGGCCCTTCACCCGCTCCAGCCGCCCGAGGAACCCCACGAGCGGTCCCTCGCCACCAGGCAGGCCATCGACCGACTCCGTGGAACGGGATACGACGTCGTCGATGTCGATGGCGTTGTGGATGACGCGCACGCCCGAAGCCGGCACCAGCCGCGCTTGCTCAAGCGCTCTGGCGACGGCACCCGAGACAGCGACGAGAGCATCCACCCGTCCGAGCGTGGCGCGGTCGACGAAACGGCGCGCTGCGAGCTCCACGCGCGACCCGGACTCGTGCAACGAAGCGTCCGGCATCACGTGGACCGTGTTGACCACGACCGGCGCTGCCGCGCGCTTCGCACGCCGAGCGACGATGTTCGTCAAGAAACCGGTACCGTGCACCACCTGGCATCCGGTGCGCGCGAGGACCCCCCTGATCGCGCGATGGCCCACCACGAGGTCTCGCGCCGCGAATGCGCGCTCGTGCACGGCAGCGCCGGCGGCGCGTGCCTCGTCGGCGAGCAGCGACGGCGGGCACGCGACGTGGACCTCGAACCCGCGCGCGCTCAGGCCGCGGACCAAGTACAGGGTCTGAACCTCGCCACCGCCCATCCCCTCGCCGGAGAACGCGTTGAGCAGCAGAATGCGGGTGCTTCCGTGCACGGCAGCGCCACCCTCTCAACATTCACGCACGCGCGGTTCCGATCACCGCTTCCACGGCCTCTTTCACCGCCGCGAACCGCTCGTCCCACGAGTTCGCAGCGGCGTAGGCGATGCGAGCATCCCGCGGACAGCTCGGCGATGCAAGCTCTTCAAAGACCGCCTGGCAAAAGCCGCTTCTGTCGACGAGCCGGACGGGGGCGTTCATGCGCTCGAGCTCGGTCCACCTCGTCGCTACCACCGGCAGCCCTGCCGCGAGGTACTCGTAGACCTTGATGGGGTGCACGGCGTCGATCATCTCGTCCCGCACGAACGGCACGATGCCGAGGTCTGCGTGCGCGAGGTAGCGCGGCAGGTACGCGTACCGGCGCGGCCCCAGCAGACGCACGTTCGGGACGCTGCCGAGCACGGCCGCGACGCGCGACGATGCCGGGCCGATGATGAAGAACGCGGCGTGCGGCATCGCGCGAGCGCACGCAGCGACGAGGTCGGCGTCGAACCAGTACTCTGTGGCGCCCACGTACACCACGCGCGGCCGCGGCGCTTGGGCGTACTCCGGCGGCTCGTCGCCTCCCCGCGCGAAGTGCTCGAACTCCACCCCGTTCGGCAAGCCCACGGCGTCAGGGCGAAGCGCTCGCACGCGTTCGAGCGTGGGCGCCGACACCGCGAAGGCGACATCGGCGTCGCGGATCGCGTCGGCCTCCGCCTGCGCCACGACAGGCGAGACGCCCTTGAAGGCCGACGACTCGTCCGCCACGCGCACCACCCTGCACCGCGCGTGCACGGCGCGAGCGAATGCGGCGTAGTACGGGTTCGTCAGCCACACGACGTCGCACGACGCGAAGCCCGCCTTCGCGAGCACGCTTGAGAGCGGCGGGACGCTCAGCCGGGCGACGCCTTCGTAGACGCAGCGGCTCTTGAGGAGCGGCGCGTCCGCAGGCGGCAGCGCCACGAGCGGCGCGTACCAGGCAAGCCCGTCGACCTGAAGCGGCCCTTCGCGCCATGCCCGGACGCGAACGGCGAGGTCGCGCTTCACGCGGCGCACGAAGTGCAGCGGCGAGATGGGGTGCGAGAGCCACAGCACGTCGTGCCCTTCGCGCGCGAAGCGGGCCGCGTAGTGGTGGCTTCCCACGCGCACGTCGGACTCGTACGGCAGGTTCTCCAGGAACAGTACCTTCACGACTCCTCCAGCGTCCCGTAGGCCGGCGAGTACGGCGGCGGACGATGCTCGCGCAGGTCTTCGAGATCGAGCCTGCTCGCGTCGGTGACGACGACCGCGTCGTCGCGCACCTCGATCATGCGCCACACGGGCTCGCCGTAGCCGTCGTGGCGGCCGACGAAGACGTCCGCGCCAGCGCACTCGCACACGCCCGGCTTCGCGCCAGGCAACACGAACAACCCGAAGTCGAGCCGGGCCGGCTCGCGGCCAGGCACGCGCGGCACGAAGTGCGCCGCGGCCGAACGGTACTCGTTGCGCCGCTCCGGCAGCGGCGTGTACAGGTACGTCCCTGGGTCGCGCACCACGGGCGCGCCATCGATCCACAGCTCGATGCCGAGCTGGTCGCAGTGGTCGTGCCCGCCCGCGCCGTTCTGGCCGATAGCGCCGCAGCGGATCGCCAGGTACAGCCGCTTCGAGCGGTACACGTACACCCCGCTGTCCGGAAAGCACGCCACTGACAGGCCCTCGGCCAGCCGCTCGCCAGGAAACTCATACTCCCGAGCGCGAAGCTCGCCCTGGCTGATGCGCTGACGCAGCCGGTCCCGCGCGCTGGGGTCGCCCACCGACCTCGCAAGCGGCGGGAGCCCTTCGCGCGCAGCGTCGAGCGCGGCAGAAGCGCTCGGCGGTTCGAGGCGTGCGAACGTCCCCGAGTCGTTGTCGCCGAACTGCGGCAGCGCTCCGTCAGGACGCCGCAGTTCGTGGGCGAACCGCTCCCCGGCCGCCACGCGACACGCGATCGCTTCTCGGACGGACGCGAGATCGAGCGGCGGGGTCTCGAGGCCAGGCGCGACGCGCAGCGCCGTCGGGTCGTACGTTTCAAGCGCCGCCAGGCGCTCCGCAGGCAGCAGGTCGAGAAGCGCCATCGACCACGCCATCATGCTGAGCGACAGCAGGTGGTACGACGTCGAGCCCTCGAAGTTGCCGCCGTCCGGATAGAACTGCTCGCGCGCCGCCTTCGCGAGCTCCTGCGCGGCGAACGCGAGCCACGCGTCGGTCTCCCGCGTCCTCTCGAGGTGCGCGGCGATGAACAGCAGCCCTGCGACGTCGGCGAGGTAGTGGTTGCTCCGCAGATCGGGCGACCACTCGAGGTTCGCGACGATGTGCCGGCCGTGCTCGAGCAAGCTGCGCGCGAACAGCCGCTCGAAGTCTGCACCGAGGACGACGCCGCCTTCGCGCAGCAGGTCCATGGCGAGCGTCCAGTTCGCGGCCCGGATGCCGACGTCCATCGGGCACGCCCAGTCGACGCCGAAACCGGGCGGGTTCTGCGCGATGAAGTCGAGAATCTCGTCGAACACCTCACGCGCGTACCGCTCGCGCGCGGCCGCATCGGCGGCCTGGCCAGCGAGCGCAGCCAGCACCGGCAGGTGTTCGCAGCGCGCGAGCTCCCACGGCACCTTCACGTCCACGCCCGGCAGGTGCCCGTACCGCACGTCGCGGTGCCATGTCTGCGCGCTCCAGCGGAAGCCGCTCTTGAAGTCGAGCTGCCAGTCGATAGGAAGGTACTCCGCCGAGACGAGCGACCACACGCGGCGCGACTCGGCCAGATTCGGCGGTGTGACCACGTGCGCGAGCCACGCGCCGTCCCGGTCGGGCAGCACCGGCTCGCCTGGAGGATAGCGGTGGCCTTCCACGCCCCGGCAGGCAGTGCCATACGCGACTGCCACCGGCCCGGAGCCCAGGAGCGAGAAGGTGTGGGCGAGCCACTCCTCGGCGTGCTCTTCCGCAGCGGGCGGCACGCGGACCGCTCCGCGCAGGCCCGCGAGGGGCGCCGCAAGCGCAATGCCGTCACGCGCGTATGCACACCTGCGCATCGCCCGCGCGCGTTCGCGGCTCGCCTCGAAGGCCCGCTTCGCACGACCGACCGCCTTGCGCACCACGACGTGCGGCGGAAGCGAGGCGGCGCGCTTGATGTCGCGCACGAGGTCAGGCATCCGCACTCCCCCGACCGCAGCGCTCACGGAGCGCTTCGACGATGCGCCGCGTGTGCTCGCGCCAGGTGTGCTTGGCGACCGCCTGTTCGCGGGCCGCCGCCCCGAGCCGCGCACGCAGTTCGGGATCGTCGACCAGACGCTCGATGCCGCGGCTCAGGTCCTCCGCGTCGCCTGGCTTCACCAGCCACGCCGTCCGGTCGTGCTCGAGCACTTCGCCGATCTGGTCGAGGTCGCTCGCGACGATGCCGCGCCCCATCGCCATGTACTCGAAAAGCTTGGTGGGCGAGCCGAAGAACGGCGTGCCGTCCGGGTTGGGAACGTGCGGCGAGACGAGCACGTCCATTGCGGCAAGATGCACCGGACCGAGCTCCTGCGGCACGGTTCCGGTGAAGATCACGTTGTCGGCGATGCCGTGATGCTGTGCAGCGGCACGCGCCTCGGAAGCGGTGATACCGTCGCCCACCATCAGCAACCGCGTGCGCCCCCGCAGGTCTTCACGGCGCTCGAGCAGCCGGCCGTACGCGTCCACGAGGACTTCGGCGCCATGCCACCGTCCGAAGGTCCCGATGAAACCGACGACGGTGAGCCCCTCAAGCCCGTAGCGGCACCGGACCTCGGAGCCGTCCAGATCAGGGCGGTAGACGTCGGGATCGACGCCGTTCGGATTCACGAGGATCTTTGTTGGGTCGATCCCGCGAGCCACGAGCTCATCGCGCATGGCTTTCGAGACGACCACCACGAGGTCGGCGCCGCGCAGGTTCGCCAGCTCTATCTTCTCGGCGAGCCGCTCGTGCTTCAGCGGCCGCCCCCAGTGCCGCGCCATCCAGACCTCAGAGCCGTTGTACTCGAGCACGAAAGGCACGCCGAGCGCGGACGAGAGCGCCAAGCCGCAGTAGTTGTTGTGGCTGTAGCGCTGGTATACGAAGCGGACGCGGCGCGGCCCCACGATCTCGCGTGCGCGTGCCAGGAAGTGCTCGTTGTACGCTGCCGACCACAGCTCGCCGATGTCTCGGAACTCCGGCTGCGGCCAGACCACGTGCGTCTCGATATCGGACCGTATCGTCGGGATGAAGTCCGAGGAGATGAAAACCGGCTTCTCGCCGAACGCGTCGAGTTTGTTGAGCACTCCTGCGATGTGCCCGACCGATCCGCCGCCTCTCAGACCGAACGCGAAATCGGTTCGCAGGTAGAGCGGCGCCCCGGAGTCGGGAAGCACGCAGGCCGAGCGGGCACCGAGGGCGTCGACCGCGCGGCCTACCCTCCTGACGAGCGAGCCACTGCGCAGGGCGTCGCGGGCCCACTGGAACCCCAGCCGCACGATGCGAGCTGCGTCGATGCGCTCACGAGCGCCGGCCTCGTCCGTGAACTCTACGGGCCCGCACGTGAGCGCACGCATGAGGAGCGCCGTCGGCAGCCACCGGCCCAGAGCCGGCAGAGCGTAGGTGCGCAGCTCGGCGGAGCGGTACCGCAGGACCTTCCCGAGAACGCGCCCGTTCGACACCCAGCTCCTGAGCTCCTCGAACGAGATGACCTCGACTCCCGAAAGCCGACCTGATTCAAAGTCGGCATTCTTTAGCACGACGAGTCTCATGCCTTCTCCTCCTACGCATTATCTCGTCGAGATTGACGAGAGCGTAGATACGCAAGACTGAACATGAGCATCGAGCAGTAGGCCAGGCTCGACGCGACCCCAGCGCCCTGTATCCCCATCTGTGGCAGCAACCACAGGTTCAGCCCGATGTTGACGAGCGACGCAAGCGCTGGCGACCACACCGCAACCGCCGGCATGCCCTCAGAAGCGAAGTAGTTCATCAGGATCGCATTGACGCCGAGCGCGACGATGCCTGGCAGAAGCCAGAGGAACGCGGGCACGGCCGGAAGAAAGGCATCGCCGTACAGAAGACGCACTGCCGGAGCAGCGAGGAGACCAGCCAGCAGCGCCAGCCCGACCAACAATACACCCATCCACTTAGCTGCCCGCTTCGCCTTCATCCAGCGGTCCGCCGCATCAGCAGTCGCAGAAAGCCGCGGGAACATGATGGTCCCGGCAACGACGGGGAGCATGTAGACGAGGTCGGCCATCGAAGCGGCGATGGAGTACTGGCCCGTCGGCTCAGCGCCCAGAATGTATTTACACATCAGGATGTCGGCTCGCAACACGGTGTATGCGAAGAGCGCTGAGAAATACGCCTTCACGCCATACGAAAGATGCTGCCGCAGAATCGGCAGCGCTACCGTGACCTTCGCATTAAGATGCCGACGCAGTCTGGCCAGGGCCCACCATCCAGAGATGGCAGAAACGGCCAATCCCACAAGCGCCACGCCCTCGACCGAGACCCGCTTACCTACGATGAGCACGGCGAGAACGAGCACCATCACAATCCTCATCACGAGCTCGATGGTGTTGTACGCTCGGACCTCGCCGACGCCCAGCAGCAGGTTCTGGAGCAGCAGGTAGCTTAGGCCTATGGGCACCCCTGCAAGAGCGAGTGCCAACAGAGTCGGGGCCAGAGGTGAGATGTCAGGACGCACCGCAATTGCTGCTGCAACGGCAAGGCAAATGATCGAGCCGACTCCGAGACCCACCAGCATACTGTTGCCAACAAGCACCGGCAGCAGTCGCTTGTCTTTGGCCACGTAGTACGTGTTGGATGAATGCAGCCCGAGGTTTCCGAACTGCACGCCGAGGGCCGTGATCGCTGCCACTGTGGCTTGCAGCCCTCGGCCTGCGGGCCCCAGCGAGCGAGCGATCAGCACGCTCGTTACCAAGCCTATCCCGAGCAGCGCGACCCTCGTCGCCATCGTTTCGGCGACCTTGCGGGCGAAGTCCGATGCCGCGACCTCGCGAAGCCGAACGCGGATCCAGCCCGCGGCCTCACTGATCGCTCGCATGGTTCCTCGGTCACCCATCGGCCACGAACCGCTTCCACCACAGCGCGAAGTTGAGCAGGTACCAGATCTCGCTCTGGTAGCCGGCGTCGAACAGACGCAGCACCTCGCTCCTGTCGAGGAAGTCCGTCTGTTCGCAGAACTCTTCCAGCTCGCGGCGCGCGCGATCGCCCAGCTCCGCGAACATCCACTCGTACACCGGCACGCCGAAGCCCTGTTTCGGGCGGTCGATGAGCTCGTCGGGGATGAGACCGCGCACGGCCTTCTTGAGCACCCGCTTGAACTCGTGGCCATCGCCGATCTTCATGCGCTCAGGGATCCCCATCGCGAACTCCACGAAGCTATGGTCCAAGAACGGCACGCGGCCCTCGAGCGAAACACCCATGCTCATCTTGTCGACGCGCATGAGCAGCAGCTCCGGCAGCCGCATGTTGAGGTCGACGTACGACATCCACCCGAGCCGCGATGGCGTCGCTGCGCTCTCGCGGTACCGGCTCCAGATGGGCTCGACGGCCTCCCACGAGGTACGCCCCGCGAACCGCTCTCGAAGACGCGGCGAGAGCAACCGGTGCTTCATCGTGTCCGTGAACGCCTCGGCCCCGCCCCAGAAGATGCGCTCGTTGCGCGCGCTGCGGCTCAGGTACTCGTACGGCAGCCCCCGGTCCTTGCCGGCTGCTCGCAACGCGGCCAGCCCCGCGCGCTTCACGAACGCAGGCACAGGCAGCGTGTCGTGCCAGCGCTGGAGGTCCAAGCGCGTCTTCCACCACGGATAGCCGTAGAAGAGCTCGTCCGATCCCTCGCCCACCTGGCAGACGATGACGCCATTCTCGCGCGCCAGTTTGCTCACGTAGTACACGGGCACGCACACCGGGTCAGCGATCGGTTCGTCTTGCAGCCACACCATGCGCGGCAGGAAATCGATGAGGTCACGCGGCGTAAGCAGAAGTTCGTGATGGTCCGCGCCCACGGCCTGGGCCATGCGACGCGCGTAGTGCAGCTCGTTCTTGTACGAGCCGTATTCGCCTTCGTAGCCGATGGAGAACGTCTTGACCGGCCCACCTTCGCCCTCGCTGAACAGCGCGGCGTTGGTGGACGAGTCGATGCCGCCGGACAGGAAGACCCCCACCGGCACGTCGGCGATCTTGCGCAGCCGCACCGACTGCCGGAGCTCCTCGAGCAAGCGCTCGACCACGTCGCTCTCGCTCCATCCGCTCAGGTCCTCGGCATCGGCGGCCGCGTCCCAGTACCGGCGCTCCTCGACGGCGCCGTCGTGGCGGACGCGCATCCACGTCGCGTTCGGCAGCTTGCAGATGCCGGCGAACAGCGTCATCGGCGCAGGGGTCGTGAGGAACGACAGGTAGTGGAAGAACGCCTCCTCGTCCACTGCGCGCACCTGGTCCGGGTCTTCGAGGAGCGCCTTTATCTCGCTCGCGAAGACCAGGCGGCCGTCGTGCACGCCGTAGTACAGCGGCTTGATACCGATGCGGTCGCGCACCAGCCACAGCTCGCCGGAGCGGCCGTCCCAGATGCCGATGGCGAACATCCCGCGGAAACGGTGCACGCATTCGATACCCCACTCCTCGAACGCGTGCACGATCACCTCGGTGTCGGAGTGGTCGGTGCGCCAGACATGACCGCCCCGAGCCTCGAGCTCGCGGCGGATCTCGGTGTGGTTGTAGATCTCGCCGTTGAAGACGACCTGCACCGAGCCGTCCTCGTTGCCCATGGGCTGATTGGCGGCGTCCGAGAGGTCGATGATGGAGAGCCGGCGGTGGCCGAGCCCCACACGCCCGTCAGGCGACGTCCACGCGCCTGCGCCGTCCGGCCCGCGGTGCGCCATCGTGTCGCGCATGCGCGTGATGTACGGCTCGCTCACCTGAAACGGCGAGCCGTCGAAGACGAGCGCCCCGACGATGCCGCACATCAGCGCTCGCCCCTGAGCGCGTCCTCGACGTCGAACGCCATCCGCATCGCCTGCTCCTGCTGCCAGAGCGGGATCGGCCAATCCCCGCCCTCGCGGACCGCGCGTGCGAACGCCGCGATCTCCGCAGCCTGCCCCTTGTCGACGACCTTCGTCTCGACGCCTTTGGCGGGTGAACCCACGACCCGGAGCGCCTTGTAGTCATCGAGGACGTAGATCTTGCCGTCGGAGAAGACCTCCGCTTGCTCTTTCGGGTAGTCCGCAGAACCCAGCGCCGTGTACACGAGCGTCGCGACAGACCCGTCTTCGAAGGTGAATGTGGCGGTGAAGTTGTCGTTGCGTGCGTACGTCCCGGTGCGAGGCTCGACAGCCGCGACCTGCACGCCGGTCACGCGTGCGTCCGTGAGGTAGGTGAACAGGTCGTAGATGTGGCACGCCTCGCCGATATTCCGACCGCCGCCTTCGGGCCCGTGCACCCAGTGATCGAGCGGGATGTAGCCGGCGTTCATGCGGTAGACGATGTGCATGGGGTCGCTGCGCCGCGCGGTAAGCTCCTTCAGGCGCACGGCGAACGGTGAGAAGCGGCGATTGAAGCCGGTGAGCAGCACAGGAGCGGCCGCGCCTTCCCGCTCGCGTTCCTCGAAGAACGCCACGACGCGCTCGACCTCGTCGCGCGTGATGCCGAGCGGCTTCTCGACGAGCACGTGCTTGCCCGCCGCAAGCGCTTTGAGGGCAAGGCCAGCGTGGAGGTCGTGCCGCGTCGCGATGAGCACGGCGTCCGCCTCAGGGTCAGCGAGCACCTGCTCGACGTCCGTCGTCGCATACCTCGCTCCGTACTGCCGGGCGGTCGCCTGTGCGTTGTGGCCGGTCCGCGTGCAGACGGCATGCAACGTCATGAGCTCTGGCTGCGCCTTGATGTTCGGCAAGTGCATGCCCTTCGCGAAGCCTCCCGCCCCGATGAGCGCGATACGAACGGAACCGTCGTGCGCAGGCGTCGCGAGGGGGTTCGGCACGACACGCTGCGCGCGCTCCTTCACGGGACGCGGGTACGACAGCAGCACCATCAGGGGCCGAGGCTCGCCGTGCTTGAGCGCTTCGTACGCCCCGGCGGCTTCGTCCACCGGATAGACCGCGGAGATCATCGCATCGAGGTCGATCTTCCCGTCCGCCACGAGCCGGAGGTACTCGGCCATGTTGCGGTTCTCGGTCCACCGCACGTAGCCGATGGGGTAGTCGAGGCCGTGCTCCTCGTACCGCGCATCGTAGCGTCCTGGCCCGTACGAGGTCGAGATGCGGAAGTCGAGCTCCTTCGCATAGATGTCCTCGCGTTTGATGTCGAGCCCGACGTCTCCGACCAGCACCACACGCCCCTTGCGGCGACACATCTTGAACGCGCTCGAGACGACCTCGCTCGACTTCGTCGCGGCCGTGATGATCACGCCGTCTGCGCCGTAGCCGTCGGTCAGCCGGGCCACGCGCTCGATCGCGTCGCCGTCTTCCTGCCGCAGGCCGATGTCCGCTCCCAACCGCTCGGCCAGCGCCACGCGGGAGGCGTCGAGGTCGAGCGCGATGACGCGGCACCCATCGGCTTTCAGCATCTGGACCGTGAGCTGACCGAGGATGCCGAGCCCGATCACCACGAACGATTCGCCGAGCGTCGGCTCCAGACGGCGGACGCCTTGCAGCGCGATGGCGCCCAGCGTGACCGTGCTCGCGTGCGCGAGCGACACGCCGTCCGGCACCTTCACGACCAGGTTCCGTGGCACGCGCACCACCTCGGCGTGGTGCGCAGCCTGCGCCCCCGCGCACGCCACCCGCTCGCCTGGGGCGATGTCCGCGACGCCGGCGCCCACCTCCATCACGGTGCCGGCCACCGAGTAGCCGGTCGGGTCCCCGGACGCCAGCCGCCCCTCAACGACCGCCTTCGTCCGACCGACGCCTTCGGTGGTCACCATCTTGAGCACGGTGAGCACCTTGTCGGGGTTGCGGAGCGCCCGCTTCCACAGCGGCACCGCGCTCGCCTGCATGCCGCTCAGCTCGGTGCCAGCCGAGATGCACGAGTGATCGATGGCGACCACCACCGTGCCCGGTTCGGCCTTCGGAGCGGGCACCTCTTCGACAAGCACCTGTCCTTGCTTCACGAGAACCTGCTTCATGATCCCGTCCTTTGCACAGGCCGGCCGTTCAGGTCTATGACCGGGGCTTTCCAGGCGACATCCGAGGGACCGGCAGTCCCTGCGAGAGATACGATAGCGTCGACCCTTTCGGCATCCAGCTCGTCAGGCCGAAGCACCGGCACGCCCGCGAGCGCGTCGCCGATGCGCCTGCCGCCAGCATCGATGGCTGCGATGACCGACATGCCGCACTCCGGCGCCACCAGCGCCACGAGCTCTGCCGCTTCGTCGGCCCCGAGGACCGCGATGCGCGTGAAGCCGTGGCCTGCGAGCGCTTCCATCTGGGCGCGAAGCCGTGTTCGCGCTGCGACGTAATCGTTGATGGTGTTGTTGGTCCACTCCAGAGCGAGCGCGGCTTTCCGCAACAGGCCCTCTTTGGTGAGGTGGTAGGTGATGGAGCGGTTGCTTTCGCCGCGGATCTTCACAAGGCCCTTGCGCACCAGCGTTCGCACGCAGGCGTTCGCGACGCCGAGCGCGACGCCGAGCTCGCGTGCGAGCTGGCGCTGGGAGATCTCCGGGTTGCGCTCGATCTGCTCGAGAGCAAGCAGCTCTCGGAGCTCGGCGTCCTTGCCTGCGGCAGTGGCTCGCATGCACGCTCCGAACTGTTCAGAACCCGAACGGTTGAATCTTCGCGCATGCACGCCGATGCGTCAAATAGCCTTGACTGTGCGACGATGTGCGAGAATCGGAACGGCACGCGGAAAGGACGGGGATGGACGAAGGGCTACTGCTGAAGATCGGCAGCGTGGAAGACCGCCACTGGTGGTTCGCGGTCCGCCGCCGGATCGTGCTGGACGCCCTCGACAGCGTGAGCCTCCCAGACACCGCCCGCGTCATCGAGATCGGCTGCGGAACAGGTGGCTTTCTCTCGTACCTGCAACAGGCTCACCCGAACTGGCATCTCGCCGGCATCGAGCCGAGCGCGGCGGCAGTCGAAGTCGCCCTGGGCAGAGGCTGCCGCGTCACGGAAGGCGCGTTGCCGAGGCTCGACCTTCCCAACGGGATCGCTGACGCCGTGCTGGCGCTCGACGTCCTCGAGCACTGCGACAACGACACGGTCGCCGCGGCCGAGATCGCCCGCGTGCTCAAGCCGGGCGGATGGCTGGTAGCGACGGTACCGGCCTTGCCTTCTTTGTGGAGCGTCCACGACGAAGATAACGCGCACTTCAGACGCTATACACAACGGACGCTGGAAAGCGCGCTTGCATCGTCTGGATTCGCGTCCTGGCGCATCACCTACTTCAACATGTTCCTGCTGCCCGTGGGATACGCCTCTCGGTTCGCAGCGAACCTCACGGGCTCGCGACGCGCCCTTGGCGTCGATGCGCCGCCCGGATGGCTGAACGCGGGGCTCCGCACGGTCTTCTCGCTCGAGGTCCCCGTGCTGCGGCGGGCGCGGATGCCCGTGGGGATGTCGCTACTTGTCGTGGCCAGGACATCGGAGGAACGCAGTTGATAAACATAGACATCATGCAGTGCAGGCTTGCTGAGCTTGCCGCGACGTACCAAGGGCTTCTGAGAACCGGCATGCCGCTCGTAGCGTACAGAAACGGCGCCCTCGCCCCCGCTGGCTTCAGCGACGACCCTGGGCTGTACCTGATCGTGCCGTGGATCGCCCGAATCCTGCGGCTCGACGTGTACTCCGCATATCAGGTGTTCGTGGTGTTCCTGATCGCTGTCGCAGCGGTCGTCGGGGTGCTCGGGTTATTCCGGCTCACACGCAGTACGCTCGCGCGACTGTACGCCCTGGGGGTCGCGGCGGTGCTGTGTCTCGGAGCGTTCAAGATCGCTGACGTCTACACGGTGTGCTTCGCGTACGCCTTCGCGTTCGTCCCGTGGCTTCTCGTGCGGCTGCGCGATAGAGCGTCCGACTGGAGGACTGTGCTCTTCATGGTTGCGCTCGGAGCGCTCGGCGCCGCGAGCCATCTCGTGCGCAGCCAATCAGCGACGTCTATGGTCCTGTTCGCCGTGATCCTTGTCGTGTTCTGGCTCAAGGACGGCTGGAAGAAGAAGCTCGCCGCCCTGCTAGCGCTTGCCATCGGAGCGGCCGTGGTCCTGGCGGGGTTCTCGGCGTTGCTGGACCGCCGCGAGAGCTACCTCGCTGTGCACGTCGCAGGCTACCGCAGCATGCCCGTCGGCCACCCCTTCTGGCACAGCGCGTACATCGGGCTCGCCTACCTGCCGAACCCATACGTCTCCGCGTGGGACGACAGCGTGGCGGCGCGGAAGGCCGCCGAGCTCGCGCCTGACGCCCCGTACCTTTCTCGCGAGTACGAAGCCGCGCTGAGATCGGAAGTGCTCAGGATCGTCCGCACCGACCCCGTATTCGTCGTGCGGACTGTGGCCGCGAAGCTGGCGACGGAGGTGTTTCGAGCGCTGCTTCTCGTCGGCCTCGGCCTCGTCGCCCTCATCAGACGCAGACCGCCAGCCGCTGTCGTCGCTGCCTTCGCAGCAGCCGTGGCCTTTGAGATGTTGCCGGCGCTGCTCACGATGCCATTCCACCCATACATGCTGGGACTGTACACGTGGTCGGCGACCTTCGGCATCGTGTGCGTCGTCGTGGCGCTCGACGACCGCGTCAGCCAGCGGCAGGCTTCCGGAACACCCAGTGGTTCGCAAGCAGGTAGTTGAGGAGCACCGAGGGCACGAGGACGAGCGCTTCGAGCCCCGCATACGACTGTTCCTGGCTCACACCGACCCCGCGACCGAGCTCATCTGCGGGCCCTTTGAGCAGCGCGATCGCGACCGTGCCCACGAGCAGCACGAACGCGTTCGCCGCGATGAACCGAACAAACGCTCGGCCTGAGGAGTCCCTGTCTTTGAACGTCCACGACCGGTTGAGCACGAAGGAATTGATGACGCCCAACGTCCACCCGGCAGCGTGCGCTGTCGCCGGGTCAGCCCCGAGCCCGGCGTTCAGCAGCACGAACACGACGTACGTGACGAAGGTGTTCGCCACACCGACGAGACCGAATCTCAGCACACGCGACACGCCCGCTCCTTCTGCGGCAGACCTGCTATATCATTGAGCAAGTAGCCGCGTCGGCCAAGAGCGGGCTCATCGATCGGGGAGACGATGGCAAGAGAAGAGCTGCACAGCATCGTAGTGCCGATGTACAACGAGCGGGAGGTAGCCCTGACCTTCCTTGAGCGCGCAACTGCTGCGCTCTCCGCCCTGCCGGCCTACGAGATCATCGTCGTCGATGACGGAAGTACGGACGGCACCTGGGAGATCCTCGATTCGGCACGGGCCGCCTACCCCAACCTGCGGCTGATACGCTTCTCGAGGAACTTCGGCCACCAGACAGCGATCACGGCAGGCATCGACGCGGCGCGCGGAGACACCGTGACGGTGATCGACGCCGATCTCCAAGACCCGCCGGAACTCATCCCGAAGATGGTGGAGAAGTGGCGGGAGGGCGCCGACATCGTCTTCGCGGTCAGGCGGGCGCGACGCGGGGAGAGCCTCTTCAAGAAGGCCACGGCGGCAGCGTTCTATCGCCTGATGCGCTCGTTGGCCGCAGTCGACATCCCGCTCGATTCAGGCGACTTCCGCTTGATGAGCCGCCGAACAGCGGACGCGCTCATCTCCATGCGGGAGCGCAGCCGCTTCATCCGGGGGCTGGTCGCGTGGCTCGGCTTCCAGCGAGCGTATGTCCACTACGATCGGGAAGAGCGGGCCGCGGGACGAACGAAGTACCCGCTCGGCAAGATGCTCCGGCTGGCCGCGGACGGCATCGTGTCCTTCTCGCTGAGACCGCTGCAGCTCGCGGCGCTCTTCGGAGCGCTGTCGGCGCTCATCGGCTTCGGCGTCATCGTCTACGCGATCGTCGAGCGGCTGCGCGGCGGCGACGTCGTCCCCGGCTGGACCTCGCTCATGGTCGCGGTGCTGTTCATGGGAGGCGTGCAGCTGCTGTCGCTCGCGATACTTGGCGAGTACGTCGGCAGGATCTACGACGAGGTCCGCGGCAGACCGCTGTACGTCGTGCATGAGAGGGTGGGCTTCGACGACGAGGACGGCGCGCGGGACTGAGCCCTCCTACTCCTCGCCTCGCGTCCCCCGCCCGAGCAGCGCCTCCAAGCGCTCCCGCAGGTCTGCGCCGAACTCGGGGCTTTCCAGCCCGAGCGCGATGTTCGCCTCGATCCACGAGAGCACGTTGCCGGTGTCGTAGCCCTCGCACTCCAGCGAGATCGCGTACAGCTCCTCGCTCTTCAGCAGCTCGCGTAGCGCGTCGGTGAGCTGGATCTCGCCTCCCCGGCCGGGCTCGACGTGCGGCAGGATCTCCATCACCTTCGGCGTCAGAAGGTAGCGGCCGAAGATGGCCAAGTTGCTCGGCGCCGTGTTGATGGCGGGCTTCTCCACCAGGTCGGTGACCTTCCACACGCCCGGCTCCACCTCGTGCCCGGCGATGACACCGTACCGGCTCACGTACTGTTCTTCCACCGGCGTGACGGCAATGACCGACGCCCCGTATCGCTCGTGGACCTCGCGAAGCCGTTTCAGGCACGAGGCATTCGGCATGATGACGTCGCCGAGCAGCACGAAGAACGGCTGGTCGCCCGTGTGCGCGGCGCCGCATAGCACTGCGTGACCGAGGCCGCGCGGCCGCTTCTGGCGCACGTAGAAGACCTCCGCGAGCTCGGAGATGCCGCGCACCTGCCGAAGCTTCTCCGTGTCGCCTGCGCGCTCGAGCAGGTCTTCCAGCTCCACCGAGCGGTCGAAGTGGTCCTCGATCGCGCGCTTGCCGCGCCCGGTGATGATCAAGACGTCGTCGACGCCGGCCGCCACGGCCTCCTCGACGACGTACTGGATCACCGGCTTGTTCAGCACCGGCAGCATCTCTTTGGGCTGCGCCTTGGTGGCCGGCAAGAAGCGGGTGCCGAGACCCGCTGCCGGGATGATCGCCTTCATCGTCGCTTTTCACACCCTTCGTGACCCCGCGCCGCGGAAACAGCGCTGACGGCAACCTCCACAGGGTACACCAGCGGCACGAGACGTAGAAGTGGTCAGCCGTTCGCTTCTGCCGCACCGGCCCCTGCGATGAGATGCCACGGCAGCGCGATGATCTTGCTCCATGCGAGCACGAAGTCTGCTCGACGGCTTGGTGCGTCCTCGAGCAGGAATCCATCACCCCCTGAATGATTTTCATTCACGGGGTGAATGGTTTTCCCGAACGGAGCTTGGTAACCGCCCCGCTCACTCGATGCTCGCAAGCACCTCCGCGGCAGCGGCCGTCATGCGGTCGATGTCGTCGTCTGTGTGCGCGAGCCCGACGAAGGTCGCCTCGAACTGGCTCGGCGCGAGCATGACGCCCCGCTCCAGCATGCCGCGGAAGTACCGCGCGTACCGGTCGGTGTCGCTCGTCGAGGCGGTCTTCCAGTCCCGCACCTGCTCCGCGGTGAAGAACATGCACGCCATCGACCCCACGCGCGTCAGGAACGCGTCCACGCCCGCCTGCTCGACCGCCGCGCGCAGGCCGGCCTCCAGCCGCGCGCCCTTGCGCTCGAGCTCGTCGTACACGCCCGGCTGCTTGAGGGCCTCGATCAGCGCGAGGCCAGCGACCATCGCGACCGGGTTGCCCGAGAGCGTGCCGGCCTGGTAGACGGGGCCGACAGGAGCCAGACGCTCCATGATCTCACGCTTGCCGCCGAATGCGCCCACCGGGAAACCGCCACCGATGATCTTGCCGAGCGTCGTGAGGTCGGGCATCACGCCGTAGCGCTCCTGCGCACCGCCCAGGGCAACGCGGAAGCCCGTGATGACCTCGTCGAAAATGAGAACCGCGCCGTACTCGTCGCACACCACGCGCAGCCCCTCGAGGAACCCTTCCGCTGGGGGAACCACGCCCATGTTGCCGGCCACCGGCTCGACGATCACCGCCGCGATCTGCTCGCCCTGCTCCGCGAACGCAGCTCGCACGGCCTCGATGTCGTTGTACGGCAAGACGATCGTGTCGGCGGCCGCGCCCTTGGTCACGCCCGGCGTGCTCGGGATGCCGAGCGTGAGCAGACCGCTCCCTGCCGCCACCAGAAGGGCGTCGGAGTGACCGTGGTAGCAGCCGTCGAACTTGACGAACTTCTCACGGCCCGTGTACCCGCGCGCGAGCCGGATGGCGCTCATGGTGGCTTCCGTGCCGCTCGACACCATGCGCACCATCTCGATGGACGGCACGGCCTCGACGACCGCCTCGGCCATCAGCACCTCGGCCTCGCACGGGGCGCCGTACGAGGTGCCAAGCTCGAGCTGTTCGCGAACGGCGTCGAGCACCGCGTCCGGCGCATGCCCGAGGATCATCGGGCCCCACGATGCCACGAAGTCGACGTACTCGTTGCCGTCGACGTCCCACACGCGCGAACCTTTCGCACGCTCGTAGAACACCGGCTCGCCACCCACGCTCCGGAACGCGCGGACAGGCGAGTTCACGCCGCCAGGGATGACGCGCTGTGCGCGGTCAAGAAGCTCGTGCGAGCGGTCGGTCCTCATGCTCAGCAGCTCCCTTCCGGGGTCTTCGGCTCGTAGATGCAGTAGGGTTCGGCCTCCAGGTAGTCGCCGGTGATCTCGAGCGCACGGGCACGGCACCCGCCGCAGACCGCCTTGTACTCGCACCGGCCGCACTTGCCCTTGAGCTTGCTGTAGTCGCGCAGGTCGTTGAAGACCGGCGAGTTCGTCCAGATGTCGGAGAACCGCTGCTCTTTGACGTTGCCGAGCTGCATGTCGAAGTAGCCGCACGGCTGGATGTCGCCGGTGTGGCTGATGAAGCAGAAGGTGATGCCGCCCAGGCAGCCGCGCGTCATGGCGTCGAGGCCGTACTCCTCGCGCGTGACCTTGCGGCCCTCGGCCTTCGCCAGCTGCCGGATGATGCGGTAGTAGTGCGGCGAGTCCGTGGGCTTGAAGTGCAGCGGGCTCGTCTTCTGGCGGTGGTACGCCCAGGTGAGCACGCGCTCGTACTCCTCGGGCGGGAGCTCCTTGTCCAGAAGGTCGGCGCCGCGGCCGGTCGGCACGAGCATGAAGATGTGGAACGCGTCCACGCCGAGCGACTCCGCCAGGTCGTGCACCTCGGCGACCTTGGTGTGGTTGAGCGTCGTGACGGTCATGTTGATCTGCACGCCGATGCCGTGGCGTTTGGCGATCTTGATGCCTTCGATGCTCGCATCGAAGCACCCCGGCTGGCCGCGGAACGCGTCGTGCTCCTCGGCGGTCGGAAAGTCGATCGAGACGCTGATGCGCGGGATCCTGTGCTCCGCCATCTTGGCGGCGATCTCCTCGGTGATGAGCGTTGCGTTGGTGCCGATGACCGGCATGCAGCCCTTCTCGTGCGCGTAGTCGATGATGTCCCAGATGTCCGGCCGCATCAGCGGCTCGCCGCCGGTGAGGATGATGATGGGATTGCTGATGGTGGCGATATCGTCGATGACGGCCTTGATCTCGTCGAGAGACAGCTCGCCCGGATAGTAGCCGAACTCAGCAGCCGCACGGCAGTGCGCGCAGCTCAAGTTGCACGAGCGCGTGATCTCCCACGCGATGATGCGTGGCGCCTTGATGCCCGTGCGCTCCTCGTATGCGAGGGCGGCAGGCCCGCCGCCGGGTCGGAAGCCCACCGAGCGCGCCCCGCCGTGACGCTGGCGCGGCACGCCCGCAGGGTGACCACCGGGGCCGCCCGGCACGCCCGCCGGATGCCCGCCGGCGGCGGGCGCGTGCGGCGAGGGGGAGGCGCTCGACGAAGCCTCTGCAGCCGCCGGAGGCGGAGGGCCTGCGAGGGCATGCGCGTGCGGCGAGGGGGAGGCGCTCGACGAAGCCTCTGCAGCCGCCGGAGGCGGCGAAGCCAGCGAGGAGAGCGCCTCCCCCTCGCCGCTCCCCATCACGATCGCGACGCCGGTCCCACACCCGGCCTCGGCGGCCGCAAGCTCGCTCTCATCGAGCACGGGCCGGTCGTCGCCGAGGTCCTGCTCGAGATCAAGGTCGGGTCGCGCGTCTGCGTTTCCCACGTTCTCAGCCATCGAGTCCCTCTCCGTTCGCGTCACGCGTCGGCCAGCCAGCGCGCGACGTCTTTGGCGTGGTAGGTCAAGATGAGGTCGGCGCCTGCGCGCTTCATGCTCGTGAGCGTCTCGAGCACCACACGGCGCTCGTCGATCCAGCCGCGGGCAGCAGCCGCCTTCACCATCGCGTACTCGCCGCTCACGTTGTAGGCGGCAGTGGGGTAACCGAACTCGTCTTTCACGCGGCGGACGATGTCGAGGTACGCGAGCGCAGGCTTCACCATGACGATGTCCGCGCCCTCCTCGATGTCGAGCAGCACCTCGCGCAGCGCCTCCTCGCCGTTCGCCGGATCCATCTGGTACGCCCGGCGGTCGCCGAACGCGGGAGCGCTGTCCGCAGCGTCACGGAATGGGCCGTAGTACGCGCTCGCGTACTTCGCCGAGTACGCCATGATCGGGACATCGGTGAAGCCCTCGGCGTCCAGCGCGGACCGGATCGCGCCCACGCGCCCATCCATCATGTCGGACGGAGCGACCATGTCGGCCCCCGCCTCGGCGTGGCTCACGGCGGTCTGGGCGAGCATTTCGAGCGTGACGTCGTTCATCACACAGCCGCCCTCGTCGAGGATGCCGCAGTGGCCGTGCGAGGTGTACTCGCACATGCATACGTCGGTGATGACGAAGAAGTCCGGGTCGTGCGCCTTGATGGTACGGATTGCCTGCTGCACGATCCCGTCTTCCGCGTACGCGCCGCTTCCGGCCTCGTCTTTCGAGGCAGGGATGCCGAACAGGATGACCGCGGGGATGCCGAGCGCTTTGAGCTCGTCGATCTCGGCAGGGAGCTGGTCGAGCGACATGTTGTAGACGCCGGGCATGGACGGGACCTCGCGCTTCACGCCCTCGCCGAACTCGACGAACAGCGGGTAGATGAGGTCGCGCACGTCAAGCGACGTCTCTCGCACCATCGCACGCAGCGTCTCGCTCCGGCGCAAGCGCCGCGGACGGTACACCGGGAACTCAGGCATCGTGCCTCGCCTCGCTTTCGTTGCTCGGACCGGACGTCACTCGACGAACGGCTCGATGTCGACTGTCGGCTCGTCTGCCTCGGCACCATCGCCAGAGGCGCTCGCATCGCGCGTCGCGTGGTCGACCCAGCGCTTGAGCAGCAGCACTGCCGAGACTGCAGCCACGGCCATGACGATCCAGTACAGCATCTGGATGATCGGCCCTGCGTAGTACACGAACTGCTCGAACCCGTTCGCGGCACCACTCGTGACCACGACGCACCTCCTCGCTTCTCGCACCTGTCACAGAAACAGTCGAGGCGCCCTGCGTTCACAGGCCGCCTCGACATCGTATACGTTGGTGGAGATGAGCGGACTCGAACCGCCGGCCTCTACCGTGCGAAGGTAGCGCTCTCCCAGCTGAGCTACATCCCCGTCGTCCGACCCGGCCCTGCCGGGGCAGATGTATACAATGCCGACCTCGGCGCGCTTTGTCAATCCGTCCCGACCTCGAACGTGCGCCTCCGGGCGTGCCGCTCGATGGCTTCGACCAACGCGGGTGCCGTGTACTCCACCGGCTCGATCACCGTCGCAAAACCCGCCTCCCTGGCGACCTTCGCGGTGATCGGCCCGATGCAGGCAGCGATGAGCCGCTCGCGATCCGCATCGGGAGCGAGCTCGACGAAGTTGCGCACCGTCGAACCCGAGGTGAAGGTCACGTAGTCAACCTCGCCCGCCTCGAGGGCCGCGAGCGTCGCCGGATCGCCAGGACCAAGAACCGTGCGGTACGCCACCACCACGTCTACCAGGGCTCCGGCCTGCCGGAGCGCGTCCGGCAGCACCTCGCGCGCCTCCTCGGCGCGCGGCAGGAGCACCCGCGATCCCTCGCGCACGCCGCGCGCGAGCAGCCCTTCAGCGAGCGCTTCACCGATGTGCTTCTCGGCCACGTAGTCCGCTCGGATGCCGTTGCGTTCGCACGCGGCGGCCGTCGCCGGCCCCACGCACGCGACGCGCAGCCCCGCGACGTGGCGCGCGTCCCGCCCGCTCGCGTACAGGCGCGCGAAGAACCGATCGACCGCGTTCGCCGAGGTGAACACCACCCACGAGTACACCCCCAGGTGGCGGATGGCCTCGTCGAGCGGACCGGCGTCTTCGGGATCCGCAATCTGAATCGTCGGGAACGGCAAGACCTCGGCGCCGCGCTCGAGAAGCATCGTCACGAGCTGCTCGGACTGCTCAGGAGCGCGCGTCACGGCGACGGTGACGCCTGTAAGCGGACCTTCGATGGTGCCGGGAAGCGCGCTCATCGCTCAGGTCCCCAGGAGCTCGTCGGCGCTCTCTGCGCCGCGGATGGCCTCGAGTATCGCGCCCGCGCCGCCCTCGAGGAGCTCGCGCACCATGCGCTCGCCCAGACCGATGGGGTCTTCGGCAGGGCCTTCGACGCGCCGACGGACGATGGTCGAGCCATCGAGCGATCCGACCATGGCGTCCATGACTATCCTCGCGCCCTCGATGCGCGCGTATGCGCCGATGGGCACCTGGCATCCGCCCTCGAGGCGCCGCATCACGACCCGCTCGGCGGTGACGCACTCCATCGTCTCCGGATGGCCGATATGCTCCATCACGTGGCGCATCTTCTCGTCGTCTTCGCGGATCTCCACACCGATCGCGCCTTGGCCGACCGCGCTGATCATCTGGCCGGGCTCGATGTAGTGCGTGATGCGGTCCGCCCAGCCCATGCGCGTGATGCCGGCCGCCGCGAGGATGACAGCGTCGACTTGCCCTTCTTCCGCCTTGCGCATGCGCGTGTCGAGGTTGCCCCGGACGTCCACGATCTCCACGTCCGGCCGCAGGTGACGGACCTGGGCCACGCGGCGCAGACTCGACGTGCCGACGCGCCCGCCTTCAGGAAGCGAGTCGAGCGTGTAGCCCTTGCCGCTCACGATGACGTCGCGCGGATCCACCCGCTCGGGCATCGCAGCGATGTACAGCCCTTCGGGGAGCTCGGTCGGGACATCTTTCATCGAGTGGACGCACATGTCCACCTCGCCGGCCATAAGCGCAACCTCGAGCTCCTTGGTGAACAGCCCCTTGCCGCCCACCTTCGCGAGCGGGACGTCGAGGATCTTGTCGCCGGTGGTCTTGATGACCTTCAGCCGCACCGGTAGCCCGGTGATCTCCTCCACCATGCCTTTGATGTGCTCGGCCTGCCAGAGGGCGAGCTTGCTGCCCCTCGTGCCGATCACGAGCTCCGTGCGCTCAGCAGCCAAGTCCGTCTCCCGTTTCGTTCGCAGCGTGCGTGTCGTGCATCTCGCGGGCCTTCCGGTTCAGAAGCGTCCGCAGAAGCCCCGGGCCGCGGCCGCCTTCGGCCTCGTCCAGCCCGTAGAGCTCCCGCGCCGCCTCGACCACGAGGTAGCCGTCGGCCTCCTCGGCGGCGGCCTTCAGACGCGCCGTCGGGCCGTGCAGCATCTTGTTGACAATCGCGCAGGTGAGCGCGTCGATCGTGGCGAGCTCCTTCTCCGAGAGGCCGCCTAAGCGCTTGAGGGCGCGCTCGAGCTCCGCCTGACGTATCGCTTCGGCCTTCGCACGGATGGCAGCGACCGTCGGGACCACCTCGAGCGACTCCTGCCACCGCAGGAACTCCGAGATCTCCTCCTCGATGATCGCCTCGGCGCGCTCGGCCTCCCGCATCCGCTCTTCGAGGTTCGACTCGACGACGCCGTTCAGGTCGTCGATGTCGTAGACGTACACGTCCGAGAGGTCGTTCACCGCCGGGTCGATGTCGCGAGGCACCGCGATGTCGATGAAGAACAGCGGCCTGCCGCGGCGCCCCTTCATGACCTCGGCGACATCGGGTTTCCTCACCACGAAGTCCTGCGCTGCCGTGGATGAGATCACGATGTCCGCGTCGTGCATCCGCTCGAAAAGCGAGCCGTACTCGATCGCGCGCCCGGAGAACCGTTCGGCAAGCTCGACCGCGCGCTCGTAGGTGCGGTTCGCGACGAGCACGTCCACCGCGCCGTTGCACACCAGGTGCTTGGCCGTGAGCTCGCTCATCTTGCCAGCGCCGATGATGAGCACCGTGCGGCCTTCAAGCGAGTCGAAGACCTTCTTGGCGAGCTCCACCGCGGCGTAGCTGATGGACACGGCGTTCTCGCCGATGGCCGTCTCGGTGCGTACACGCTTACCGACCTCGAACGACTGCCGGAACAAGCGGTTGAACGCGCGACCGGTCGCGCCGTTCTCGAACGCGTGCTCGTACGCCTCTTTGACCTGCCCGAGGATCTGCGCCTCGCCGATGACCATCGAGTCGAGCGATGAGACGACTCGGAACAGGTGCCGCACGACCGCCTCGCCCTTGACGATGTAGAGGTAGCGGACAAGGTCGTGACGGTCGAGGTCGTGGTAGTCGGCAAGGAAGCCCAGGACGGCGTCCACGCCGCGGTCGACGTCGGACGAAAGCGCGTAGACCTCCGTTCGATTGCACGTGGAGAGGATGACCGCCTCGGCGATGGCTGCATCGCCAGTGAGGAGGGAGAGGGCCTCCGCCTGCCGAGCAGCAGGGAAGGTCAGCTTCTCCCTCATCTCTATGGGCGCGGTCTTGTGGCTCAGACCGACGAGGACCAGGTGCATGTCGCCCGCTTCGTCACGTCTCTGCCTGCATCACAAAAAGGGTCGCCCCCGCCGGTGCGGTGCGTTGTTGTTCAGGCAAGCAGGCCCGGCGGGGGCGGTATACGCCTCGCATCTGCGCACACGCTACGCTTGCCTGAACACGCACATGCTACCACCCGTGCTAGCCCTCGCACAATGCAAGCGCCGTGCCAGGCACCGGTCCGCTCGTCAGCTGAGCCACCGCTCGACCGGCTGGCGCAAGAAGTCGTCACGCGGTATCGGAGGAGTGTCGAATCGTATGCTCAGCCCACTGAGTAATTTTGCTCAGCCCACTGAGTGGATCAACCGCACCGTTGCTGGCCTCGCCCTTTGCCGCCTCAGCCGCGCTTGGTCGAGCGGACCTCAGCGATCTGGCGGTCGAAGACGAAGAAGAAGAGCTCAGGCCAGACGCCCTTCAAGCGGTACAGCAGCGCGTTGCTCGCACCAGGTATCCATAGGTGCTTCTTGCTGCGCGCAGCCTTGAGGATCACGCGGGCGATGTCATCTGCCGAGACGGTCTTGGCGCTCCCAGCGATCTTCGCGGTCTCGGGTGGACGGATGGCTCGCTCGGCAGCGAAACCGGGCGTGTCGACGTCCGGCGGGCACACCACGCTCACCCGCACGCCGTGCGGCGCAAGCTCGCTGCGCAGTACTTCCGAGAACCCCATCACGCCGTACTTCGCAGCGCTGTACGCGGAGTACCCGTACACCCCGACGAAGCCCGCCATCGACGAGACGTTGACGATCGCGCCGCTGCCACGCTCCACCATGCCCGGCGCGACGGCCCGCGTCACGTGCGCGACGCCCATCAAGTCCACCTCGATGTGCGCGCGGAACAGCTCCGGCGGCATCTCGAGGAACGCCTGCGGCACGTAGATGCCCGCGCAGTTCACGAGCACGTCGATGCGCTCAAGATCCGCACGCGTCTGCGCTACGGCATCCCGCACCGCCTGCTCGTCAGCGACGTCCGCCGGGAATGCCAGCACCCGCTGGCTGCTCGCGAGCGCCGCGGCGCGCACTGCCGACGCGGCCTGCTCGAGACGCTCGGGGTTCCGCGCGATGAGCGCCACGTGCGCTCCTTGCGCCGCGAACGCGCGCGCTGTCGCAAGCCCGATCCCGCTCGACGCGCCGGTGATGAGGACGACAGAGCCCTCGAACTGAGCGGCCGCCACGCTACACCCCGAAGACGTGGAAGCCTGCAGGCACCGTGCGGGCGACGATCGCGAGCACGACCACCAGCGCGGCGCCGAGAAGCGCAAGCCGCGCCGTCGTCCGCGCCGTGGCGCGCTCGGAGTAGTGGAGGCCGAGGTATGCGCCGAAGACGGCCCACACCAGTCCGGCGAGCATGACGCGCGGGTCGGCCCACCAGCCGGCCTGATCGGTCTCATACGCCCGCACGATCCCGAGCATGAGGCCGGCCGTGTACGCCGGGAACGCGAACGCGATGGCGCGGCGCGCGAGCAGGTCGATGCTCGCGAGCGGCGGGAGGCGCTTGAACAGCATGCTCGTCTTGCGGCGCTTCAGCTGGCGCTCCTGGAGCAGGTACGCGAGCGAAGCGACGGCGCCGACGATGAATCCGGCGTTCGCGAACACGATCATCGCCACGTGGATGCCGATCTTCCAGTTCTCCACGAGCGGCGAGACCGGAGCGGCCCCCTTGCGCGCGAAGAACTGCGAGACAACCATGAGCAGCGTGCCGCCGGGCACCAAGAGCACTCCGTAGACCTTGATCTTCACGAGATGCTCGATCACGAAGTAGACAAGGATAAGAGCCCACGCTAGCAAGATGAGCTGGTTCTGCCCGTCCAGGCGCGTCCCGTCCTCGGCGATTGAGCGCATACCGACGGACGCCGTGTGGCACAGGAAGCCCGCGCCCGTGAAGAAGGTCGCATACCAAGAGTACGCCGGCCGCTTGCTCAAGAAGTGGTAGGCGTACAGGACCGTCGCGGCACCGTACAGCAGCGTCGCGAACCAGAACGCTATGACGGCCGCAGTGGCCACCTGTGCTCCTTAGCTCTGCTGCTCGCGGCGCCTGACGGCCTCCTCGAGCACCTGCATCTGCTTGTCGAGTCGGCGCAAGCGTGCGAACACCATGCCGACGAACCCCAGCAGCGACACCCAGATGAGCGCGTACGCCCAGATCACGTACGGCGCCTGAGGGAGCACCTGCGAGTAGATGTCCTGCATCGCGTCAGCCTCCTAGCCCGATCTTGAGCGCTTCGAGACGCTCCTTGAGTTCTTCTTCTTTCAGACGGAGCTGGTAGAACGCGTACCCCAGCATGAGCATGCCGATCTGGCCCACGATGAACGTTGCCAGCATCGGCGGCTCGAGCCCCCCGCTCTTGAACACCACGGGATGCGTGCTCTGCACGACGCGCGTGATGAAGAACGAGATCGGCGCGTCGATGAACGCGAGGATCCCGAACGCCGCCGCATAGGTCGCACGCCGCTCCTCGTCATCGACGGAGTTCCGGAGCACGAAGTACCCGATGACGAGCAGCGTCATGATGAAGTACGTGGTGAGACGCGGCTCCCACTGCCACCACACGTTCCACTCGACGCGCGTCCACAGGATGCCCGTCGCCATCGTCAGAAGCACGAAGAAGAGCGTCACCTCCGTGGCGATGCGCGCCTTGACGTCGTACTCCTTGCGCTTCGTCATCAAGAACCGCACGCCGTAGTACGCGGTGAAGAAGAACACGAGGAACGACGCCTCGGCGACCGGCACGTGGAAGTAGAAGATCTTCTGTGCGAAGTCCACGCGACCGTCGGGATACACGCTCGGCGGCGCCCAGAAGAAGGTCAAGAGGAACGTCGCGGTGGTGATGACCGCCCCGAGCGCCAGCATGACCTCCGCGAGGTAGCCACGCTTCATGCGAGACTCCTTCCTGCGCTCACGCTTCGATGACGAACTCGTACAGCCCGAAGGCCGCAAGCACCATTATGATATCGAATCCGCCGATCCAGCCCATCCAGGTCCAGAATGAGGCCATCGCATCAGGGCCGCCGATGACTGCCGCAAACGTCGCGCCGACCGCCGCGCGGAGCAGCGGGTACTGCAGCGGAACGAACAGCACGGCGAGCATGATGTCCTTGCCGGTGGTGTTCACCGAGATGGTCGCAAGCAGCGTGCCGATACCGGAGATGCCGATCGATGCGCCCACCAAGACGAGCGCGAGCATCCACAACGGCCCGCCGAACCCGGCCCGACCTTGCAAGAAGAGGAACGCGAACACCGGCAAGGTGAGCACCTCGACGACGAGCAAGAACAGCAGGTTGCCGGTGAACTTCGAGAGGAAGATCACCGGCCGGTCGATCGGAGAAAGCAGAAGCGCCTCTAAGCACCCCTGGTCTTTCTCGTGCACGAACGAGCGGTTCAGGCCGAGCATCGACATGAAGATGAACGCCACCCACACGAGCCCTGGCATGACCAGGCGCACGTCGAGCCCCTCGCCTGCTTCGACGAGCGCGATCTGGTAGACGACCATCGTGAGGATCGCGTACAGGCCCATCGAGGTGAGCATCTCGCGCGTGCGGAGCTCCATCACGATGTCCTTGCGCAGGATCGCCGTGAACTGACGCCACGAGAGCGAGCCCATCACGACACCCCCATGCCGACGACCGACCGGTAGGTGGCACGGAACTCGCGCTCGTCTATGTCCTCGCGTCGCTCGAAGAGCACCACCCGGCCCTGCGCGAGGATCAGCGCGTGCGTGCACAGCTCGAGGCCTTTGTCGAGATCGTGGCTCACCATCACGAACGTGTGGTGCTGCCTGATGCTCGTCAGAAGCGAGTCAAGGATGTCCATCGCGTGCGGATCGAGGCCGGAGTACGGCTCGTCCAGGAAGAGCACGTCAGGCCGGTGGAGCAGCGCACGGGCGATCGACAAGCGCTGCAGCATGCCGCGCGAGAAAGTGCGGGCCGCGTCAAGGCGGCGGTGATCGAGCTCGACCGCCTCGAGGAGCTCGCGCGCGCGCTCCTGCGGCCGCTCGACGCCGTACATCTCCGCGAAGAAGAGCAGGTTCTCTTCGGCAGTGAGATCGGGGTATAGGAGTGGGTTGTGGCTGATGAGGCCGATGCGCGAACGCAGCTCGACTGCACCTTCGACGACGTCCAAGCCGCAGACGCGAGCGCTCCCACTCGACGGCGCAACGAGCGTCGTCAGCACCTTGAGCAGCGTGGTCTTGCCCGCTCCATTCGGGCCGAACACGGACAGGAAGGCGCCGTCCGGGATCGAGAAGCTCACTCCGTCGAGCGCCTTGCGAACGCCGAACGCCCGCGTGAGATCGCGGGCTTCGACGACGGGCTGGTCGACGGCCTCAGGCATCGGGTCCTCACGCCGCCTGGAGCTGTCGCTTCGGCCACGACGCAAGCGCGGTGCCGATGATCGTCACGATGAAGCCGGTCCACACCCACCACTGCATCGGGAAGAACTTCACCGTCACGGACGCCGCGTCGTTGTCATCGACGCCGTGGAACGACACGAATACGTCCTTGAGCGGCTCCTGGATGAGCGCCACTTTCTGCGTGCTCTGATTCTTGCTCTGCAGCTGGATCGGGAAGACGATCTTCGGCTTGAGCACGCCTATCTCGCGAGAACCTCGCTTGGCGTCGAGCTCGAACGTGTAGACCACGTCCCCGTTCGGTTCGGTGGCCTCATTGAGCCCGCGCACCGTGAAGGTGTAGCCGTGCGCTTCGGTGCTCGAGCCGGGCTTCGTCGCAACAGTGAGCTCGTGCGTCTCCACGAACATCGTCGAGCCGACGAGGCCGACGAGAATGATGCCCATGCCGAGGTGCGTAAGGTACCCGCCCGACTGCGTGCGCGCCTTCGTGATGATGCGGCCAAGCGCGGCGAAGAAGCTCTCACCGCGTGCGGCCGCACGCTTACGCGCCCCGTCGTAGAAGAGGAACAGCGGGAGCGCGATCGCCAGCGCGGCGGTGAGCAGTCCCGCGACTGCGATGAGGTGATGCCAGAATGCCATCTCACCAGCAGGCTGGTAGTACGGCAGCATCGCGCGGAAGAAGATGGCCATCAGCCCCGCGAACAGCACGAGGCCGCCCACCAGCGGCCCTTTCGCGCGCTTCCAGAACTCGGCCCATCCCTGACCGCCCCACGAGAGAATGGGACACACGGTCATCACCAGGATGTAGAAGATGCCGAGCGGACGCGCCAGCAGATTGTAGTCGTCGATACCGTACGTCTTGCCGCCGCCGAGCCACACAGGCAGCGACTGCGCAAGCGTCATGTACGCGACGAGGAGCGTCGCCAACAGCATGATCAAGTTGTTGAAGTAGTACGAGCCCTCTTTCGACAGCACGCGCTCGAAGGAGTCGTCGCCGCGCAGCATGTCGCGCCGCCACCAGATCGCGCCGACCATCACGACGAGCGACCCCACCATCATCGACAAGAAGAGCCAGAACGACAGCGGGTCCTGCTCGAAGGCGTGCACCGACTGCACGATGCCGGAGCGCGTGATGAACGTGCCGAGCAACACGACGACGAAGGTGACGGCGGACATGAACATCGTCCAGCCCTTGAAGCCCTCGCGACGACGATACACGGTCATCGAGTGGATGAGCGCGACGCCCGTGAGCCACGGCAGGAGCGAAGCGTTCTCGACCGGGTCCCACGCCCAGTAGCCGCCGAACGCAAGCTCGATGTACGCCCAGATAGCACCGAGCCCGATTCCGACGCCGAGCATGAGCCACGAGAACACGGTGATCCGGTCGGACATCTGCACCCAGCGCTTGGAGGCGTCGCCCAAGAAGAGCGCGGCCAGAGCGAAGGCGAATGGTACCGCCAGGCCGGCATAGCCGACGAACAGGGTCGGCGGGTGCGCGATCATCGCCCAGGTCTGCAGCAGCGGGTTCATACCGGCCTCGATGAGCAGCCGGCCGGTCTGCGGATCCAGGTACTCGGGCGGAAGGAGCTTGAAGGGGTTGTTGAGCGGGATGAACAGCGCCGCCAGGAAGAACAGCTGGATGAAGTTCAGCACGCCGGTGGCGGCGAACCCAAGGCCGTCATCGTGCTTGAGCGCCTTGTGGCCGACGTAGGCCGCATACACCGCCACCAGCCACTCCCACAGGAGCAGTGACCCTTCCCGGCCTGCCCACAACCCGGAGATGCGGAACAGCCACGCCCAGGGCCCGACGATCGTCGGGTGGTTGTAGGCGACGTACTCGAGCGTGAAGTTCTCGCCGAGGAACGCCGAGACGACGAGCACGACCGCGAGCGTCGTGAAGGCGAGGGTCCCGTAGGTGAGGTACGTCGCGAGCGGCCGCGCTCCCTTTCCTGACGTGCTCGCCATGGCCGCGGCCACGATCGAGCCGAGCGCACAGATGCTCGCGAATGCGAGAAGCAGGTTGCCGAGGGTGTCGAGCCCCATCAACTCTCCTATCGTCGAAGCAGCACGGGCATGCGGGGCGGCACGCAGCCGCTACTTCTCGTTCTCGTCGACCGCCACGTCGGTGGCCACGAACACGCCGTTCATGAGCTCGCCGGAGATGACCATCTTGGCGCCCGAGGTCGCGCCCTGGGGCATCGCACCAGCCCAGGAGACCTCGATCGTCTCGCCGCCCTTGGATGTCGTGCCGAGTGTGAACCGCGGCTCGGCGCCCGAGGGCTTGACGCTGCCCTCGACCACGTAGCCCGTGATCTTGACAGGCTTGCCTTCAAGTTCGCTGCTCAGCAGCTTGTCGACGGTGAGCGCGTCTTTCGCCGACGCATACTTGCTGGGGCACTGTGTGATGAGCTGCTTGGCCTCGATGGTCGAATCCTCACCGACGATGCCAGTCACGATCGCAACGGTGCCATCGCCGAAGGCGCTCGGGACGGGACCTCCCCACACGACCTTCAGGGTGGGACCGTTCGGATCGTCCATCTGGCGGATGGAGAAGGTGAGCGGCTTGGCGTTAGGGGTCCACGACCCGGCCACGACCGGCCCTTGCACCTGGACCTGCTTGCCGACGAGGGACGGATCCGACACGACGTCGGCCACGGATTTCTTGTACGCACCGCCCTGCGTCATGACGAGGAGCACGAGAGCTCCCACGACGATGAGGATGAGCACCGTCACGCCGACGAGGCGCTGCTTGGCTCGCTTGTTCAACGGGCCTCACTCCATTCGTATGCCTGACACCGAACAGGGCGACGGAAGCTTCCGATGCGATCGCATCTGCACGAAGCACCGCTCGTCGCCTGCTTGCCTGAACACCCGGATACTACCACCTGACGCCGATTGCGCCAATGCAGGCGCCCAGCTCGCCATCTGAAGCAAGCAAGCGCCGTGCCTACGCGTTTCGACGATACAGCACGAGCAGACCTCGCAAGGTCAGGTCCGGGTCGACTGCGTCGATCGTCTCGCACAACGGCGCCATGCGTGCCGCGAGGCCTCCTGTGGCGACGACGCGGCACGGCGCTTCGAGCTCTTGTTGGATGCGCCTCACAAGCCCGTCGACCATCGCGGCCTCCCCGAGCAGAAGCCCCGCCTGGACAGACTCCGTGGTGTTGCGCCCGATGGCGCGCGACGGCGGCTCGAGGTCGACTTTCGCGAGCCTGGCCGCGCGCGCGAACAGCGCCTCGGCGCTCGTCTCGACGCCAGGCGCGATGGCGCCGCCGATGTACGCGCCGGACGGGTCGACGACGTCGAAGGTGGTGGCCGTCCCGAAGTCCACGACGATCACGGGCGCCCCGTACGCCTCGATCGCCGCGACCGCGTTCACGATGCGGTCGGCGCCGACCTCGCGGGGGTCGTCGTACCGTATGGGGATGCCCGTCTTGATGCCCGGCCCGACGACCATCGGCGGCTTCCCGGTGGCACGGCTCGCCATGACCTCGTACTGGTCGGTGAGCGCAGGCACCACCGATGAGAGCACCACGCGCTCGACGTCAGCGAACGCGACGCCTTCCAGCTCGAGCAGCCCCGCCACCTTCACGCGAAGCTCGTCGGCAGTCATCGAAGCGTCCGTCGCGATGCGCCAGTGCCCGTCGAGCTCGTCGCCGCTGAACAGCCCGAGCACGGTCTGGGTGTTGCCCACGTCGATACCGAGGATCATCGCGCCTCCCTCGTACGTCGTCCGCGCGTACCATACCACCCGACGACCGTGCCGAGCGACTGGAGCAGCTCTCCGGCCGCACGCAACGGGCCGGCAACGCCGCAGGTGGAAGCGTGCGCCGGGTGCTATCATCGAAGCGTCCGGGACCGTTCGAACCGGGAGGGATCCGATGACGCTTCCGCAGGCCCGCATACTCGTGGTGGACGACGAAGACTCCATCTTGCAGTTCGTGTCGTACAACCTGAAGAAAGAAGGGTACGCAGTCGAGTGCGCGCACGACGGCGACGAGGCGCTCGCGCTGTTCGACGCCGCGCCGTTCGACCTCGTCATCCTCGACATCATGCTCCCTGGGACTGACGGCTACGAGGCGTGCCGCCGCCTGCGCGAACGAAGCGCGGTGCCGGTGCTGTTCTTGTCCGCACGCGACACCGAGCTCGACAAGGTGGTCGGCCTCGAGCTGGGGGCAGACGACTACCTCGCCAAGCCCTTCGGGATCCGCGAGCTGCAAGCGCGCGTGAAGGCGCTGCTGCGCCGCGCGACGGCACACGAGTCGCGCCCTTCTGGCGGGCACGATGTCCTGCAGGCAGCAGGCATCACGCTCGATGAAGACGCGCACGAGGCCCGCTACGGCGAGACCCTGATCGACCTCACGCCGCGGGAGTTCGAGCTGCTGGCGTGCCTGATGCGGCACGCGGGCAAGGTGCTCTCCCGGGAGCACCTGCTTCGCGAGGCATGGGGCTGGCAGTACCTGGTGGAGACGAAGACCGTCGACACGCACGTGAAGCGACTGCGCGACAAGCTGTCGCAGGCCGGCGTCGACCCGGGCGTCGTCGAGACCGTGCGCGGGTACGGGTACCGCATCTCCGCGTAGCGCGTGATGCCAAAGACCTCCATACGCACCCGCCTGCTCGTCGCGCTGCTCGCGACCGCGCTCGTCTCGGCGGTGGGGCTGTCCGCCTACTTCCTGCACGAGCTGGAATCGTTCGCGCTGAGGAAGCTCGAGGAGCGGCTGCACACCCAGGCGCGGCTGACTGCCGCCCTGGTGGCCGAGACTGCGCTCGCCGATTCGAGCCGCTTCGACACTTCGGACGCTGCCGCGATCCAGCGCGCGTTCGAGCAGGCGGCTCCCTACGCCGCGTCTCGCATGCGCGTGCTCGACGCTGACGGCGTGGTCGTCGCGGACTCCGGCGGCAAGCCAGGCGTCTCCTACGCGAGCAGGCCCGAAGTGAAGCAAGCGCTTTCGGGCGAGTACGGCGCGACGACGCGCATCACCGAGACCGGGCGCGTGGCGCTGTACGTCGCGGTCCCGATCATGGCAGGCGACGAGATCGCAGGGGTCTCGTACGCGTCCTCGACGACCTTCTCCATCATGAGCCTGCTCTCTGACTACCGGATGCGCCTCGCGCTCGTCATCGCGGCGTTCGCTGCGCTGACGTTCTTGCTCGCCGAAGTGCTGTCGCGCTGGCTTTCGAGACCGTTGACCGAGCTTGCCGCGGTCGCCTCTCGGTTCGCCGGCGGCGATCACTCTGCCCGCGCCGTCCCAGCGGGATCGGTCGAGACGCGCGCGCTCGGTCAGGCGTTCAACGCCATGGCCGACGAGGTCGAGCGGGCGATCGTCGAGCTGAAGGAGGAGGAGCGGCGCAAGAGCCGGTTCGTCTCGGACGTGAGCCACGAGCTCCGGACCCCGCTCACCGCGATCCGCGGCGCGGCAGAGACGCTGCTCGACGGAGACGTGCCCGAAGACGACCAACGGCAGTTCCTCGCGTCCATCGTGCGGGAAGCCGAGAGGCTGACGCGGCTGGCGAACGACCTGCTCACGCTGCAGCGCATCGAGGGAGCCACCGGCGAGCTGCCGCTCGGACGGGTGATGCTGAAGGAGGTGGCCGAGCGCGCCGCCGAAGCGCTCCAGCCGCTCACCGAGTCGCGCGGCGTGCGCGTGACCGTGACAGGCGATGCGCCCGTCGTGCTCGGCGACGCCGACCGCCTCCAGCAGGTGGTCGCGAACCTGCTCGACAACGCGACGCGCGTCACGCCTGCGGGCGGCACGGTCGAGGTGCGGATCTCCGCTTCTCCGAACGACGTCGCACTCGAGGTGCTGGACGAAGGACCAGGCATCCCGCCCGAGGCGCTGCCGCACATCTTCGAGCGCTTCTATCGGGCGCAAATCAGCCGCGACCGCTCCACCGGCGGTGCGGGTCTCGGGCTCGCCATCGTCGCCGCGATCGTCAGGGCGCACGCCGGCACGATCGAGGCCGCGAACCGGCCCGAGGGCGGCAGCGTGTTCACGGTGCGGCTCCCCGCGATCGACCTCGACCGCCAAAAGCGCTAGATGCGCGCCGAAAGATCGATGCGCACGGCGTCCGTGCCGCCGGCTTCGAGGAGCATCTCGGCGATGCGTTCGTGGCAGGTGAAGAACACGACCTGGCGCGTGCGCGAAAGGTCTGCGATCGCCTGGACCGCGCCGTCGAGCCGCTCGGGATCGAAGTTCGCGAGCACGTCGTCGATGAGCATCGGCAGCCCCGGCCCCACGCCGTCCAGCCGCCCGACGAGCCCCAGCCGCAAAGCGAGGTACAGCGCCTCCGCCGTGCCCTTGGAGAGCTTGCCGCTGTCTTTCGCTGCAGCCCGGTCGTCGTAGACCTCGATGCGCCCCGTCCGGATCGGGACGATGACCTGGGCGTAACGGCCCCCGGTGATGCCCCGGAAGATGCGCTCGGCGTCCTTGATGACGTCCGGTTGCCGCTCGCGCTCGTAGAGGTCCTGCGCCTGCGCCAGAAGCCGTGCGCCGAGAGCCGCAACGAGGTACTCCTCTGCGGCCTGCTCGATGCGCTGCGTGAGCGCGGCCTCGTCGAGCCGCGCCTGCGCGGCCTGGTCGTCGTCGCTCAAGGCGCGCAACCGCTCTTCCAGGCGCGAGCGCTCGGACGCGACCTCCTCCCGGCGGGACGCGATCTCGGCCTCGTTCCGCTGCGCTTCTTCGAGCATCGCGCGCAGCCCTTCGAGCGACGCGTACGCTTGCTCGTAGCGTTCGAGCACGGCACGAGCTTCTGACTCGGCCTCGGTCTGCTGACGCGCGATCTCCGAGAGCTGCGCCTCGATCTGTGCGACCTGCGCCTGGATGGCGCGGACGCGCTCCTCGCCGTTCCGCGCTTGCTTCAAGCGCTCGGCGAGCACCGAAAGCACGCTCGTCGCGTCCTCGAACGTCGCGACCAGCCGCGCATAGCCGACCCCCTCCGCCACTGAACCGACTTCATGCACGAAGCGGTCAACGCTCTCCTGCAGCCGCTCGGCCTCCGCCTTGGCGGTGCACGCCTCGGCGTCGTGGCGCTGCGCTTCACGGACGGCCTCGAGGAGCGCGGCAGCCGCCCGCGCTTCGAGGTCCCTCGGAAGCCCGTGCTTCGCAAGCTCCTGAGCGAGGATCTCCTTGCGGGCCGCAAGCGTATCTTCCGCGAGCTTTGCGTCGATTCTCGCGCGCTCGGCTTCCGCGCGCGCTGACTCGTACCGCTGGACCGCGACGCGAGCGACGTCGAGCAGCCGACGACGCCTCGCGGCCTCAGGCCCGCTCGCACGCGCGGCACCGGTGCGGAGCTCTTTGATCAGCGCCAGGATCCCAAGCACGGTGAACACCGGGCCGGCGACGAGCGACACCTTCTCTTTCAGCCACACGCCGCCGACAACGAAGATGAACAGGCCGAGCAACGCGACGACGGCAGCGAGCGTGATGTTCCGGCGACCACCGTGCGCCGTCGGCTCCTCAGCGGGCTCTATCTCTGCGAGCGCACGGTCGATGTCCTCCTGCGTGGCGTTTCCGTCAAGCCCCGCCTGCTCGAGAGCACGGGCCGCCGCCTGACGCTCTCGCTCGGCGCTCGCCTCAGCGTTCTCGTGTTCGCGGCGACGTGCAGCGACTTCGGCCTCCAGCCCTGCGATGTCATCGCGAGCGCCGCTCACCGCGGAGGCGAGCGGCCCGGAGGCCGGGATGGCCCGTACCGTCTCCGGCGACAGACCAGCTGCGGCGCACGCGCGCTCGAATGAGTCGGCCTCTCGGCGGGCCTGCTCGCGACGGCGCTCCGCCTCCTGGACGGTCTGCTGCGTCGGCGCCTGTCGGTGCACGAGCGCCTCGATGTCGTCGGCGGCGCTCAAGACCTGCTCGTCGACCTCGATCGAAGCGGCGTCCGCACGAAGAGCTGCGAGCGTCTCACCCACGCGCTGCCGCTCCGCCGCCAGCTTCTCGGCGCGCTCAAGAGCGCCTTTCACTCGCTCATGATCGGCCGAGATACGGCGAGTGACGCCTTGCGCCTCCTCGGCCCGGAGCTTCAGCTCCTCGAGTTCCCGCTCCAGGTCCTCGAGCCTTGCGCGGTCCTCGGCGTAACGCTGGCCGGCCTCCCGCGCTTCTTTGATGCGCGTGCGCGCTTCGGCCAGACTACGCAACAGCTTGCTTATCTCGCGTTCTCCCCGCGGCAGGAACAGCGCGTCCCGCTCCGACTCGAGCTCCTTGCGCACCTCGTCCGGGTTCACGGAAAGCCCGGCGCTCGCCGCGTACAGCGCGCCAGCGATGCTTTCGTTGTTGCCCCGCGCTTCCTCGATCTTCGCCATCTCGTCGAGCCCGAAGCCGAAGACCACCCGGTATGCGTTCTCGTCGACGCCGCGCGTGATCTCCGCGAGGAGGTCCGGGCGGTCGGGACCCCTGAGCGTGCGCACGACGACAGGACCGCCCTTCGGGCCGTCACGGCGCTCGATCGCCCACTGGCCGTTCTCGTCCTCCACGATGAGCCGACCCGCTCGCTCGCCTCCAAGCGGCAGATAGGCGTCGGGCCTGCTTTTCGTCGGGAAGCCGTACAGCACGCTTCGCACGAACGCGATGAGCGTGGACTTGCCGGCCTCGTTCGGCCCGTGCACGACGGTAAGCCCGTCCGACAGGTCGCCGACGGTGCGATCCTCCAGGGCGCCGAACCGGACGACCTCGATGCGCCGCAGTCTCACTGCCCCTCCTTCTCCAGCACGAGGTCGAGCACCCGGTCCCGCGCACGCTCGACGAGAGCCGCCGCGGCCTGCGTCGGGCCCATCTCGATCCCGGCGTGCCCAAGCTTCGACGTGAGCGGCCCGAAGACCGCCTCGATCTCGCGCGCCGCGGCTTCGGGGCTCGCCAGCATCCGATCCGCGATCCGCACGATGTCGGCAGCGAGGTCCGACCCTTCTCTGAGCGCGTCCAGGTCGATCGCCGGAGCCGTCTTGTCGGTAAGGAGGTCGACCCACACCCACGGGTCGAGCTCTTTCGCCCTCGCGCGCACCCGCGCACGGATCTCGGCACGCGCACCGGGAGCGTTCAGCGCAGCGTGCGCCTCGCCCCGGCCCGTGAGCGTGAGCCGCACGACCGTCGGACGACCCCGCGACGCCGAGATGTCTGCGCATGCCTCTGCCACGCGATCCTCGATCGCATCGAGCGTGCTGATATCGCTCACGTCGAGCGAGCGGGCCTCCCACAGAACGCTCGCCAGCGGCACGAACTCGGCCTCCACGTGCCCCGGCTCGGCGCTCACGAGATAGCAGCCGCGCTCGCCTACCTGCGTCGGATCCACCCCCTGCGGCGCCCCGGCGTACACGGCGAGCGGAGAAGCGCTCACGACCCCAGGCTCGTGGATGTGGCCGAGCGCCCAGTAGTCCATGCCGACAGCAGCAAGGTCGCCGACAGAGCACGGCGCGTAATCGTCGTATCCGGCCCTCCCGCCGACATTCGCGTGGACGACGGCGACGGCGAGCGCGTCTGCCTGCTCGCGCCGGAACCCGGCCACGAGGTTCTCAGTGACCTGGCGCGTGCCGAAGCTCCGCCCGTAGACAGCGCACACCGCCTCTCCCTCGCGCTCGAGAACGACGCGCTCGACGCGGTCGTGCGCGAAGACGTGCACGTTCGCCGGCAGCCCGACGAGCGCACGGGCGTCGTTCGCCGGGTCGTGGTTGCCGTGGACGACGAAGACCCGTATCTCTGCGCTCTCAAGCCGCTTGAAGGCGTCAGCGAGCGCGAGCTGCGGTCGCACCGGACGCTCTGCGCTGTTGTAGAGGTCGCCCGCGATCACCAGGAAGTCGACCTGCTCGCTCAGGCAGAGGTCGACGATGGCGTCCAGCGCACGGTACGGCGCCTCCACGAGCGCGCGCCGCACGCCTTCGTCCTCCGCGGCGACGCCCTTGAACGGAGCCCCCAGGTGAAGGTCGGCCGCGTGCACGAATCTGACCCTGCCGCTCATGCGCCCTCCATCGATAGCCGCCATGCGCTCGCGACTATCCTACGCGGAGGGTCTGACAGAAAGAAGACGCTAGCGCGAAACGATCCCCGCGGCGCGCAGGACCCGTGCCACGGCGATAGCGCCGGCCGCCTTCGCCGCGTCGAGGGCCACGAACGGAAGCACGCCCGCTGCGAACGCCGCAACGGGTCCAGCGGCCACCACGAAGGCGATGTGCGCCCACCCGACCAGATACACAGCGGCGATCACCGCGACGGACGCGACGACGTCGGCCGCCACCTCGCTCGCACGGCCGCGGAGCGCCTGGCGCAGCCACGCTCCTGCGACGGCGCCGAGCAGGAAGCCGACGAGGTACCCGCCGCTCGGCCCCGCGAAGACCTGCAGCCCCGCTCGGCCGCCCGAGAACACCGGCGCGCCCACCGCCCCCGCGAGCAGGTAGACGGCGACCGCCATGCCGGCCTCGTACGGCGGGAGCACGAGTGCGACCAGCACCACGACGAGCACCTGCAAGGTGAACGGCACCTGCCCGATCGGCAGCGAGATCCACGCGCCCGCAGCGATGAGAGCAGCGAGAAGCGCGATGCGGGCGAGCGAGCGGACGCGAGAGGCCATGCGGACGCCTTTCCGTAAACCTGTACCGAGTAGTGGTTTACTTTATCCGCACGCGACGTCGGCGTCAACAGAGCGGCTCTGCGACACGCTCCTACGGACGGGTGTACGACGCGCCGGGCGCCGGATGGCAGGCGTTCGTGCACGCCCCGCCGGTGGCCTCGAGCGAGAACCCGACGTCCGCTCGCGCGAGGCGCGCCTCTGTCGGTGAGCCGTGGCTGACGTGGCACGCGCCGCACGAGATCCCCGCACCGTCCGTGTGCGCCGCGTGAAGCGCGCCCGCCGTGGCATCGTAGAACAGGCTCGCCGTGCCGGTGTCGTCCACGCCCGTGAAGTACACCGACCGCTTGTGGCATGCGTAGCACAGCATCCCTGCATCGCCGGTGTCCACACCAGCGTACGGCCGCGCGAGCAGCGGCGATGCGCTCGATGCGTGCACGCCGGCAGGCGCGCCCGCGTCTGCGGTGCCGTGGCAGTCGATGCAGTACAGCACCGAGTCCGCGGCCCACCCGCTCTCGAAGGTCGAAGCGGGAGCGCTCGTGAGATGCGACTCCTCGATCGAGTGCACCGAAGCGTTGCGCGTGTTCACTTCGCTCGCGATGTCGCGGACGCCGCTGAACCCGGCGTACGCGGAGTGGCACTTGAAGCAGACCTGGTACTCGTACGCCACCGGCTGTGCGTCCGAGTACGTCGAGGTGCCTGGCCCGGTGTTCGTCACGGCCGCACCGAAGACCCCCTTGAGCTGCCCGTAGACCGCGGGCGCCGCCGCCGCGGTGCTCGTCGCCTCGTGCGGGTCGTGGCAGTCCGCGCACTCCACGTGCTGCGCGAACGGTGGGGTCTCGGTGGAGTTGTGCGCTCCTGCGACCGCTCCCACGGGGTGCCGCGAGATGCCGACGGCCCCCAGGTCGCCGACGGCGAGCGGCACCGTCCCGGCGCGCTCCGTGCCGCCGAGCGGCAGGTGCTGCGCGAGCGAGAGCACGCCGTCGAAGACCTCCACGCTCGGCCCGACGCCTGAGGCCCACCAGCCGCCGTTGCCGACGACGAGCTCCGGCGAACCATCGCCGTCCACGTCGCCTGACGCGAGCGTCGAGGTGGCCTTCGCCGTTCCCGTGTCGACGCGCACCGGTGTCGCGTCGAGCCCCCCGCCGCTCTGGCGGAAGACGTTCACCGAGCTCGTGCCTTCGAAGCCGTTCACCGCTACGGCGAGCTCCGTGCCCGCGGATCCGCTGTCGAGCTCGACTGCGTGCGTGTCCCACGCGCGAGCACCTGCAGCGCCGTCTATGGCACGCACGCCAAGCAGAGCGCCGCTGCCGTCGTACACCGCGACCGTGTCGCTCGTCTCTCCCGCGTTCGCGACGACGATCTCCGGACCGGCCGACGCGCCCCAGACGTCGCCGACGCTCGGGCCGCGCGGGCCAGCGAACGAGCTCGCGACCGTCGTCGTCACCTGGAGCTGGTCGACGCCGGTCTCGGTGATGATGCGGATCTCGTCGGCTCCGTCGTCGGTGACGACCACATCATCGGACAGGCCGCCCGTCACGTCTCCGAACGCCATGCCGCTCGACGACAGGCCGAGCGGGCCGACCGAGGTCACGGACGCGAGCGTGCTGCCGTTCCAGCGGTAGACGTAGAGCGTCCGACCGTCGCGGTCGAGCGCGAGGACCTCCGGCAGGTCGTCCACGTCGCCCAAGACGTCGGCCACGCCCACGAACTCCATCCCTGCCGGCACCGCGATGTCCGTCCGCGCGAGCCCGGAGATGGAATCGGCGCGCAGTATGCTGATCGTCGCCGTGTCCGAATAGCCGACGATCGCTTCTGCAGCGCCGTCGCCGTCGATGTCGCCGATCGCGACGTCTGAGACGACGCCGGCCGGCGCGAACTCCTGCGGCCTGGAGAACGCCCACGGCGCCGCCATCGCCTCGCTTGCAGCAAGCGCAAGCGTGCTGTACGCGGTCCCCGTCGTCTCGGGCGATACGCCCGCCAGCAGCTCCAGGTGCGTCGAAGCAGCGGCAGGATAGGCGGTCGAGGAGATGTCGGTGCTCGCTGGGCCGTCCGCGTCATGGCAGCGGTCGCACAGCGCGCGCCCGGCCACTTCGAGCAGCTTCGGCACCGCGGTGCCCGACCCGTCGTCCGACCCCATCGGCGCGTGGCAGTTCTGACACTCGCCCACAAGTCGCGACGAGCCCGGCGCGGGCCACTCGCCAGCAATCGCCACCGTCGCGACGGAGCTCCCGTGAGCCGAAGCGGGATACGTCGCCTCGCCCGGATACGTACCGTACGCAGCCGGATGGCATGCGAAACACAGTGTGCGATCGTTCGCGGCGACCGTCACCGTGGCGGGGACCGCTGGCGAGGCGATCTGGCTCGCGATCAGCGGCGCGACGGCCGAACCGTGCGCCACGTGGCAGTTCGAGCAGCGGATCTTCGTGCCGTTCGCCGGCTCGGGAAGCACGGTGAAGTGCGCCGTCTGCGTGAAGATCGCAAGCCCGTCCCAGACGTCGTCCGGCCGGTTCGCGAAGTGGCAGGTCGCGCAATACTCCTCGCCCGCGAAGACGGCGGCTCCTGTCGAGGTGCGCGCACGGAGCAGGTATGGGTACGGCACGCCAGTGGCCGTCTTGTCCGCGCCGTGGGAATCGTGGCAGCTGCTGCACTGGATGACGCTCGGCCCGTACGGAGCAGAGGCCGGTGCAAGATCGTGGGCGGACGTCGCGAGGAACGACGACTGCACGTCCGTTCCCGACCCGAGCGCGTCGACGCCATGGCATGCGTAGCACAGCAGCGTATCGCCTGCGGTCCCGGTCGCGTCGACCGTCGCGAGGACGAGCGCGTTGCCGGTCGGCTCCCAGCTATCGGTTGCCGAGCGCCCGAACGGCGCTGTCGCGGTGTGCGCGCGGTGGCACATCGAGCACGTGTCAGGCGCGGCCTCAGCGGCCACGTGGGGCGCAGTCTCGGCGAGCGCTGGAGCCGCAAGCAGGCACTGAAGCGTCGTCAGCGCCACCAAGATTGCCCAGGATCGCCGGAGTCCCATACCCGCCCCTTGGAATTCGTCCACTTCCTGCACCAGTATACTTCATTCACGGTCGCACGCGGCACTCCTGCGCCATGCGCCTTCGCGCTGCGACAACGGCTCCTCTGGGGCACGCCTTTAGTGGTGGAGCAGGCCCAGCGCAACGTCGCGGACCGCCTGGCTCACGGCACCCGTACCGCCAAGGAACCGCAGCGTCCCGATCCAGTCGCGGTTGTCCCGGAGCGCAGTCCCCGTCTCCGGAGAGAGGACTGCTGGGTCCGTGAGCAGCATCACCGAGTGCGAGCGGCCTTGCAGCGCTCCGCCTGCGAGCGCGTCCGGGTAGTTCTTGCCGTTGGTGAGCGCGACGCTGTCCCACAAGAACCCCCACTCGGCCACGGCCGTCGCCGAGACCTTCACCGCCGTCTCGTAACGGTTCATCCCTTCGATACGCTCCACCGCACCCGCGCCGAGACGGCTCTTGAGCGCGCTCTCGTAACCGCTGCTCACGACAGCGGTCCCGCCAAGGATGACGCCCGAGGTAACCTTCGGGTCGATGTCGACCGCTGTCGTCGCCGGGTTCACGAGGTACACCGGCCAGCGCTTCGCCGCGGCGACCGGCGAGGCCGCGAGCGCGTCCGGAAAGTTCTCGCCGGTGGCGAAGAACGCTTTACCGTCGTACGAGGAGCCCTGCAGCCTGATGACCTCGGAGGCGACCGCGTTCGCGGTGAGGTAACGGTTTGCCCCGGAGACGCGCGTCGTGTCGTAACTGCTCTTCAGAGTGTTGTACACCGCGTTGCTCACGACGCCCGAGCCGCCGACCACGTACACTTTGAACTGCGTGCACGAGCCCTTGAGCCGCGCGATCTCTGTCTTGACCGCGTCTGGGAGCACGTCTTTCTCAGTGAGCAGCAGCGGCCCGCCGATAGCTCCGGCCAGCGCCGCGCCGCCAAGCGCGTCCGGCCAATTCCTGCCGTACGCGATCACCACGCCTGCGGCGCTGCCGGAGATCGGGTATGCCTCCTTCGACGCAGCGACGGCAGTGAGGAAGCGGTCATCGCCCTGGATCGGCTCCAAGGTGGAGAACGATGCGACGACGTCGAAGGCGGCCGTCTTCGGCGTCGCCTCGTTCCCCACGTTGTCGCGAGACGCACACTCCAGGACGTAGCGTCCCGGGCGCGTCACGTTCACGGTGGTCCCGCTCTGACGGGGCCAGCCGTTCAGCGACCACCAGGTCGACGCCACGCCAGAGCCGATGCCGTCATCGGCGGAGAGCGCGATCGTCGCGCTGTCTTTGTACGGCGAGAACAGGAGCGCCCAGGTGGACGGTGGAGTGACGTCGATGCGCACGCGTCTGTGGTACGCGGGGCTCCAGTTCCCATGGGTATCGACCGCGCGAAGGTGGAGCCACCACTCGCCCGTCTCGACGCCGCTGAGCGAGAGCGTCGACGCAACGGTGTCCACGACCTCGTCTGGAACGGTATCTGCGACTGCGTCGAAGGCGTACGAGAAACCGGCGACCCCGAACGAGTCGGACGCGGACCACGCGAACGATGGGTCCTGATCGGTGTACCACGCGTCAATGCCCGGATGCGTCGAGGAAGAGAGCGAGGTGATGACAGGTGGCGTGGAGTCGATCACGAACTGCACGGTCTTGGTGGCCTCTTCGTTGCCGGCCGCATCCACCGACGCGTACGAGAGCGTGTGGGTGCCGTCCGAGCTCGCCGAGACCACGGTGCCGGTGCCAGGCGTGCCGTCGAGCGTCCAGCGCGTGAGCGCGACGCCGGAGAGAGCATCGGCGGGCGAAAGCGTCACGACCACGGGCGTGCTCGTGCTGAGCGCGGAGGAGTCGTCGGTGGTGACTGGCGGCGTTCGATCGACGTGCACGGCACGCCGCTGCGCACTTCCCCACCTGTCGAGGACGTCCTTCGCCCGCACGCAGAAGTACCAGACGCCCTCGCCCGGAACTGTCACGGTGGCTTCGCCGGAAACGGTGTCCACTACCTGGTCTGGAACGCACCCAGCGTCCGGACTGAGCTCGTACGAGTACCCGACGACGCCGACGTTCGACGACGAGCCCCATGTGAAGCTCGCGCTCAACGAACGGTACCAGGCGTTCGCATCCGGGTGGGTGGCCGAGGTCAGGTCCGTCACCACCGGGAGCACCGTGTCTATCACGAACTGCACGGTCTTGGTGGCCTCTTCGTTGCCGGCCGCGTCCACCGACGCGTACGCGAGCGTGTGGGTGCCGTCCGAGCTCGCCGAGACCACCGTGCCGGTGCCAGGCGTGCCGTCGAGCGTCCAGCGCGTGAGCGCGACGCCGGAGTGCGCGTCTGCCGGCGAAAGCGTGATCGTCGCCGGACCAGGATAGAGGCTCGACGCGTCGTCGGTCGTCACCGGCGGCAGCGCGTCGATGCGCACCTTCAGGTGCGACGCCCCGCTCCAGTTCCCGTAGGCGTCGACCGCGCGCAGGTGGAACCACCACTCGCCCGTCGGCTTGCCGCTGAACGCGACGGAGGACTGCGTCGAGTCGATGCTCGTGTCAGGGACGGTGTCCGGCGAAGCGTCGAGCACGTATGAGAAGCCGCTGACCCCGGAGGCGTCGCTAGCGATCCACGAGAAGGCGGGATCGGTGTTCTTGTACCACGCGTCGGCGCTCGGGTGCGTCGGCGATGAAAGCGAGGTGATGACAGGTGGCGTGGAGTCCGGTTGCGCTCTCCGCCACGTGCTGCCGTCCGTCGTGAGCACCACCGTCCCGTAGCGGCCCACGGCCCACGCTCTCGTCCCGAAGCTCGTGATGTCCAGAAGATCGTTCGTCGTTGGGCTCGTCACGGCCGCCCACGTCGCGCCGCCGTCGGTCGTCTTGATGATCTTCCCGGCCGCGCCGACCGCCCAGGCCGTCGAGGAGTCGATCATCTCGACAGCGTACAGCGCCGAAGTGGTGCCAGAGACGCCCTCCTGCCAGGTGGCGCCGCCGTTGCGGGTGTAGAACACGCGGCCCTGGGCGCTCACGGCCACGCCGGTCGCCGTCGTCGCGAACGACACATCACGGAGCGCGACCGGCGCCCCGACCGACTGCTGCGACCAGGTGTTGCCGCCATCGGCAGTCGCGTACACGGTCGCGGTGGGCGTCGAGGGGAAGTAGTCGACGCCGACGGCCCAGCCCCGCGACGCGTCCACGAAGTCGATGCCGAAGAACTCGCCGCGGCCCACGTTATCACCGCCGGTATCGCCGCTCGGATCCGGATACCGGCACGGCCTGAGGACCGGAGCGGGGCTTCCACCGGGGATGCCCCAGTACGCACCGCCGTTCCCGTACGTCCGGTACACCTGTTCCGGCACGTAGGAAAGACCGCTCATCGGGCTGTAGCCGCCCGCCGCGAACGCGAGCCGGTCTGTCGGCCCGGGCGGCGCAGCGATGCGATCGATGCCGATGTACTCCAGGTACGGCTCTGCGGTCATCTCGGCAGTCAGGAGCTGCCAGGTCGCGCCGCCGTCGTTGGTGCCGAACGCCTTGCGGTCGTAGGTGACGGCCAGACCTTGCAACGAGTTCCAGAAGACGATGCCCCGGAAGTCCTCGCTCCCGCTGCGCACCACCGTCCAGTTGTCGCCCCCGTCCGTCGTCTTGGCGATCACGCCGTTCGCGCCCGCCGCGAAGCCCGTGCTTGCATCGAGGAACGTCACGGCCTTCAGGTCCACCGACGGGTTTGCGGCGAACGCGGGCGCAGGCGCAAGTGTGAGCGGCACCAGCCCGGACAGGATGCTCACGAGAAGAGCGATGCTTAGGCCGCGTCGCGCAGCCAGACCGTTCATGCGATGCACGTCCTTTCGGCGTTGCCGGCCGCCGCAAGGCGAGAGGAGCCCTTACACTGCTCGGATTCTATCACGCTTCCTGGTCGCCTGTAGCCGGCGCCTCCTCACGAGAGCCAGCGAGCAACTCCCGTTCCAAGAGCGCTCGGCGCCTGAGCGAGACCGACGAGACCGCACTTGCCGCAGCAACGAAGAAGGCGATGAGCGCCGCCCCGACGTACGGCGCGCGGTTGCTTGCGTCCACGTCTCCCTGCGGTCCGAATGGACGCTCGGCGTCAGCGGGCTCCACACGCCAGATCTGGATCCTCCGGTTGCCGGTGTCTGCGACGTACAGCCGTGTGCCGTCGGAGGAGAACGCGACGTCGTTCGGATACTGGAGACGGCCGGCCGTCACGCCGGCCTCTCCGACCCTGCCGACCTCGGTGCCCGAGGCGTCCCACATGACGATCGCCTGGCCGAGCGTGTCCACGCCCGCCACCACGGCCTTCGAGCCGTCCGCCGCTGGCACAGCGGTGAGACCTCTCACGAGCCCTGACAGGCTCACGACGCGCTTGAACGCGCCTGCGCGGTCGAAGACGACGACCCGCATGTTGTTGCTGTCCGACACCCAGATCTCGTCGCCGACGACCGCGACGTCGTTCGGGAAGTCCAACGCGACCGCGACTCCCGTGGACTCCATCGCCGAGCGCTCGCCCCCGATCTCGGCTTCGATGACGCCGCGTGCGTCCATCACGAGCACCCGATGGCGCGAGGCCACGTCCGTCACGTACACGGCGCCGGACGGGTCCGTCTCGACCCCGAGCGGCGCGAACGCCAGCGGCGGCGCAGTCGCCTCGCGAGCGCTTGCCGGCGCTGTCGCGGCAGCCGCCGCCTTCTCGCGAGGCTCGACCTTGCGCAGCGTGCCGCTCGCCGGCTCGAAGCGGTAGAGCGCATCGGCCTTGCGATCCGTGATGTAGACCGCGCCGCGCTCGCTGTCGCACGCCACGTACGCTGGGGCGATGAGCGTCCCGCTGCCGATGACGCTTTCCGGCACGCCTCGCTCGTCGAAGACCCGCACCACGCCGGCGACGGAATCGGCGACGTACACGCGCGACCCGCACACCGCCACGCTCACGGGGCGCCCGAGCGGCTCATCGCCTGGCGTCGGGAACGCGGCCTCGTAGTAGAGGCGCAGCCCCGCGATCTCGTCGGGCGCGCCGGGGACCGCTTTGAGCGGTTCGGGCATCAGGGCGAGCGAGAGCGCGCCTGCTGCAGCGCACGTCACTGCGACGCCGGCAAGGACGAGGGGGGTCCGCGCGGCCCTGTCCGCCCAGACCTGCTGCACGCGTCCGAGGACGCCGGCCACGGAGCGCGCTTTGGCCCACGGACGCGTCACGCTAGCTGCCGATGATCCCGCCGACTTTCAGCACCGCCGGCTTGAGGTCGAGCGGCTTGCCGGTCTTCACGTGCATCTCGATCGTCACCAGCAACGACCCGTCCACGAACGCGGCGGCCGCGAAGCCGGAGCGCGTACCGAACCTGCCGCTCTTGCCGGCGATCGTCACGGTGGCGAAGTTGTCGGGGTAGGTCTGCTTGAATGCGTCGAGGCCGGCGGCGGCGCGCTTCGCATCCACCATCTGCTCCACCGAGATGACCATCAGGTCCGCAGTGCCCGAAAGCGGGATGTAGTTGCGGGTGATCGACGCAGGATCGGCGGTGAGGCCCTGCGCGGTGTAGCCCTCGATCTCGTCTGGCACGTACTTCAGCAGGTTGGCGACCGGACCGACAGGCTCCTCCCCGTCCGACGGAGGCGTACCTCCCCCGCCGGCCGTCGAGGTCCCGGACTGCGAGCCGTCCGCCGACGGGCTCCCGCCACCTGAGATCTCGTCGAGCTGCTGCTTGGCCTTGCCCCCCGCGTACGTCGGATCCTTCGCGACGATCGCAGCGAGCTTCGCGCGCGCGGCATTCGTGTCGCCTTGCGCGAGCGCTTGCTGCGCCGCTTCCCACAGCCCAGCGAGCCCCTGATGGCGCTCGCAGGTGATCACCTTGGTCGTGACGGAGTACTTCGAGACGTCCTTGACCGGCACTTCGATCTCTTTGGTGTTGTCCTCGATGACCTCGCCTGCCGTGCACAGCACCACTTCGCCGGTGCGGACGGTCACCATCTTCCTCGCACAGCCCGTACCAGGAAGGGCGATGAGGAGAAGCAGAGCCACCACCACACGCACGGAACGCTTCACGAGACCTCACCTCTTCGTTGCGATGCCGGTCGCTCTGCCAACAGTAGCGCGATGGCGAGCGCGACGCCACCCACGGCCACGAGCATGCCGGGCGCGAAAAGCGGCCGGAAAGCGATCGTGGCGAACTCGCTCCCGTAGTCCACCTGGATCTCCCACGGTATCGCAGACGAGAGCGTGTGGAGCGGGGTGGACCAGACGAACGGCCATGCCGCCAGCCCTGCCGCGAGAGGAGTCCACGCGCGCGGGCGGCGGTCGTGGCTGCGCGCGACGGCGAGCGCCGCAACCGCGAGACCCACGGCGAGCCAGCCGCCGACGGTCTCCAGACCGAGCAGCGTGAACGACGCCTGGAACCGCGAGCTGTCCGCGCGTGTCGCAACGACCGACGCTTCGAGCGCGGGAAGCGCGAGCGAGACCAAGGACGCGATGAGCGCCACGACGGCTGCGAGCGACGCCCGGCGCGAGCCGGCGCCACGCGACGAGCTCTGCGCGCCATCCGACACGAGCGCAGCGCCTGCGAGGACCGCCACAGCGCCTGCAACGGCCGGCCCGAGCAGTATCGGCTGGATGCCGAACGGTTTGACGGTCTGTTCCACGACGGTGAACGCCGTCAGAAGAACGGCCGGCGTGAACCACGAAGCCGCCACGAGCGGGACCCCGCCGTGTCGAAGCGCGAACGACGCGCTGAGAGCGAGCGCCGCTGACGCTGCGACGATGAGCCACCACAGCAGCTGTCCCACCGCGTGGCCAAGAGCGGCCGCCTGCCACCGCGAGACGGCGAGTGCCACGGCCGCCGCCAGCCCTCCTGCGGCGGCGCTCGCTGCCGCAGCCATCAACCGCCCCTCGCGCCTCGCGCGATCAAGCAGGCGCCACAGCGCCGCCCAGAGCACGCCTGCGGCGACGATGGCCGCTTCTTCTGCCCGGTACCGCACGAACAGCGAGAACGAGCTCGGGCGCTCCCAGTTCGCCACGACGCCGGCCACACCGGCAGCGGCCACGATCGCCCCCGCGACGCGGGCCAGAACCGAATCGCCTGGCCGCAGCGATGCGACCGCAAGCAGCAGGCCCCACCCGGCTGTGATGAGGAACAGCACCTCGCTCCCAGATGGGGCGTCGCTGTAGCGGTTGGAGGCGACGAGAAGCGGCGCGGCCGCGAACCCGACAGCGCCGAGGAAGAACGCCACGGTGGCGTCTTTTCGCGAGGCGGCGGTGCCACGCCGAAGGCTCGTGGAGGCAAGAAGCCCGACACCCGCCCCTGACGCCGTTGCAACAGCCACCGCAACAGGCGCCAGCGTCCGCACCGCTGCTGTCGTGAGCGCGAACCACGCCGCCAGCGCGATTGCGAGCGCAAGGCCGAAGAGCAGGCCCGGCGAGAAGGAGGGGCCGGTCGCCCGGCCCCTCCCGTCGCTTCGGCCGCCATCAGGCTGGCCTGTGCGTGTCGCTACTTGTTGTGGCATGCCTCGCACACGTAGCGGTTGTTGCCGCGCAGCAGCGCGTTGCCGTCCTCAGGCGGGACACCGTTGGTGCCGGTGTCCGGCTGCGGGTCGAGCGGGTTCGCGATGCTCGCGTACCCCGTCATCACCGCGGACGAGCCGTGGGCGACGTGGCAGGTCAGGCAGTCCATCCAGTCCGTGGCGTCGTTGCTGGTCGCGTCGGTCCACCCGTCGTGCGCCAGGGGCAGCGGGTTGGTCGTCACGATGATCGACCGGTAGCCGGCGAAGTTCGACAGCGGGACGTTCACGGGGTGGCGGTACCGCATGACGTAACCGAAGCCGTCAGCGGCGTCGTAGGTGCTCTCAGCGCTCGTGTACTGCGTGTGGCACGCGGCGCACCACGCACTGATGCCCTTGCTCGTGTCCGCACCTGGCGCCTTGGCGTACCGAGGCGTCGTGTAGTCCGGCTTGTAGGTCGCCACCTGCGAAGCGCCTGGCTCGTGCAGCAACCAGCCGATTCCAGGATAGCCCTCCTCAGCCGATACGACGTACGGCTGCGGAGTCGGGTTCTGCGGATCGACGCTGCCGTCGTAGCCGCCGACCGTCACGCCGTTGACGGTGTCCTTGAGCAAGCGGTAGTTCGACGAGCCGTGCACGTCGTGGCAGACCGTGCAGGAGATCTGCACCTGCGTGCCGCCGACAGAGATGATGCCGTCGCGGCCGGTGGTGCCACCGCCGTAGGCGACCCACGTCGTCCCGTTGGGGTAGTGGATCGTCGGGAACACGGCCGGGTCGAAGCCGCCGCCGTTCAGAGGCTCCCCGAACGTGTTGTACGTCCGGTCGGAGCCGGTGTCGGCGCCGTCGTCGGCCTCGAAGATGCCGTCGTACACGTTGGTGTCAGCACCGAGCATCGCCGAGCCGTGGCAGGTGTAGCAGAACTCGTCGATCGTCGTCGCCGTGCCGAGAAGCAGGGCGGACTGGTTCTGCGAGTTCAGATCGACCCACGTGATCGGGCTGGCCGCGGTGTGGGCCCGGTGGCAGCCTGCGCACGCATCGGTGCTCATGGTGTAGCTGCCGTGGACCGAGTAGTTCGCGAATGCGACGCCGGGCGCGAGGAGCAGGCCGGCTGCAACCGCGACAGCGAGGATCGCAAGCGCATGTCGCTTCACAGTCTTCACACCTCCTCTTCGACGCCTGCTGCCAGCGCCTGCCGGCGAGCGATGACGGCCGCGAGGCCGCCCGCCAGCAGAGTAGGCACGAGCGCCGCTTTAGCGAACGGACCGGAGACCAAGGACGAGATGAGCGGGGTCACATGGTCTTCCACGTACGGATCTGCCTTCGGCGGAACGAGCAGGACCTTCCGGCTCGCCCAGAACATGCTACCGTCTCCGACCGCGGAGATGAAGCCGTTGGCCGGATCGTTGATGTAAGCGATGATGTTGTCGCGCGTGTCCCACATCATGGCGCGCGCCGGGCAGGTGAACACGCAGCTCGGCTGGTGCGCTTTCTCGGGCACAGCGGCGATCTCCTCTGCAGTCGCCTTGGTCGGCAACGGCGGTCCGTAGGAGGGGATGAGGCTCTCGCCTGCGCCCGCACGGCCGTAGCACAGCGTGCACTTCCACGCCTTGGCCGTCGAGTACAGGTCGGATCCGACGCCGATCTTCGGATAGCCGCCGCGGCCGCAGTCGATCTGGCACTGGTAGATGCACTTCACGCCGTTAGCGTTCGTGCCGCCCGGATTACACTTCTCCGGATCGATGGCCACAGCGCCGTTCGGCATCTTCTTGATGGCGCCGAACGGGCAGCGCTTCTCGCACGGCGGGTTGGAGCAGTGCCAGCAGCTGAACCGCATGAACGGCCCCATGTCGACGCGCTTCTGGGACTTGATGATGACCCGCTGGTCCGGAGCGGTCTTGTGGACGCCCGGGTTGAGGGCCTTCATCTTCCAGGTGCGCTTGCAGGAGATCACGCATCCGTTGCACCGCATGCACTTATCGACGTCCTGCAGGATTGCCATCACATTACCCATTGCTCATCACCTCCTTAAGCCTTCTCGATCCTGCACAGGCAGACCTTGTACTCTGGGATCTTCGTGTTCGCGTCCCATGAGTCGATGCACAGGTCGTTCGCACGCGATCCGGTGCCGAGGCCGCGATCGCCCCAGTGCCACGGGATGGCCACGACGCCGGGAGCCACACGCTGGTTCGCCAGCGTGCCGACACCGACGCGCGCCTTGAAGCCCTTGGCCCAGCCGGAAACCGTCGTCCGGCCTTCCTCGTCTCCCGTGCTGTTGGACCGTGCCGTGATGACGTTGACATAGTCGCCGTCCTTGATGCCGTACTTCAAGGCATCGACCGAGTTAAGCTCGATCCACGGCTCGGGCTCCATCTCCACGTTCCACGGGTTGTTGCGGGTGATCGGGCCGCCCTGGAAGTGCTCGACGCACCGGATGGTCGTGAGCACCAGCGGGTACTGGTCGACCGTACCGACCGGGGTGGTGACCCCGACCGTGCTGAGCAAAGAACTGCCGTTCGCGGTGTTCTTGCCCCAGCGGGCGACCAGGTCAGGCCGCGGCGACTCGTACGGCTCGGTGTAGGCCGGGAAGCGGCCGGGCAAGATGTGCGGATCGCCGATGCCGGTGTCCGGCGTGTCTGCCAGTGTGCTGTACTTGCGGTACAGGCCCGACCAGTCCGCAAGCAGGTTCGTGTTGTTCACGAACAGGCGCGCGAGGTAGCCCGGCGCGACGAAGACGTCTGCCACATCGCCCGAAAGCTCGCCGTTGTTGTAGAAGATCCGGCGGTTCAGGAGCCACGCCCAGCCGTACCGCGGGTACTGGAGCGAGGTGCCTGCGAGGTCGCCGTTCCGAGACTTCGCACGGTTGGCCTTGCCCCAGCCAGCGCCGACGGAAGGCTGCACATCGTCGGTGTTCGTGTTGTAGCCGGACGCAGAACCGTTGCCGGAGTAGATCCACAGCGTGCCTGCGGGGCCGCTTGCAGCGTCGAGCGGAGAAGCCATCTCCTTGAAGATGTTCTCGGCAACGACCTCGCTGCCGTACATCAGCACGCCTTCGGCGTCTGGCGCCGACAGGCTCTCGAAGTCGGTCGTGCCATCCCACCCGTACTTGGCGTACAGCACCGTCCACGGGTCAGCACCTGCACCGCCGTTGTACAGCGACAGCACGGCGGTCAACGTGGCCCACACCGCCTTGATGTGGTCGAAAGCACCAGCGGCATTGAGCGCCTTGGCGAAGCGGAGCAGCAGCTCGAGGTCGGACTTGCTGTTGCCCTTCGGAGCACGCGCACGGTCACGCCACTGGATCCAGCGGCCGGAGCTCGTGACGGAGCCGGCTTCCTCCACGTGCGAACAGGCGGGAAGCAGGTACGTCACGCCGGTCGCCTTGCGCTTGCACTGCGCGGTCTCCGTGGCGAACATGTCGACCACCACGAGCAGGTCGAGGTTCTCAAGACCCTGGCGGACAGCGCTCTGGTTCGGCTCCGTGACGGCGGGGTTCTGACCCCAGACCACGGCTGCCTTCACTTCTCCCGTGATCATCCGGCGGAACGCCTCGATGTGCTGGTAGCCGTTGCCCTTGGGCCAGCATGCGTACAGCGCGTCGAAGTCCGTACCGGTCACGTCGCGGTTGCCAAACCACTCACGGGTCATGTTGTAGAAGCCGCGCTGCTGCAAGCCGAGCTGCGATGGGTCGTACGGGTCCTTTGCTCCGGTTCCGACGACCCGGTTGCCGAACAGGCCGTTCGAGTAGTCGGGATAGGCCTGGCCGACGCCAGGGTTGCCCGAATAGCCCGGGATGAGGTCGAACAGCAGACCCATGTCGGTCGAGCCCTGGACATTGTGGATGCCGCGCAAGGCATTGATACCGCCGCCCGCACGACCCATGTTGCCCATGAGCGTCTGCGCGATCGCGTACGTGCGGATGCCCTGCGAGCCGGTGGTGAACTGCGTCGCGCCCATGGCGTACATGATGGTCGCCGCGCGGTACCCTGCGGCCGTCGGCGTCGCGGTCGCTGCGCCGAAGTCGATCGACGCGAAGCGGCTGTTCTCGATCCACGCTTGCGCGACCGCAGCGATGTCGGCCTCGGTGCAGCCGCAGATGTCGGCGACCGTCGCCGCATCGTACGGCGCCAGGTGTGAGCGCAGCTTCTGGAACACGCAGTCCGTGTCGTCGATGTTCGCAGCGAACTCCGGCATGTTGGAGAACGTCCAGCCGCTCGCGGTCTTGAGGATCACACGCTTGTAGTCGTCACCAGCAGCGTTCACCTTCGCACGCGAGTCGCAGTACTTGGGCCAGCCGTTCGCAAGCGGCGCCGCATACCAGGTGGTCCCGCCGTCGCTGCTGTACTCAGCCGTCGCCAGCTCAGCAGAGCTGAGGGTGCGCGACACGCCTGTGTCGTCGATGAACGAGCGGGTGAACGAACCAGAGTTCGACGCCGTGGTGTTGTGCCAGGCGAAGAAGTTGATCGACTTTTGATCCGTCGGATTCGCATACATCCAGTCGATGATGGCCTTCATCACGCCGTTCATGAACGCGATGTTCGTGCCCGGACGGATGCGGACGTAGCGGTCGTGCTTGCGCTGGTCGTTCGGGTTCGACGCATCATGCGGCACGCCCGTGAGGCGCGCGGTGCGCGTCTGCCGCGGATCGACGACGATCAGCCCCGCGTTGCGCCCGCGGCCGTACGTGTCGAAGCGCGCGTGGTTGACGTGCGCAATGGAGGCCGGGTGGTTCTCAGCGGGGTTGGCGCCCAGCACCAGGAAGAGCGTGGAGTTGTCGAGGTCGACCCAGTTGTTGGTCATCGCGCCTCGTCCGAATGTGCGGCCAAGACCGGCCACAGTGGACGAGTGTCATATACGGGCCTGGTGCTCGACGTTGCTGGTGCCGAAGTTCGCGACGATCTTGCGGTACAGGTAGTTCGCCTCGTTGCTTATGTGCGACGAGCCGAAGAACATGACCGACTTCGCGTTCGAAGCCGCCGTGCCTCCCGGCGTGACCGCACCGCGGATGGCGACAAGACCGGTGTGGTTGACGCCGTCGCCCGCTGCGATCTCGGTCATCGCGTCGTCGAGCGACATCTCGCTCCACGGGCCGTTGCCGATGCGCTTCCACGCGCGCCCGGTGAAGTCGTAGCCGTCGACCGCCGCCGTGTGCTCCGGGACGCCCAGGCGCCTCGGGTTCGTCACCAGCTGGTAGGAGCCTGCGCCCTTGGCGCACAGGCCGCCTCTGCTTGTCGGGGAGTTCGCGTCGCCGTAGATGTCGAGCACGGTGCCGTCGGCCGCGACGTCCACCTTCTGGCCGCACTGCGCTGAGCAGTACGGGCAGGTGGTGGTGTAGGTCGCTGCGACCTCAGCAGCATTGGCTCGAGACGGCGTGAACACGAGATCGGCGCCGGCCGCCCCGACGACAGCCGCTGCGGCGCCGGCCTTCAGGAAGTCGCGCCGAGTGAGCTCGAACTTCCCTCCAGTGCCTTGTTTGTCGTGTGTAGCCATACCCTTACCTCTCCGTTCAGTCGGTACTCCTGCGGGTCTTCCGCACCGAGTCCTTCGGTCCACACTCGACTACCTCGCCAGCGCCACCTCCTTCCTTCGGCCGTCATCGGGGGGAAACAAAGACCGGCCAGCACGCTCGCATCGGCGTCTGACCGGTCCTGTCGTCCGTATACGGCCTCCCTTACCCACATCGCGCACACATCGGCCCTCGTGAGGGCCTCCGGCTGCGCTCGTCCCCTTTCCGATGCGGGAGGCGCCGCGGTTTCCCACGACACCCTGTCGGCCCGAAGTCCGTGGCTTTCGCTGTAGGCGCTTGGGGCTCGGAGACGTCAACGGCCTTCTTCTGTTGCGTTCGACAGCGCCTGCCGGGGCCCCTGTCGAACGAGAGCTTGTAACTGTGATTACAAGACTCCGCCTACAAGGCTACCGCCGACAATGCGCGGTGTCAACAACTTGTTGTCGAGAATCCTGGATCCGCGGCTCACCGCTTCGCCTTCCTGTCTCGCTCATCTACGAAGCTCGCTGCGTCGTACACCTGTGCGTCGAGCGCTCGGGCCACGCGCGCGAGCTCGGAGTACTGCGTGCCGAGGCGCCCGACGCGCTGCACGAGCGAAAGCAGGATGGCCGTATCGCGGTCGACGCCGGTCTTCTCGATCAGGTCCGCCACGTCGGATTCGGAGTGCGGCTCCCCGACGAGCAGGTCCCCGAGCCGCACGCCGCCGAGCACCGCGTCGGCGAGCCGCTCGTACTCAGAGTTCGGGACGATGAGCCGTAGACGCCTCTCTTGGAGCGCGTCCATCCGGTCCATCGCAGCGACCGCTTCGAGGAAGTCCTCGGTGACGACGATCTTGCGCTTCCGGAACGCAAGCGGCAGAAGAAGCAGCAGCAACGGCGAGAGGCACAGGCCCCACTGGGCCGGCTTCTCAGGGGGCGTGACCGGCGGCACCACCGTGGTCGGCCACCCCCACACCTGGACTTGGTGGTTCTCGCGGTCCGTGATGTACATGCGGCCGCGCTTGTCGAGCGCGATGTCGTTCGGATACTGGAATTGGCCGGGACCCAGACCGGGCCCGCCGAAGGACACAAGGCGTTTCCCTTCCAGGTCGTACGCATCGATCATGTGTGCGAGCGGATCGACGACGAGCAGGCGCTGCTCGCTGTCGATGACCATGCCTCGCGGCGTGCCGGACACCGGCAGGATGCGCAAGAACTGCCCCTGCGCATCGAAGACCTGCACCCGCCTGTTGTTGCCGTCCGCGACGAAGATCTCACCTTCAGGCCCGATGGCGATGCTGTTCGGGAAGTAGAACGAGCCCGGCGAGTCCGTCATCCGGTTCGCCTGCACCGTCTTGCCGAAGCGCAGCACCTCGGTGCCGTCCTGCTCGAACACGAGCACGCGGTGGCCGCGGGTCTGACCGACGTCGCAGACGTACACCTTCCCGTCCGGACCGAACGTCACCGAGATCGGCGCCCACGTCTTGGCCGCGTCCGACTTCGGCACGAACCTGCGTTTGAAGACGCCGTCCTTGTCGAAGACGAAGATCCCGCGGAGCAAGCGGTCCGTGACCCAGATCTCGCCAGACGGGCTTTGCGCGACGCGGCCCGGCTGCGCGAGGTGCGTGGCCTCATCGCTCGTCAGCGCACCGAAGCTGAAGAGGTACGAGCCGTCGGTGCGGTACACGCGCACGACGTCGCTCTTCAGGTCGGTGACATAGACCCGGTCGTCCTTCGTCACGTACACGCCGATCGGCTTGGCGAGCGCATCTTTGCCCGCCGGTCCCGCGATCGCATACAGGAACTCCGGTGGCTGCACCGCTTGCGTACCGCCGGTCACGAACGGGATGGGGAGCCGACGGTTCGCCTGGTAGTAGAGCGCCGAGTACGTCAGGAGCGCGAGGAGCAGCACCAGCACAACGAGCAGGATCGCTTTCCTGCGCTTTGCTCTGCGCTCTCTGTCTGCGAGGTACCGGTCGAGCCGAACGGATACATCAGCCACGTTGCACGCTCCGAGGTCTCACTTCTTCTTCGACAGTGCTTCAAGCGCCGCGACCGCTTCCGGATCTTCCGGAGCGAGCTGCAGCACCTTCTCCCACGCGTCGGCCGCGTCCTTCGCGCTTCCCAGTTCTTGCAAGAGCCGTGCCTTGATGCGCGCAGCGTCCACGTTCTTCGGGTCGAGCGCCGCAGCGATCCTGGCCTGTTCGAGCGCCGCCTTCTTGTCGGTGGCGAGCAGCGCTTCAGCCTTCGCGAGCCTCTCCGAGAACGGCCCGAGCTTCTCCAGCTCCTTGAGCGGCTCCGGTTGCCCCGGCGCGCCGTCGATCGCTCGACGGAACGCCTCCGCCGCCCCAGCGAGGTCGCCGTCTTTCACCAGCAACCGCCCGAGGTCGTAGTTCGCTTCCGGCAGCAGCGGATCGAAGGCGAGCGCGGTCTCGAGCTCCTGGCGCGACTTGTCTAGGATGCCGAGCTCGCGGTACGCCACCGACAGCGCATAGTGCGTGTCCGAAGCGTCGCGCCGGATCCGAAGCGCCTCTTTGAGGTAACCGGCGGCGTCCTCGTACTGCTTGCGCTTGATGAGCGTGACGCCGAGGTAGTAGTACGCACGCTCGAGCCGTTCGTCGGCACCGGCGATCTGCCCCCCGCTGAGCTTGTCGACGATCCGCCGGAAGTAGCCTTCCGCAGTCGCCCACTGCTGCTGCTTGAGCGCGATCATCCCCAGACCCTCGAGCGCGACGGGGTTGTCCTCGTCGAGCTTCAGCGCGGCCTGGAACTGCTCGATGGCCTCGTTCAGCCGGCCCTGGCCGGCAAGCGCCTGTCCGAGCAGGATCCGCGCGTCAGGGTTCCTCGGCTCTCTCCGGACGGCCTCGGCGAGGGTGTCCACGGCGCGCGCGGCGATCGTGGTTGTCTGCGTGCGCCGTTGGTAGTCCCAGGCGGTGTACGCCAGGTACAGCAACGCGACCACGACGAGAGCGGCGACTGCTTTGAGTGCGACGTCGAGCTGGCGGCTTGATACTCGGAACTTCACGGGACTGGTCACTCCTGCTCGTCAGATCTTCAGGTCGGTATGGCAGCGTCGGCAGAGCTCGGAGCCAGGCCACGGCGCTATCTGGAGCCGGTTCACGTCGAGGGCGCCGTGGCAATCATAGCAGGCGCGCAAGTCGTGCGGGCCCGAGAGCTGGCTCGTGACGTGCACCTCGGAGAAGCCGAACCCGATGTGGCACTCCGAGCACTGGTACGGCTTGCCCTTCTTCTTGGCCACGTCGAAGTGCACGGCGTGCTCCGCGAGCGGCGCGTTCTTGATCTTCGTCGCCGGCTCCGTGCGCATCTCCGGATGGCACTTCACGCAGTTCTCGCGCACGAGGTCTACGGAGCGCACACCTTGATGGTGGCATTCCTGGCAGGTGCGGCGGTCTTTGTGGCAGACGTTGCAGTCCTTGCCGAGCGCTCCGTTCTGCTTCGAGTGCGCGGCGAGCCAGTCCGCCGGGTGCGGCATGGCGGTCTGGTGGCACTTCGTGCACGACGGCGAGTCGTGGCACACGGCGCACAGCCCTTCTTGCGCCAGGTACCGGCCGCCGTGGTCGGTCCGCCACTGCGTCTTCTTGTGATCGGCAGGCACGACCTTCGGGCTGACGCGCCCGTCGGCCATCTTCACGCCGCCGTTGTGGCACTTCACGCAGGCGCTCGACTTGTGGCACATCGAGCAGTACGTCGGCTCGCTTCGGGCGCGGTCGCGGTGACCGCCGCTCAGGAACTGCTTCGTGTGGTTCGCCGGAACGAGCTTGAACTCTTTCGGGTGGCACGCACTGCACGTCTCCGGCGCGACTTCGCCCTTGTCGCCGTGCACGAGTCCATGGCAGCGATAGCAGTCCAGCATCGAGTTGTACAGCGTGCCCTGCGGCTGGTGCGGGAACTTCGGATGGCACGTCACGCACTTGTACGCACGCTTGAGGTGGGTGTCGTGCGTGAAGATGATGCGGCCCGGCGTGATGCCGTTGATGTCTGCGTGGCAGAAGACGCACTGCCCGACGGTCACAGGTTCGTCGACGTCGATGAGCACAGATGGCTCGTCGGGCTTCACGGGCACCGTGCGGAGGTACACGGCGGGCATCGGCCCGATCCCCGGCTTCTCGCGCGCATGGCACTCGTCGCAGTCTTCTTTGGGCTCATGGCAGAGCAGGCAGCCGTTCACGTTCGGCTTCGCCGCGCGCGCGTGGGGCTCCGCCTTCCAGTCCTTGACGTGCGAGGCCGGTCTGAGCGGGAAGTCCTTGGTGTGGCAGTCGCGGCAGGTCCCGCTCGCGATGATGCCTGACGGACCGTGCGCAAGACCGTGGCACGAGAAGCACGTCTGCATCGTGGGCCGCATCGTCGTGCCGTCGCGATGCGGCGTCGCTACGTGGCACGCGGAGCACTCCACAGTGAGGTGCGACGCGTGGCTGAATATCAGACCCTGTTGTTTCGCCGAGCCGATCGAAGGGTGGCACGGCATGCAGTTGCGCGGCTCGATCGGGCCGGTGAGGTCGATCGGCGGCGTGTCGGTCTGCGTGAGCGCGGTCTCGGAGGCGCCGGCGACGAAGGCGGCCGCCAGGAGCGCGGCGGCCGCCACCTTCAGAGATCGCCTCCACACGACGCTCGCACGCATCCTGTCAGTCACGACCTCCGAGTATCGAGCCGACGAAGCGCAGCAGGCCGTTCTCCTGCCGCACGACCACCTTCTTGTGGATCAGGTCGCGCGAGGCGCGGACGAACGATTCGCTCGAGTCCTTGTGCTGGTGGCACCGCGCACACGTGGCCGGGAGGTTGGCCGGGTCGACCGGGGACGCGGGATCGCCAGCGGCCTTCACGTCGTGCGCATCGTGGCAGTCCCAGCACGCGGGAGCGTCCTTCGCGCCGCGCTTGTACGCAGCGCCGTGGTAATAGTCGCTGTACGAGTCCCAGTACTCCTTGTGGCACGTCCCGCACATCTGCTCAGCGGACGCGTGCAGCGCTTCGCTCGCTTCTTTCGTGTCCAGCCGCTGGATGTCGTGGCCCCCGTGGCACGAGCCGCACGTGGCGGAGCGGAGATTGCCCTTCGCGATCTCTTTCGCGTGCACCGAGGTCGCGTACGCCTTCGCCTGCGCGTCGTGGTCGTGGCATTCGGCACACGCAAGGCCGGCGTTGATGTTCCACAGCGGCGTGGGCGCCTGCACCTCGGCGTACGCGAAGTCCACGTGGCACTTCTGGCAGCTCAGGTCGCGGTGCGCCGAACGCTCGAGGCCGGTGACCTGGAACGACTTGATGCCAGCGCTCGTGGTCCGCACGAGGTTCGGGCTTCCATGGCACGCCTGGCAGCCGGTGCCCGCATCGTACACGAACGGGACCGGCGGCTCCCACTGGACGCCCGTCTTCAGATGGCAGTCGTCGCACTCCTTGCGCGTATGGCACATCGCGCACTTCGTGGTGAGCTCATCGCGCGCCGGCTGCACGTGCGGCTTCTCCGCCCAGTCCTCGGTGTGGAACGCAGGGCGCAGCGGCTTGCCGGTGGCGTAGTGGCAGTCGAAGCACTTGCCTGTAGCGAGGACGCCCTGAGGACCGTGGTTAAGCGCGTGGCAGTTGAAGCACTGCTTCATGTCCATCTTGAGCGTGCCCTCAGGACGGTGCGGGAACTGCGTATGGCAGCTCGAGCACGCGTACGTGATGTGGTTGCCGTGGCTGAACTTCACCGGGAACGTGGCCGGCGTCTTCGCCACGTTGCCGTGGCACGGAGCACACTTGTCGGCGAAGACGGTGCCGCCGATGTCGATCGTCAGGCCATACGCGGTCGCAGCCCACCCGAACGACACGCACGCGAGCACCATCGCAACGAGCGCTGCCGAGACAAGCCTGCCGGAGCGTGTCTCTGTCTTCACTGTCCTGTCCCCTACCCTTCTCGCACCTCGGATCCTCTGAAACCGTCACTCAGCCCTTCAGCACGAACCCGAACAGCTTTCGCAGCAGTCGGTACACAGGGTTGTCCTGTTTCGCTTGGCGCTTCCCGTGTATGGCGTCCTTATACGACGACACGAAGTCTTCGTCGACCGTGCTGCGCTTGTGGCACCCTTCCTGGCCGCAGGTCTCGACGAGGTTGGCCTCGCTCACGCGAGACTTGCGGTCCTTGGCCGGCAGGATGTCGTGCCAGCCGTGGCAGTCCCAGCAAGCAGGAGCATCTTCCGCTCCACGCTTGTACGCCGCGCCGTGGTAGTAGTCGTCGTAACTGTCCCAGTAGTCCTGATGGCACCGGCCGCACACCTCCCAGCCCGACGCGTGCATCGCGGCCTGTCCCGCCTTCGATTCCGTGAGCTTCTGGATGGCGTGGCTCCCGTGGCAGTCACCGCACAGCGGCTTGGATTCCTCCACGCTCGCTCGCGTGCCCGTCGCGTCCACAGCACGCTGGTGCGCTCCCTTGCCGAACGCCACGAACTGCTCGTCGTGGCAGTTGCGGCACGCGGTCTTCGCAGTCACTTGCCAGGCGACGTCGGTGTCGTGCGGCAGTTTGTACGCGAAGTCCAGATGGCACGCGACGCACTGCTCCTTGCCGTGAACCGAGGATCCGTACTCGTCAGGCGCCACGTAGTAGCTGGTGATCTTCCCGGCCTTCAGCCGTACCAGGTCGGGATCCCCGTGGCACACCAGGCACCCGGACTTGCTCTGCGTCGGCAGCGTGAAGTCGAGGTCGTAGCCTGACGTCGCTGACCGTGACGCAGGCACCGTCGCGACCAGCGATGGCGTTTGCGCATGCGCCGTCCCCGCCCACGCGGCGACGGCAACCAGGCAGAGCGCGAACGCTCGAGCAGGCCCCCAGTTTCCTCGTGCTCGAGTCGTCACGAACTAGTCTCCTTCTGCGTGGGCGGCTGCAAGTCCGGCCCGGGCATCCTCATGCTCGTCGTGGTGGGCGTACGCGTCCGGATAGACGGTCATCTTCTTGATGCCGAAGAAGTCGAGGGAGCACGGAAGATCCTCGGCAACAGCCAGATACATGTGGACCGTGACAAGGATGATGAACACCCAGTTGATGCTGTAATGGATGATGCGGACCCACGCCCCTGCCAATGCGACGCTGCCGGGAAGCCACCCGAGAAGCACCTCGCGAGGCGAAAGCCCGAACAAGAACGGCTGCGTCAGGAGAGCGATACCCGTGATGCCCTGGAACAACATCAGCACGGCGAACAGGTCGTAGGTGATCTTCTGCATGACGTTGTACTTCGCGACGTGCGGCTTCTTGTTGCTGAGGTAGAAGTAGTACATCGCGACGCCGATCATCGACTGGAGATCCTTCTTGGTGATGGCGAACTCCTTGTAGTCGCGCTCCTTGGAGAAGAACGCGTACCACAGCCGCCAGAAGTAGTTGATGCCCACGATGAACGCCGCAACGTAGTGCAGGTAGCGCATGGCCGTCCGGCCGCCATCGAAGAAGGGGAACCGGATGTACATGCCAGAGAACGCGAGCAGGCCCATCATAGCCAGGTGCTGGAAATGCATGAACTTCGGCAGCGCAGGCGGCGCCCAATCGTGCTTCGGCCACTCGTGATCGACCCACTTCTTCTTGAAGCGTCCGGTCGGGATGCCGAGCACGAACAGATGCACCACGAAGAACGCTACGAGCACCAGCAGCCAGACCGTGGTGAACACCACGTCGAGCCACACGTTCACTTGAGTCAGCAGAATCGCCAACACCCCCTACCCGTCCGGTGCGGCCTTATGGCCGCACCAACCAACCACACGTCCGCTGGAGCCTGCGAGGCCGCTTCGCCGGAACGCGCCTCGCAGCTTGTAACGCCTGCGACAAGCGTACGGTTCGCCGCATGAGCGTGTCAATGCGAGCGTGGCGGGGCTCACGCTTACCGCTCGACTATCTCCACCAGTTCTATCTCGAAGGTGAGTGTCCTGCCCGCGAGGGGATGATTGAAGTCGAGGGTGACGGTCATGAGGTCGTCGCTGATGGCGCTCACGGTGGCAGCGAGCTGCGAACCGTCGTCAGCTATCACGCTCACGACGTCGCCGATCTCCGGCGCAGCCTCGCCGAACAGATCGATCGGCACTTCCTGGACTGCCTCCTCGTAGCGAGGGCCGTAGGCCTCTTCGGGCGGGATGGTCGCGACGGCCTTCTCGCCGACCTCGAGGCCGAGCACCGCTGCCTCGAATCCAGGGATGACGTCGCCTTCGCCGAGCGTGAACAGAAGCGGGGCGCGACCTTCGCTCGCATCGAAGACCGTCCCGTCTTCGAGCATGCCGCGGTAGTGGACGGTGACGGTGTCACCTGAGCGTGCTGGCATCGTGAAGCCTCCTGTCGCCTCGTGCGGACCGATGACTCGCCCGGCTGCGGGCGACCATGCGCTACCCTATCCCGACACGCCCGCTCCGTCAATGCGGTCGCGAAGGCCGGCGAGGTCCGCAAGACGGCCGGCGACCACCGGTTCGTCCCACCCAGGCTGCGGCGTCTCGCCGTACAGCGACAGCAGTTCCACGGCGACCTGCCAGCGGGCTTCCGGCGTGAGCTGCGGGCGGCGCGCGAGGAACTCGGCCACGAGCGCGTCTTCCGGCCGAAGCATCGTCACCGGGTCGGGAAGCGCGAGGTCCTCTGCGTCGCGGACGACGACGGTCCCCGCAGCCATGTCCCCGAGCCGCTTGCCAGACTTCGACAGCAGCGCTGCCACGATGCCGACCGCGTAGTACCCGGGCAGCATGTCGACGATCCGGAGCACGTTGCGGATGACCGAGTCGGTGAAGCTCACCGGCCCGCCGTCGTCACGGACGACCCTGATACCCACGCGACGTTTGCCTGGCGTGCGACCTCCGCGCAGCACCTCGCCGAAGAGGAAATAGCCCCAGTAGGTGACGAATGCGGCAGCGAGAGCCGCTCCCAGCACCCACGGCGTGGCGACCGATGCGCCTGCCGCTTCCAGGAGCGACGCGACGAGCACCGTGACGCCGCCCTCGACGAGCACGATCATGAGAAGCAGCGCTGTGTCGATCACGATCGCGGCTCCGCGCGAGCCGATGCCAGCAAGCTCGTACGAGAACGCCACGGCCTCGGGGGTCTCGACCAACAGCGTGGACGGGTGTCCCTGCTCGCCCGGCATCCTCGCTCCTCACTTCGTGGCCGCAACGCGGCAAAGCCACAACGATGCTAGCATAGGCGCGTTGTCTGACATGGAGGAGCGGCGTGGAGGAGCGCGAGTTCGTCGAGGGGTCGCGCGCGGCGTGGCAGCGGCTCGCCGAGCTGACCGAGCGAGCGCACGTCCGCGGGGTGGACGCCCTCGATGCGGCCACTCTCAAGCGCATGCACGAGGACTACCGCCGTGCGGCCGCCGATCTCGCGTACGCGCAGACGCACTTCGCGGGCTCGCAGTCGGAGCGCGCGCTGAACGCTCTCGTCTCGCAGGCGCACGGCGTGCTGTACGGCAGGAGCCAAGGGCGTCTTTCGCAGGCGGTGCGGTTCATGGCGGTGGGCTACCCGCGCCTGGTCCGCGAGCACTGGCGCACCGTCGCGCTGTCCGCGCTCCTGCTGTTCGGCTCGGGCGTGCTCGGAGCGATCATCGCGGCCGTCGACCCGGCGCTCGCGCGGACGCTGCTGCCACAGATGCTCCGCGACGTGCTCGGCGAGAAGGAGTGGTCGGCCCCTTCGGACGGGTTCGCGACGATGGCGCCGCTCGTGTCGGCCGCGATCACCACCAACAACATCCAGGTCTCGCTGTACGCGTTCGCGGGCGGTATCACGTTCGGCGCGCTCACCGCCTACGCGCTCGTGCAGAACGGGCTCATGCTGGGCATCCTCACCGGAGCCATCGGAACGGGCAGGCACGCGCTCGAATTCTGGTCGCTCATCGTCCCGCACGGCGCGCTGGAGCTGCCCGCGATCGTGCTTGCGGGCGCGTCTGGGCTCACGCTCGCACGCGCGCTCGTCGCGCCGGGCGACCTGCCGCGCGCCGACGCCCTACGAGCCGCGTCACAGCCGGCCGTCCTGCTCGTCCTCGGCGCGGTGCCGCTGCTTCTCGTGGCGGGCGCGATCGAGGGGTTCTTGACGCCGGCGCGGCTCGACCCGGCGGCGAAAGTGGCGTTCGGCGGAGCGATGGCGTTCCTTCTCGGGGTCTACGTGCTGCTGCCGGGGCGGGAGCGGCGAGCCCGCTAGAGCTGGCCGCGCGCCTTGACCTCCAAGAAGCGGTTGACCGCGGCCACCGAGAGGTCCTCGGGGTCCACGTCGAGAACGAGCGCGCCGCGTGACGCGAGCGTGCGCAGCGCCTCGGCCTTGTCGCGCAGCAGGTCCTCGGCGACGGCAGCGGCGAAGGCGTCCTCCGCGGTCGAGATCTCCGCTTTCGCCCGGCTCTCGAGCGCGCGGTTGCGCTGCGTGGCCACGAGCGCAAGATGCCGTGGCGCAAGCCCCGCCAGGACGCCGATAAGCCGCCTGGACGGCTCCGCTCCCGCGACGTCGGTGAACAGCACGATGAGCGAGCGCCGAGAGAGGTTCCGCGCCAGGTAGCGGAGCGCGCGCTCGTAGTCGGGCTCCTCCACGCGGGCACGCACGTCGTAGAGCGCTTCAAGGAGCACCCCGAGATGCCGGCGCCCCTTGCGCGGCGGTACGAACACTTCGACGTCGCGCCCGAAGACGAGCAGTCCCACGTGGTCGCCCATCTCGAGCCCGAGGTACGAGAGCAGGAGCGCCGCGTTCACGGCCCGGTCGAGCTTCGTGAGCGCGCCCGCGTTCGCGGCCATCAGGCGCCCGGCGTCGACGGCGATGACGAGCGTCTGGCTGCGCTCGGGCTCATACTGGCGCACCATGGGACGCCCTCGCCGGGCGGTGGCCTTCCAGTCGATGTCGCGGTACGGATCGCCCGGCTGGTACTCGCGGAGCGACTCGAACTCCGTGCCCGACCCGGCCAGCCGTGCCGCTCGGACGCCGATCTCGTGGAGCTTCCCACGGCGAGCGAGAAGCGCGTACCCGCGCACCGCGGTGATGTCGGGGTACACCGAGCACGGCTGCGCGCACGGAGCCGACTCCTGGCGGAACACGAGCCCGAGCGGCCCGAGCAGCCGCACGCCGACGTCGCCGAACGAGAACGCCCCACGCGACGGCGGCGTGAAGGCGAAGGCCGCCTCGGCCTCGCCGTACGGCGGCACCTCCAGCGGACCAGCGAGGCGCTCGCCGGCGAACCCCGGCGGCGGCGTCTCACGCACGAGCATCCGCGCGGAGCGATCGCTTGCGTTGCGCACCACGAGGGTGACGGGGTTCGCTACGCCGATCGACAGGCGTTCAGGCATCGTGCGCTCGACAGCGATGGCGCCGCGCGGCGGAAGCGAGCGCGCGTCGAAGACCGCGGCGGCCACGCAGCACGCCACGACGACGACGGCCGCGATCCACGCTCCGCGCCCCGGGACGAGCAGCGGCGCGCCGGCGAGCAGCACGAATGCGACAGCCGCGCGCTTCGTCGGCAGCGGGACGGCGCCGAACGTCTGTGCGAGGCGCGCGATCATCGTGGAACGGGCACGCTTCCGAGGACGTCTGCGATGACGCTGTCGGGCTCGGTGCCCTCGATCTCGACTTCAGGTCGAAGCAGGATGCGGTGCCGGAGGCCCGGGAGCGCCGCTGCCTTCACGTCGTCCGGCGTCACGAAGCCGCGGCCCGCCATCAGCGCGCGCGCTTTGGCCGCCACGAGCACGCTCACGCCCGCGCGGGGGCTCGCGCCCAGCAACACCGCCGGGTGTTCGCGGGTGGCGCGCACGATCGCGCTCACGTAGTCGAGGACGCCGTCGTCGACCACCACCGCGTCGAGCTCCGCGCGCGCGGCGAGCACGTCGGCACCCGTCGCGACCGCCCTGAGCCCGAGCGTCGTGAAGTCCGGCATCTCCATGCCTCCTGAGTGGCGAGCTAGGATCGCGCGCTCGTCGTCGGCCGAGGGGTACGAGACCACGACCTTCTGCGCGAAGCGATCGAGCTGGGCCTCGGGGAGCGGGTACGTCCCCTCGTACTCGACAGGGTTCTGCGTGGCCACCACGAGGAAGGGCGACGGCAGCGCGTGCGCGACGCCATCGATCGTCACCGATTGCTCTTGCATCGCCTCGAGAAGCGCCGCCTGGGTCTTCGGGGGCGTTCGGTTGATCTCGTCGGCGAGCACGAGGTTCGCGAAGACGGGGCCCTGCCGCAGGTAGAACTCCTGGCGCTTTGAGTCGAAGACGTTCGTGCCGACGACGTCCGCCGGCATCATGTCCGGCGAGAACTGGATGCGCTTGAACGACACGTCGATCGCGTGCGCCACGGCGCGGGCGATGAGCGTCTTGGCCGTTCCCGGCACGCCTTCGATGAGCACGTGGCCGCCGGTGATCAGCCCGACGAGCAAGGCGTCGACCACGTCGGTCTGTCCCACCACCGCTTTCGCGACCTCGTCGCGCACCGCCTGCGCGAGCTGTACGACCTTCGTCGCCTCTGCCATCTATCGCTCGACCTCCCGTCGTGCCGCAACCACGAGCCGCGCTGCTTCGCGGAACTCGTCTTCCGGTATCGTATCGCGCCCGAGCGCCTCGTCCGCCCTGGCGAGCGCTTCTGCCGCGGCCGGGTGACGCCGCAACCCCGCGGCCGGCGAGCCGTACCGCCTCGCGAGCGCTCGCGCAAGCCCGTCGCGCAGCGTCGCGAGCGCCTCTCTGTGCGCACCCGCGCGCCGGTAGAGCCCGGCGAGCGAATCGATGTACGCGAGCGTGCGCGCTCGCTTCTCCTCGGGCGCGGGCACCGGCGGCCCGGTGCGGCGCGAGGCGCTCAAGAGCAGCAGCCCGACACCCAGCGCGGCGAGCACGAACGCCGCCTGGCCTGACGGACCGAGCCGCTGGAATGCGCTCCCGCCGCGCGCGAAGCCTTGGTGGTACTCGTCGAACCACACGGGTTGCGATGCAGCGAAGATGCGGAGCGCGACGCGGGCGTTGTCGGCTTCCGCGATGTGCTCGTTTGCAAGCGCGTCGGCGTCGGCGAGCCACACCACCTCGCCTCGGTCGACGGCGGCCGCTACCAGCACCGCCCCCGCATCGTCGCCCGCCACGACGACCCACCGCGGATCGTCGGCGAGCACGCGGCCTGTCTGCACCGAGACGCGATCGACGCCCTCGGCAAGCGGCGTGCGCACGCGCGGCGCGATCTCCGCGGCCTCCCCGCGCACCAGGACGGCCGTCAGCCCGAGGCTCTCGACCACCCGGCCGCCCGAGCTGCCTGCAAGCACGACGGTGCCGCCGCTTCGGACCCATTCGGCGAGCGAGGCCAGCTGCTCGTCGGTGAACTCCACCTGCAGCGGCGCGTCGCCAACGATCGCGATGCACCCGGACGGCGGCAGCTCGTCGAACTGCTGCAGCAGGCGCACATCGACGCCCGACTCGTCCAGGTAGCGGTACAAGACGCGCAGCCCTTGCGGTGCGGAGCTGAAGACGCTCGGCACGGGGATCGTCTCGCTCGCGCGGCTGAACGCAGCGGAGACCGCGAGCGCGTACAGCGCGATGACGGCCGCGGTCACGCCGAGCGCGATGGCAAGCACGGGGTCGACCGAGACGCGCCGCTTCATCTGGACGCGCCCCCGCCCGCAGCCGCGGCCTGCATCTCGAGGAAGGCCTGCCTCGCGCGCTCGTACCCATCGCGTCCAGGGTCCTGGTGCCCGTACCACGCCGGCTCGAACGCTGCCGCCAGCGCGGCGAGCGGCCGGTGGGCCGCCGGCGCGTGCTCGGCCACGTCGCGCAGGATCTCGGCGGTCGTGCGCGTCTTGGCCGCCGGGATCGCGCCGTGCTCGACGAGCGCGCGGGCGGCACCGCCGAACAGCGCGCGCACCGCCTCCCGGAACCGCCCCGAGGCCGCCTCGGCGTCGGCGAACGCGAGCGCGTCGTTCGGCAGGTCGCGGGCGGCGTCGACGACGGGCTCGCCGGCAAGCGCGCTCGCAGCGTCCCGCCTGCGCCGTCTGCCACGACCGCCGCCTCGAAGCGAGCTCAAGACGCGCCACACCAGCCACGCCGCCACGAGTGCGCTCACTGCGAGCGCCACGTAGTACGCGGCCTCGAAGCCGGTGGACGCCGCCTTCGAACCGAACACCCTCGACATGACGCGCTCAAGCCACGAAAGCAGCCGCTTCTGCAGCCTCTGCAGGAACTCCTGCGCCGCACCGCCCTGCTCGATGCCTTCCTCGGCCAAGATGCGCTTGATACGCGCAGGATCGTCGCGCACCGGAGCCGCACCGCGCTCCAACGCCACGAGCGTGCGCACGTGGGCGGCCAGGTCGTCGCGCGCCTGCGCCCGCTCCGAGCCGCTGCGCGCCTCCCGGAGCCGTTGGACGAGCGCGAGCGCATCTTCGTCGCCGCTGTCTTGAAGCGCCGGCTCGACCTCGTCCGCGAGGCGCTGCGCGGACTGCGCGTCATACGCGCGCGACGACGCGAGGGCGTCGGCGGCCTGACGCAACGACGCCGCCGGAGCCGCGGCGCACGGCCGTGCCGCTGCGGCAAGAGCAAGCACCGCAGCGAGCGCGACGACAGCGAGCGATGCTCCGGCGCGTCTCATGCCGTGCGCGCTGCGATCTCGCGCGCTCTGACGATGAGGTCCATGCCTTCCGAGCGCGCACGGAGGTCCGTATACAGGTGCGCGAGGGCGAGCGGCATGATCGGAGCGACGAGCGTCATCGCGACGGCGAGCACGAGCCCTTCGGCGATCTTCCACACGAGCGAGGTCTGCTGGAAGACCGCGTCGGGGTTCTGCACCGCCACCACGATCTGCCGCACGATGAGCGGGGAGGCGATCGCGCCCTCGAACAGCCCCATGAGCACCGAGAGGATCACGAGGTACCCGAGCACCCGCCAGAAGTGAGGCTTCGTGAGCCCGTACGACCGTTGGATCGCCTGCACGGTGTTGGCGTTCTCCAGCACGGCGATCACCGCAGCCAGCGACAGCAGCGTCCACACGACGATGCCGCCAGCGAACAGCACCACGAAGCTCGCGACGGCGGCCAGCGACGCCAGCAGGCTCACGAGGTACCCCGTGAGCAGGTACCATCCGTACCGTGGCAGGCCCCCTTTGAGGAACGCCGCCCGGTCGCTCACGCGTCCGTACAGCATCTGCGGGAACGCCGCGAGAATCGCCGAGTCGAGGTATGCGCGGCCGAAGAACATGAGCTGCGCGCCCGCGACCATTGCCGCGTAGCCCGCGAACATGCCGAACGACGGAGCAGCCGTCGGGTCGGTCCCGATGAGCGTCTCCTCGACGAACCCGCGCAAGAAGAAGTCCTGCCCGACGCCCACGAGCAGCGCCATCGGGAACACGAACAGCGAAGCGGCGATGAGGATCGGCCCCGCGTTCGCCCGATAGGTCGCGATCGCGTCGTCGATGAGCGTCCCTGCGTTGCGCGGCGAGAACCGGTTCACCGCTCGCCTCCTGTCGGTGCCAGCGTGACCTCTCCTGCAACCACCGGCACGGGACCTTCGGCCGTGCGCACCAGCAGCCTGCCCATCCCGTCCACGCCCATCGCTTCGCCGTGCGCCACGGTCCCGCCTGCGAGGTCACGCACCGTGACCTCCCGCCCCGGAAGCAGGTGCCGACGCTCGTACTGCTCGACGAGCCCTGCGAAGCCCGCGCGGACGAACTCTCGGTACGCCTGCGCTATGCCATCGAGCGCGATCGCCGCCACCTCGGCCGGCCGCATCGGAGCGACCTCGTCGAGAGAGGCGGCCTCGGGCGCGAGCTCGGGCGTCCGGCGCACGTTGATGCCGCACCCCGCGACCACCCACTGGACGCGGTCGGCCTCGGCCGCCATCTCGAGCAGCACGCCGCCCAGCTTCCGCCAGCCGAGGTACACGTCGTTCGGCCACTTCAGCATCACCGGCGCGCCTGCGGCCTCGAGCGCGGCCGCGATGCCGAGCGAGCACACGAGCGCGAGCGGCGGCGCATCGGCAGGCGCGACCGGCGGGCGAAGCAGCGCCGAGAAGTAGGCGCCCCCTCTCGGTGAGATCCACTGGCGCCCGAGCCGGCCGCGACCTGCGGTCTGCTCCGCGGCCACCACCACGGCGCCTTCGGGGGCGCCGTCCCGCGCGAGGCGCTTGCAGTCGTCGTTGGTGGAAGCGGTGACGACCCCGCCGTCGAAGCGGTTCCAGAACGGGTCGGTGACGAGCCGCTCGACCTCCGGGGGGACCGTCTCTTCAGGCAGTGCGACGAGGCGGTAGCCCCTTCGGTTCGCCGACTCGACGCGGTAGCCGCACTCGCGCAGCCCCTGGACCTGCTTGGCGACCGCCGTCCGACTGACGCCGATCCGGCGCGCGATGCTCTCGCCGGACACGAACGCGCCGTTCGCGGCGGCAAGGGCGGCGGCCACCTCAGCCCTGCGGCTCCGCATCCTTGGCAGCCTCCTTTTCGGCCTCTTTCGCCAACGCCTCGACCTTCGCCCGCAGGTAGCGCCTGCGGCCCACCCACAGCGCTGCGAGCATCCCGAGGAGCAGGACAAGACCTGCCCAGGTGATGTTGCGCGCGATGGCCAGCGCCTTGTCGAAATTCTCGCCGAACACCCGCCCGAGCACCACCATGAGCGTCGTGTACGCGAGCGCGCCCGCAAGCGTGTACGCCTCGAACAGCGCGATCCGCATCCGAGACGCTCCGGCGATGACCGGCACGAAGTTCTTGAAGACCGCGGCGAACCGAGCGATGAGCACGGTCTTCGGCCCGTGCCGCTCGAAGTACTCCTCGGCCGCGAGGATGCGCTCCGCGTCAACGAGGCGGCCGCCGTAGCGCTCCAGCGCCTGCCGGCCGCCCTTGCGACCGAAGAAGTACGAGATGTTCGAACCGGTGACGGTGCCGATGATCGAGCACGCGAAGACGATCCTGACGTCGAGGTGGCCCTTCACCGTCAAGAACCCGGCCGCCATGACGATGGTCTCGCCCGGCGTGAACGATCCGATGACGAACAGGTTCTCGAGGATCGTGAACAGCACGACGAGGAGGTAGCCCCATCCATCGAGCAAGGAGAGCACCCAGTCGAGCGCAGCGATGCCGGTGTGCGGCGTCACGCAGGACCTCCCGTCGCTCCGTCGTGGGCGAGCCAGCGCTGCCAGTCGGCCTCGCGGGGGAACATCGTGGCGCACCCGAGGAGCGCGAACCCGAGGGTCAGGTACAGGTCGAGGACCGATCGCGTCATCGGCACGAGGACCGCGCCGACGATGCTCGGCGCAACGGCCGCCCACACGAGGTCGCGCGAGAGTCGCTGCGCGCTCGCAAGCGCCGCCTCCTCGTGTTCGGCCGCCTCGACCGCGCGGGTCTTGAGCGCGCGGCCGAACACCACGGCGCCCGCGGCCAGCGCAAGCAGCATCGAGCGGAACCCCGCCGGCGGCGCCGGCCACGCAGGGAGCGTCGCGATCGCCGTCTGCCCCCACGCGACCGACACGAACGGCACCGCGAGCACGACGACGTTCCGCTTGAACCAGCGGAGGTACTCGGCTCGGACACGCTGCGCGTCCACGGATCACCTGCCTCGTCGCGCAAGGTCGGGCGTCACGACTCGTCCAGTCCGTAGTCTACCGGCAAAGCGAGCGTGATGCGGCTCGTCGAGACGCGGTCGACGCCGATGCTGGCGAGGACCTCGAGCCGCTCGATGGTGACACCGCCCGACACCTCGACTTCCACGGCGCGCCCCACGCACGCGCTCGCGTCCCGCACAGCAGCGACGGCAGCGGCCACTGCGGCGTCGTCCATGTTGTCGAGCATGACGACGTCGGCTCCCGCTTCGACGGCGACGACAGCGTCATGCGCACGCTCAACCTCGACCTCGACTGGAAGGTCCGGCCGGGCCGCACGCGCGCGGCGGACCGCCTCGGCCACGCTGCCTGCCCGCGCCACGTGGTTGTCCTTGATGAGCACCATGTCCCACAGCCCGGCACGGTGGTTGTGCGCGCCGCCAACGGCCACGGCGTGCTTGCTCAACGCGCGCAGACCGGGGACGGTCTTGCGGGTGTCGTAGACCCGGAGCGCCTCGCCTGCCGCGCGCTGCCAGCGCCTGGCCTCGGTGGCGATCCCCGAGAGCACCATGAGGAAGTCGAGCGCGGTCCGCTCCGCCGCGAGCACGACGCGAGCAGGGCCCTCGACCCGCAAGACGGCCGTGCCCGCCTCGACCTCCTCGCCTTCCGCGCGAAGTGCCTCGATGCGCACGGCTGCAGGCTCGCCCGCCGCTTCAGCGAGAAGCTCGAACGTGCGCGTGGCGGCGACCGTCCCGCACACCACGCAGCGGCGCCGGGCGACAGCGACGCCCGCAAAGCGCTCGGTTCCCAAGAACAGCGCGGAGGTCGTGACGTCGCGCTCGAGAAGCTCAGGACCTGCCTGGAGCAGCGCGTCGGGCTCCACGCCGAGGTCTTCTGCGAGTGCCCGGACGACGGCCTCGTCCACGTCGCGGGCCTGAAGCGCGCTCATCGCTCCCCCTGTTCGCCGCGTGCCACCGCGATCCGCACCGGCTCGGCCTCGCCTCGGCGCCACGCGAGCCGATGCCGCCACCGCTCGTCGTCGCGCGCCGGGAAGTCCGCTCGGTAGTGCGTGCCACGGCTCTCGGTGCGCGTGCGAGCGGCGCACGCGATGAGCGCCGCGACGGTCACGAGGTTGCGCGATTCCATCGCGGCGGCGTCGAGCGCCGGCCCGCCGAGGGTGGACGCGAGCCGCGCGAGCTCGTCACACGCCGCTGCCAGCCCTTCTTCCGAGCGGGTCACGCCCACCCGCTCGCTCATGAGCCGTTGCACGCGCCCACGCACGAGCGCAGTCCCGCAGGCCGTGTCCCCGTCCACCGCGCCGACGATGCGCAAGGGCGACGGACGCGGGCGCTCCTTCTCCAGCACGCGCGCGATACGGCGGCTGAACACGAGCCCTTCAAGCAACGAGTTGCTCGCGAGACGGTTCGCGCCGTGCAAGCCGGTCGCCGCCGCCTCGCCGGATGCGAACAGCCCTGGAAGCGAGCTCCGCCCGTCACGGTCGGTGAGCACGCCGCCTACCATGTAGTGCGCGGCAGGCGCCACAGGCACGAGGTCGCGCGCAAGGTCGAAGCCCGCTTCTCGGCACGCTCGCCAGATGGTCGGGAACCGCTGCTTGAGGAACTCCTTGCCGAGGTGCCGGGCGTCCAACCACACGTTCGGACGCCCGCAGCGGGCCATCACGCGCTCGATCTCGCGGCTCACCACGTCGCGCGGCGCAAGCTCGGCGAGCGGGTGCGCGTCGAGCATGAAGCGCCGCTCGTCGCAGTCGAGCAGGTACGCCCCTTCGCCGCGCAGCGCCTCGGTGATAAGGAACTTCGGGTTGGCGCCGGAGTCGAGCGCTGTCGGGTGGAACTGCACGAACTCCAGGTCTGCCACGAGCGCGCCAGCACGCCACGCGGCCGCCACACCATCGCCGGTCGCCACCTCCGGGTTGGTGGTGACGCGGTAGATCTGCCCGCAGCCGCCGGTCGCGAGCACGGTCGCGCCCGCCCAGACCACCACGGGCTCGCGTGCCCCGCGCTCGAGCACGAGCGCACCGACGCAGCGTCCTCCTTCGGTGAGGAGGTCCACCAGGAAGGCCTCCTCGAGGATCTCGATGCCCGCGTGCGAGCGCGCGACCGCGGTGAGCGTGTCTTGCACCTCCGCGCCGGTGGCGTCCCCTGAATGCAGCACGCGGGGCAGGCTGTGCCCGCCCTCGCGCGCAAGCGCGATGCTGCCGTCGGCTGCGCGATCGAACGCCACGCCGAGCGTCTCGAGCTCCGCGAGCGCTTCGGGCGCCTCGCTCACCACGGCACGCACCACGTCGGGGTCGCACAGACCTTGCCCGACGACGAGCGTGTCCGCGATGTGGAGCTCGACGGAGTCCGCCTCGCCGACCGCGCCGGCGATGCCGCCCTGCGCGTACCACGTATTCGTCTCCGACAGCCGCGCCTTCGTCACCAGCAGGACCTTCGAGAAGGCAGCCGCGTGGAGCGCCGCTACGAGCCCCGCGATGCCGCTGCCCACGACGAGCACGTCGCACCGCCGCTCAGGCAGCGCCTGTGTGTCGAACGGCAGGAGGTACCGCCGGTCGAGCGGCCCGAGGTCGAGCGCGGCGTCCACATCACTCACCCGATCGCGACCATGCGCTCGACGGCAGCGGCCGCACGGGCGCGGACGTCCTCGGCCACCTCGATCCTGCCGGACATCGCCTGCAGGCAGTCGCGCACCTTCATAAGCGTCGTCAGCTTCATGTTCGGGCAGAGCATCGGGGGGCACACGCCGAAGAAGCGCTTCTCAGGCGCAGCCTTCGCGAGCCCGTGCATGAGCCCCTCCTCGGTGACGACCACGAACTCCTCAGCAGGCGAGACCGCCACGTGCCGGAGCATCCCAGAGGTCGAGAGCACCGCGTCTGCGAGCGCGACCACCTCGGGCCTGCACTCAGGGTGCACGAGCACCTCCGCGTCCGGGTGCTCCCGGGCCGCCTCCGCGACCGCCTCGGCCGACACGTGGTCGTGCGTCGGGCAGTAGCCGTCCCAGGCGATGACCTCGACCTCGGAGACCTGCGTCGCCACCCACGCGGCGAGGTTGCGGTCGGGCGCGAAAAGCACGCGCGGGACGCCGAGCGAGCGAACGACCTCGGGCGCGTTCGCCGAGGTGCAGCACACGTCGGAGACGGCCTTCACCTCCGCAGACGAGTTCACGTAGGTGACGAGCGGCACGCCTGGGTGCTGCGCCTTGAATGCCGCCGCCTGCTCGGCCGTGATCATGTCCGCCATCGGGCAGCCTGCCGCCGGCTCCGGCATCAGCACCGTCTTGGACGGCGAGAGGATCTTCGCTGTCTCGGCCATGAAGTGCACGCCCGCGAACACGATGACGCTCGCGTCCGTGGCGGCCGCTTGCCTCGAGAGCCCGAGCGAGTCCCCGACGAAGTCAGCGACGTCTTGCACCTCGGCACGCTGGTAGTTGTGCGCGAGGATGACCGCGCCGCGCTCCGCCGCCAGCCGCCGCACCTCTTCGGCGAGCACGCCTGCGTCACGCTGCCCCGTCACGCCCTCCCCTTCCTTCCTCCGTCACGCGGACGGCATCGCCATGTTGTCGATAAGCCGCGTCGCCCCCACGCGCGCAGCGATGATCGCGCGCGCGCCTCCAGCGCCAGCGGCGCGCACCAGCGTGTGCGGATCGATGAGCGCGGCGTAGTCCAAAGACGCAAGCGGCTCGGCTTCGACCGTGTCGCGCATCGCCTGCTCCACGTACTCGACGCTCGTCTCGCCGCCGCACACGAGCGTCTCCGCTTCTCGCAGAGCGCGATAGAGCACCGTCGCCGCTGCGCGCTCCTCGGCAGAGAGATACGCGTTGCGGCTCGACATCGCAAGCCCGTCGTACTCCCGGACGATCGGGCAGCCGACGACTTTCACCGGGAAGTCGAGGTCGGCGACCATGCGCTTCACGATCACGAGCTGCTGGTAGTCCTTCTCGCCGAAGAACGCGAGGTCCGGCGCGACGAGCGCGAACAGCTTGGCGACGATCGTGCACACGCCGCGGAAGTGCCCCGGACGGGACGCGCCTTCCCACACGTCGCCGAGCGGTCCCGGGTCGACCGTCACCTGCGCGTCGGGCGCGTACATCGCCTCCGTGCCCGGCGTGAACGCCGCGTCCACGCCCTCAGCGGAAAGCAGCGCAAGGTCGCGCGCAAGGTCGCGCGGGTACGCTTCGAAGTCCTCGCTCGGGCCGAACTGCGTCGGGTTCACGAAGATCGAGACCACCACCAGATCAGCGCGGGCCTGCGCCGCACGAACCAGCGACAGGTGCCCCTCGTGCAGCGCGCCCATCGTCGGGACGAGCGCGACGCGCTTGCCCTCCCGCCGCGCCTCCAGCACGAGCTGCCGGATCTCCTCTTTCGAGACCGCCTGCTCCATCGTCGATCACTCCTCGCCAGCGCGCCGCGGGCCTGCAAGCGGCAGCACCGTCTCGAGCTCCGCCACCACCGGCTCGCTCGCGTGCGTCGCATTCTCGTCGCCCGGGAACGCGCCTTCCCGCACCTCGCGCACGTAGGCGGCCACGGCATCGGCAAGCACCTGCTCCGCGTCCGCGTACCGCTTCGCGTGGCGCGGCGTGAAGGTCGAGAGCCCCACGAGGTCGTGGAACACCTGGACCTGTCCGTCGCACGACGGCCCGGCGCCGATCCCGATCGTCGGGATCTCGAGCTCCTCGGTGACGATGGCCGCGACTTCGGCAGGGACGAGCTCGAGCACCACTGCGAACGCGCCTGCGGTTTCGAGCGCGAGCGCGTCTTCGACGAGCGCGATGGCCTCGCCCGCCTCCTTCGCACGCACGCGGTAGCCGCCGAACACGTTCACCGACTGCGGCGTGAGTCCGAGGTGTCCCATCACGGGGATGCCTGCAGCAACCATCCGCTCCACGAGCGGCGCGACGCTCCGCCCGCCTTCCAGCTTCACGGCCGCCGCGCCCGCTTCGGCGAGCAGGCGCACGGCGTTCGCGACGGCATCGTCGGGAGACGCCTGGTACGACCCGAAGGGCATGTCGGCGACCACGAGCGGCCGCGAGACGCTGCGCACCACAGCAGCGGTGTGCCGCAGCATGTCGTCCAAGGTGACTGGCAGAGTGCTTCCGTACCCGAGCACCGTCATGCCGAGCGAATCGCCGACGAGCACGGCGTCGGCCCCGGCGGCCTCGGCGATTCGCGCAGAGGGAGCATCGTAGGCCGTCACCATCACGATGGGGTCGCCCGAGCGCTTCATCTCGCCGAACGTGGCGACGGTCACGCGCTCCGGGCTCGTTCGAGCACTCACAGCACCGCTCCTTTCCGGCAGTCCCGGCCCGGCAGACCCAGGTCCAGGCAGCCTCTTCAGGTGGCGTTCCAGTATAGCACCCGCGAATCGGTGAACGGCTGGCCTCCAGACTGCATAGAGATGGCGCTTTGGGGCATAGACATTGTTTGGACACGCGCACAAGGGGTGCGCTGCGGACGCGAGGAGGCGCCTATGAAGAAGATCGTGCGCATCGACATGTCCGACCTGAGCGTGAAGACCGAGCCGCTGCCCGAGAAGTGGGCGCGATACGGCGGCCGCGCTCTGACGGACGCGATCGTGTTCTCCGAGGTCCCGCCATCGGCAGACCCGCTGGGCCCGGAGAACAAGCTCGTCTTCGCTCCGGGCATCCTCGGCGGCACGACCGCCCCGAACGGCGGCCGCCTCTCTGCCGGTGCGAAGAGCCCTCTCACGGGCGGCATCAAAGAGTCGAACTCTGGCGGCCAGGCCGCGCACGCGCTCGCCAAGCTCGGCATCGCGGCGCTCGTCATCGAAGGCGCCCCCGCAGACAAGGACGCGCGGTACCTCATCAAGATCGCGCCGGACGGATCGGTCGAGATCAAGCGCGTGGACGAGTGGGCCGGCGCAGGCAACTACGCGGTGGCTGACGGCATCAAGCAGACGATGGGCGACGTGAAGCGGTACGCCACCATCTCCATCGGACCTGCCGGTGAGATGGGCATGAAGATGGCCGGCATCGCCGTGAGCGACCCTGACGGGTATCCGAACCGGTTCCTGGGCCGCGGCGGCCTGGGCGCGGTCATGGGCTCCAAGGGCGTCAAGGCCATCGTGCTCGTCGACGAAGGGCTTCCCACCATCGAACACGCCGACCGGGACGCATTCAACGCGGCGGTCAAGAAGTTCGCGGCGGCGTTGCGCGAGCACGCTGTCACGGGCCAGGGGCTCCCGACGTACGGCACGAACGTTCTCGCGAACATCATCAACGAGGCGGGCGGCTATCCCACCCGCAACTTCTCGAGCGGCCGGTTCGAGCTCGTCGAGAACATCTCCGGCGAGCGCCAGCGCGAGGTCACGCTGGAGCGTGGCGGCAACGTCAAGCACGGCTGCCACACCGGATGCGTCATCCAGTGCTCGCGCTACTGGGTGGACAAGGACGGCACGTACATCACCAAGGGCCCCGAGTACGAGAGCATGTGGTCGCTCGGCGCTGACTGCGGCATCGGTGACATCGACGACGTGGCAGCGCTCGACCGCGCGTGCGGCGACATCGGCATCGACACGATCGAGACCGGCGTCATGCTCGGCGTGTACATGGACTCCGGCCGGCTGGCGTTCGGCGACGGCAAGGGCGCGCTGCGCCTGCTCGAGGAAGAGGTGCGCAAGGGCACCGATCTCGGCCGGGTCCTGGGCGACGGCGCGGAGGCCACGGGCACCGCGTTCGGCGTCAAGCGCATCCCTGTCGTCAAGCACCAGGGTCTGCCGGCGTACGACCCGCGCCCGATCCAGGGCATCGGCGTGACCTACGCCACCTCCCCGATGGGAGCGGACCACACGGCCGGCTACTCCATCACGGCGAACGTGCTGAACGTCGGCGGCACCGTCGATCCGCTCAAGCCGGACGGGCAGGCGGAGCTCTCCAAGGGCCTGCAGATCGCCACCGGCATGCTCGACTCGATGGGGCTGTGCATCTTCGTGGCGTTCGCGGTCCTCGACATCCCCGAGGCGTTCGACGCCATCTTCGAGATGGCCACGGCGCACACGGGCCAGACGTGGGACGCCGACGCGCTCATGGAGCTCGGCAAGGAGACGCTTGCGATGGAGCGCCTGTATAACGAGGCCGTGGGCTTCAAGCCGGAGGACGACCGCCTGCCGCGGTTCTTCTACGAGGAGAAGCTCCCTCCGCACGACGCCGTGTTCTCGGTGTCGGACGCAGACCTCGACTCCGTCTTCGACTTCGTGCCGGAGACGGCCGCGAAGATGGGCATCTCGAAGCCGGGTGCGTGAGGCTGCGCTGTGCGCATCGAGCTCGCACTCTTCGCATCGCTGAGGCGCTTCCTGCCGACAGGCGAAGCGGGGCACGAGCGGACGATCGACCTGCCCGACGGGACCACCGTCGGGCAGGTCATCGCCACGCTCGGGCTGCCTGACGAGCCTCGCGTCGTGTTCGTGAACGGCAGGCACGCGCCGGACGACTTCGTGCTGCACGACGGCGACCGGCTCGCGGTGTTCCCTCCCGTCGCAGGCGGGTGATCCCGATGCCGTCTCCCGAGCAGCAGGCCATCGCCGACAGGCTCGGTCGCGCGTGCGTCGGCATCATCGGCCTCGGAGGGCTCGGCTCGAACGTGGCCTGGATGCTCGTGCGCGCAGGCGTCGGCGCGCTCGTGCTCGCCGACCCCGACGCCGTCGACGCGAGCAACCTCGACCGCCAGTTCTACTTCCTGGACCAGGTGGGGGCTCCGAAGACCGAGGCGCTCGCCGCCAACCTCCTGCGCATCCGGCCAGATGTGCTCCTCGAGACCCACCGCATGCGCGTGAGGCGTGAGGACATCCCGGCGCTGTTCGGGCGCTGCGACGTGGTGGTCGAAGCAGTCGACGCGGCCGCGGAAAAGGCGGCGATCATCGAGGGCTGCTGCGACGCGCTCCCGAAAACGCCCCTCGTCGCCGCCTCCGGCATCGCGGGCGCAGGCTCGGCGAACCGCATCGTCACACAGCGCTTGAGCGAGACGGTGTGGCTGTGCGGAGACACCGAGACGCCCGCTGACGGTCACGCGCTCGTGGCAAGCCGGGTCGCAGCAGCGGCCGCGCACGAGGCGCACATGGTCGTGCGCATCCTGCTCGGCGAGACAGAGCCGTAAGGCGCGCCTTACTCGTCGCCGAGCGACTCCAAGACCCGCCCGGCCGCCTGCGCCTCGACGAGCAACCGCCGCGCATCTGCCTCGTGCTCCTTCGGAACGAGCAAGCGCACGGTCTGCACGATCGGAACCACGTTTCCCGGCGGCTCCATGATCACAGGGACGCCGGCGCTTTCGAGCAGCGTTTTATGGATGAGCGCGCCTACCGGCCCGTCCCCGGCCAGACGCTGGAACGTCTCAACGACGACCCACCCCTCGGTCCTCGGCAGTTCCACCTCGGCGTCGCCTGCCTGCCGCTCGTCTGCAGCAAGGCCTTCTTCCGGCACGTACTCGACGCGCTCGCCGCGCCACGGCACCGGCGGTGTCAGGCGCTCGAAGCCCGGAACGAAGCCGATCACGCGGGTGATGCGGCCGTATGAGGCGCCCTCGCGGCTCACGGCCGAGCCGTCCGGGAGCGTCGCCTCCGGCGCGACCTCGAGGAGCGGCACCACCACGAACTCCCGCTCGCGAAGACGCGGGTGCGGGATGGTGAGCCGAGGGCTTGCCCACTCTTCGTCGTCGAACAGCAGGATGTCGATGTCGATCGTTCGCGGGCCCCAGCGCGTGCCGTCGCGCACCCGCCCGAGCTCGGCTTCGATGCGCAGACACTCGTCGAGCAGCTGGTCTGCGCGAAGCGCCGTCGCCACCGCCGCGACCGCGTTCGCGAACGGCGGCTGGCTCGCATCGCCCCACGGCTCCGACTCGTACAGGTGGCTCACGACCGCCACCGTCGTCTCAGGGACCTCGCCCACGCGCCGAAGCGCCTCAGCGATCGTGCGCTCCCGCTCGCCGAGGTTCGCCCCGAGCCCGAGAAGCGCCATCGAGCGATGCCGGACCTCCTCGCTCGTCGGCCAGCGCAAGAGCGCCCGCCAGTGCGGCAGCGGCTGCTCGCCGCTCGCGGCGCGCACGCGCGGAGCGTCCGGGGCCGCGCCACGCACCGCCGCTTCTGCGCGCTCGAGCGCCTCGGGGTCATCGACCTCGACCTCGCCGAAGCCCGAAAGCGTCCTGCGATACGCGTCGTCGAGGCCGCTCACGTCGCTTCCCCCTCGAGCGCCCGCCACACGGCGAGCGCCTGCACCGTCTCGCGCACGTCGTGCACGCGCAGCACGCGCGCGCCGCGTGCCGCCGCCCACAGCGCGACGCCGACGCTGCCGCCGAGCCTGCGCTTCGGGTCGGCCTCGCCGGTGATGTCGCCGATCATCCGCTTGCGCGAGGCGCCGACGAGCACGGGAAAACCGAGCGACGCGAGCTTGGGCAGCGCGCGCAGGAGCTCCAGGTTGTGGTCGAGCGTCTTGCCGAAGCCGATGCCGGGATCCACGCAGATGCGCGACCGCGCGACGCCAGCAGCGATGAGCGTGTCGGCCTGCTGCGACAGGAACGCTCGCACCTCGGACACGACGTCGTCGTAGTACGGCTGCACCTGCATGCTCTTCGGCTCGCCGAGCATGTGCATGACGACGAGCCCCGCATCGCTTCGTGCTGCCACGCCCGCCATCGCCGGGTCGCGGAAGCCCGCGACGTCGTTGACGATGCTCGCACCTGCAGCGATCGCGGCTTCAGCGACACGCGCGTGCCGCGTGTCGATCGAGACCGGAACGCCCGCATCGCGCGCGAGGCGCTCCACGACCGGCAGCACCCGCTCGGCTTCGACGTCGGGCGGCACCTCGTCTGCGCCAGGCCGCGTGGACTCGCCGCCGACGTCCAGGACGTCGGCCCCTTCCGATACGAGCCGCAGCCCGTGCTCGACCGCCGCGTCCGCCGTCGCGTGCTCGCCGCCGTCGGAGAACGAGTCCGGCGTGACGTTCACGATGCCCATGACGAGCGGGCGCTCGAGCCCAAGCGCCAACCGCCCGCACTGCCACACGCGGCCCACGCGACCTCCTAGCCTGCGCCTTTGATGAGCGACATCGCCTCGGCCCGCGTCGCGATGTTGCTCGCGAAGATGCCACGGACCGCGGACGTGGTCGTGATAGCACCTGGCTTGCGGACGCCGCGCATCGACATGCAGAGATGCTCGGCCTCGATGACCACCAGCACGCCTTGCGGGTCCAGGTGCTCGACGAGAGTGTCGGCGATCTGCGAGGTCATGCGCTCCTGGACCTGCGGCCGACGCGCGAAGACGTCGACCACGCGCGCGAGCTTCGAGAGCCCGCAGATACGGCCGTGCTTGCCGGGGATGTACGCGACGTGCGCGCGTCCCATGAACGGCACGAGGTGGTGCTCGCACATCGAGTACAGCGGGATGTCGCGCACCAGCACCATCTCCTGGTGGCCTTCGTTGAACGACACGCTGAAGTGCTCAGCGGGGTCCTGCTCGATGCCAGCGAAGATCTCCTCGTACATGTCAGCCACGCGGCGGGGCGTCTCGAGCAGCCCTTCGCGCCCAGGGTCCTCGCCGATGCCTTCCAGGATGAGACGGACGCCGCGCTCGATCTTCTCGCGGTCCATGCGCGCTCCTTCGCGTTCGGACGACACGCTGATTCTAGCGCACGGTGAAGCGAGGTCTCACAGGAGCGTCTCGATGGCCGCGATCGCCTCGCGGGCCGCAGCCAGACCGGGGGAGCCGGTCGCGAGCACATCTTCGAGCGCCGCGCCCGCTGCCAGCGCTTCGAGCGTGCGTGCGAGCGCATAGTCGAAGGGGATCTCGCCGAGAAGCGCGAGCCCTTCGGTGCGCGCGAGATGGCGGACGCGCTCGGCGCCTTCGGCCGAGAGGTCGGCCTTGTTCAGCACCACGGCGACGCGCACGCCGAGCCGCCGCGCGAGCGTCACGAGCCGCGAGAGGTCGTGCTCGCCGGACACGGTGGGCTCCGCGACGCCGACGACGAGATCGGTGTTCGTCACCGAGGCGATCACGGGGCAGCCCACGCCCGGAGGGCCGTCCACCACGAGGAGGTCCGCGCCGTCGCGCTTCGCGATCTCGAGCGCGGCCCCGCGGACTTCGGTCACCAGCTTGCCGGAGAGGTCTTCGCCCGGCACGAGCTCGCCGTACACGACAGGCCCGACCACCGACGTTGCCGTGACGACTCTGCCCGCGATCGTGCTCACCATGGCGATGGCGCTGTCGGGACACTGCACGACGCACGCGCCGCAGCCTTCGCACGCAAGCGGATCGACGGCAAGCGTCGGCCGCACGAAACTCTCGCTTCCCTGCACGATCGCATCGAAGCGGCACACCCGCGCGCACGCGCCGCACCCGCGGCAGACGTCCTGATCGATCACCGCGACGGCGCCGCCCGCGAACGGCCGCGACGAGCGCTCCTGGGCGCCGAGCGCGATGGGGAGGTTCGCGGCCTCGACGTCGCAGTCCGCAAGCGCGATCCCCCACCTCGCCCACAGGTGGCTTGCAAGCGCCGTGAGCGTGGTCTTGCCGGTACCGCCCTTGCCGGACGCGAACACGACGGTCTTCATTCTTCGGCCTTCCCAGCGAGCATCGCAATCCCTTCGAGGAGCGTTGCGAACCACTCCGCCCCGTCCGGGTGCTCGTCGATGACGAGCCCGCCCCGCGCGTAGATCTCGGCGATGCGGCGGTCGAACGGGATCGTGAGCAGTATCGGGACGCCCTCGTGCGCCGCGAACACCTCGACGTCGGCCTGTCCCGCGCCGACGCGGTTCAGCACGATCCCCATCGGCGTCTGGAGCTGCCGGCCGAGCTCCACGGCCAGGCGCAGGTCGTGCAGCCCGAACGGTGTCGGCTCCGTGACGAGCACGAGCGCGTCTGCGCCCCGCATGGCAGCCACGGCCGAACACGACACGCCGGGCGGCGAGTCGAGCACGGTCACCGAGCGCGCGAACACCGCCGCTCGCTTGCGGGCGGCCCGGATGACGTCGGGCGACTTCACCTGCCCCACGTCGAGTCGCCCGGTGACGACGTCGATGACGGTCGGCGCGGCGAGCCCACCTGTGATGCTCGACCACTCGACCTCCCCGACGCGCGTTGCGACTTCGCGGATCGCGCCGACGGGGCAGGCCCGCGTGCAGCGGCCGCAGCCGTGGCACAGCTCCTCGAAGACGATCGCCTTCCCGCCAAGCACACGGATCGCACCGTACGCGCACTCGTTCCGGCAGATCCCGCAGCCGGTGCACACGTCCGCGTCGATCGCCGCGAGCGGGAACGTCACTTCCGATACGCCCTGCGCCTCGCCGCGCAGGAACAGCGCGTCGTTCGGCGCCTCCACGTCGCAGTCCACGAGCGCCACAGGCGTGCCAGAGCGGGCCGTGGCCACCGCGAGGTTGGTGGCAACGAGCGTCTTGCCCGTCCCGCCCTTGCCGGAGGCGACGGCGATCTTGACCTTCCTGAGCGCGAGGCTCGAACCCAGCATGGCCTAGTGACCGTGCCCGCCGCAAACGTAGCCAGGGTCGATGATCTCGGTCTCGCCAGCGAGGAACGCCTCCACCGCGTCACGGACGATGGCCCGCTCGTTGTCGAAATACACGGTGATGCCGGCGTCGTTGAAGCCCGCAAGCGGCCTGGCACCGATGCCCGCCACCATGAGCGCGCTCACGCCGTGCGACGCCAGCAGCTCGACCGGCCGGAGGCACCCGCCTTCGACGTGCGGCGGGTTGTCCACCACGCGCACCGCCGAGACCGCTCCGTCCTCGATCTCGACGACGGTGAAGCAATCGCAGCGCCCGAAGTGCCCGGAACGCTCGCAGTCGAGCCCTCCGTCACCCACCGACGGGATCGCCAAGACGACCTTCTCGCTCATTGCGACCTCTCTTCCTACGGCCTGCCTGGCCGCCTCACTCCTGATGCGCTTCGCCTGCCGCGTCGATCCGCTCGAGCGTGCCTGCTTCGAGCGCCTCGATGGCCTCCCGCACCGTCTTGCCGCTGCCTACGTACCCTTCGATGCCGAGCGACTCCAGCACGCGGAACGCGTTCGGACCCAGATGGCCGGTGATCACGGCCGTCGCGCCCGCGTTCGAGACGGTCTCCGCCGCTCCAAACCCCGCCCCCTGCATCGCGTTGCGGTTGCTGGCGTTGTCGATCGCCTCAGTGGCGCCAGAGTCCGTGTCGTAGACGATGAACCACATCGCACGCCCGAACTTGTCGTCGACTGTGCTGTCGAGGTCAGGACCGAGCGCTGAGACTGCGACTTTCATGAGAGCCCTCCTACTGTTCGTCCTGCGGAAGCGCCGCATCGATCGCGTCGACGGCGCGCGCGAACAGATCGCGGCTGGCGGCCAGGTGCCCACGCCAGTGCTGGAGCACTGCGACGCCGTCCGCGGTGATCGTGTACCGGCGACGCTGGGGACCCGCCTCGGTGTCCTCCCATTCCGAGGTCACGAGCCCTTCGGCCTCCAGCCGTCGCAGCGTCCGGTACAGCCCTCCGAGGTCGACGGCGAGCGTCCCGCCCGTCATCTCTTCGATGACCTGCGCAAGCTCGTAGCCGTGCCGCGACGATGAGGCGAGCCCCGCGAGCACCAGCGGCTCGACGAGCGCCCAGCGCCCGCGCCCGACCTGGCGCTGCGTCCCATCAGCGGCCTCGCAGCACCTACGACCCAGCGGGAATCCGTTCGGCACCTGCACGCCTCCTTGCTTTCGTCATGTATATGACTACATCACATAGATGCGCGCGTCAAGACCTTGATGCGATCCTGCGCAGACCCGTCAGCGAGCGAGCGGGGCGCCGCGTCGTCGCGCGCGAGAGAGGACGGCGCCCGGGTGCGCCTCGCGCGCTTACGCTGGCGACACCGGCGGGACGGTCGGCGGCATCTCGACGATCGGCCGGGCGTCCTCAGGCTGCTCCGGCTTCTCCTCGCGCTCTCGCTCCCTGCGCCGCCGCTTGCGGTCCTCGGACTCGGCCTTCGCCTGACGCTCGGCCTCCTGCTTGAGGTACTCCTCCCACGTGCCATCGAGCAGCGCCTTGAGCTCGTCTTTGTCCACGGTCTCGCGCTCGATGAGCACCGAGGCGATCTGGTCGAGCTGTGCACGCCGCTCGGTAAGGATGGTGCGCGCGCGGTCGAACGCCTCGTCGATGAGGCGCCGCACCTCCTTGTCGATCTCGTAGGCGATCTCCTGGCTGTAGTTGGGCGTCGCGGAGAAGTCGCGGCCCAGGAACACCTCGTGCTGGTCTTCTCCGAGCGTCATCGGCCCGAGCCGGTCGGACATGCCGTAGCGCGTGACCATCTGCCGCGCGAGCTTGGTGGCCCGCTCCAGGTCGTTGCTCGCGCCTGTGGTGACGTCGCCGATGGCGATCTCCTCGGCAACGCGGCCGCCGAGCAGCATGGCGAGCTCGTCGAGCATCTCGCCTTTCGTGCTCAAGAACTTGTCCTCGGTCGGCAGCGCGAGCGTGTACCCGAGCGCGCGGCCCCGCGAGATGATGCTGATCTTGTGGATGGGGTCGGTGTTCGGCAGCACGTGGCCGACGAGCGCGTGGCCCGTCTCGTGGTACGCGATGATGCGCTTCTCCTTCTCGGAGATGAGCCGGCTCTTCTTTTCAGGACCTGCGATGACGCGCTCGATGGCCTCCTCGAGCTCCTCCATCTCGATGCGCTTCTTGCCGTGCCGTGCCGCGAGCAGCGCCGCTTCGTTCACCATGTTCGCCAGGTCTGCGCCCGTGAAGCCGGGCGTCCGGCGAGCGAGCACCTCCAGGTCGATGTCGTCGGCCATCGGCTTGCCGCGCGTGTGGATCTTCAAGATCTCCACGCGGCCTTTAAGGTCCGGCCGGTCCACCACGATCTGCCGGTCGAACCGCCCGGGACGGAGCAGCGCTGCGTCGAGCACGTCCGGACGGTTCGTCGCGGCCATGATGATGACGTTGTCCTTGATGTCGAACCCGTCCATCTCCACGAGCAGCTGGTTCAACGTCTGCTCGCGCTCATCGTGGCCCCCGCCGAGACCGGCGCCGCGCATGCGGCCTACCGCGTCCAGCTCGTCGATGAACACGATGCACGGAGCCGCGGCTTTCGCCTGCTCGAACAGGTCGCGCACGCGGCTCGCGCCGACGCCGACGAACATCTCCACGAAGTCAGAGCCCGAGATCGAGAAGAACGGCACGCCCGCCTCGCCTGCGACTGCGCGCGCGAGGAGCGTCTTGCCGGTGCCCGGAGGCCCGACCAGGAGCACGCCTTTCGGGATCTTCGCGCCGAGCGCCTGGAACTTGCCGGGGTTGCTCAAGTACTCCTTGATCTCTTGCAGCTCCTCGACAGCCTCGTCCACGCCCGCAACGTCTTTGAAGGTGATGCGCGGCATGTCGCGCGTCATACGCTTGGCGCGCGCCTTGCCGAACGACATGACCTTGGAGTTGCCCCCCTGCATCTGGTTCAGGAAGAAGAACATGACGCCCACGATGAGGATCGCGGGAATGAGCTGCGAGAGCAGCGCCACCCACCACTGCGAGTCCGAGGTGTTCGCACGGTAGCCCTCGAGCGGCGGGTTCTCGGCGATGAGCTGGGCGAACCAATCGTCTCCCAAGTAGGTGGTGTTGTACTGGTGGGCCTGCTTCTTCGCCTTGTCCGCGGCCGTCGGGTAGTACTCGCCTCGCACCCGCTGCTCGCGGACGATGACCTCTGCGTTCACGACGCGACCGTCTTTGAGCGCCGTGACGAACGCCGACGTCGGCAGGTCGTCCACACGGCCCTGCGTCTCGAAGCTGTTGGCGACGAACAAGAGCGCCACTGCGATGAGCAGCAGGTACAGCAGCGCCGTTCTCAGGTTCCGGTTCAATGCACGCTCCTTGTCACGAGGTCTGCGTGTAGACCTCCGGTTTCAGCACGCCGATGTACGGCAGGTTCCGGTACTTCTCCGCATAATCCAGTCCATACCCCACGACGAACTCGTCCGGCACGGAGAAGCCCACGTACTTGCACTCGATCGGCACCCGCTGCTTGCCTTCTTTGGAAAGCAGCGTCACGACCTCCAGGCTCTTGGGCTTGCGCGACGCGAGGTTGCGGAGCAGGTACTTGAGCGTGAGACCGGTGTCGAGGATGTCCTCGACCACGAGCACGTCGCGGCCGGCGATCACCTCGTCGAGGTCCTTGATGATGCGCACCACGCCCGACGACTTCGTGGACGAGCCGTACGACGACACGGCCATGAAGTCGATCTCGACAGGACCGTCGATCGCCCGGGCGAGGTCCGCCACGAACAGCGCAGCGCCCCTGAGCACGGCGACGAGCAGGAGCGAGGAGCCCTCGTAGTCGTGGGCGATCTGCGCTCCGAGCTCGCGGACGCGACGCTGGATCTGCTCCTCGGTAAGCACGATGTGGTCGATGTCGGGGTGCATCTGCATCCTCGCTGTCCCTTTCTTCTGCCCTATCGTCGCCTCACGGCCGTTCCCACTCGAGCACCACCGCACGCTGCGTCGCGGCGGTCACTTTGAACCTGTCGCTCGTCACGAGCCCCGCCACCCACACGACCTCGTCACCGCATCGCACCACCGGCGTCACCGGGCGAAGCCGCCTCGGCACTTTCGCGTCGACGAAGACGTCGTGCAGCTTCTTGGTGCCCGCCATGCCGAGCGGCCGGATGCGATCGCCCGGGCGAGGCGCGTCGACCACGAGCGGCACCTCGATACGGTCGGCGTCTACGACGGCCGCATCGCGCGTCGCGGGCATCTCGCCAGGCTCCGCGTGCCGCGCCACGAGGACGCCGGCCGCGCCCAGATCGGCACGTCCGGGGACTTCGAGCAGACAAGGTTCGATCGGAGCGGGCGCGTGCCCGCGCCGGGAAACTGCTAGTGTAGCGTACTCCGTCTCGGCTCGCAGGCCGAAGGGAAGATCGCGCGCAAAACTTTCACACGAGAGCCCCTCGATGAGCGCCTCGACGTGCTCTGCCTCGAGCCTGCCGGCGTCCGGGAACGCGACCGTGAGCGCCGCGCGGACGGTGCGGCGCGCCATCGCGCGCGAGAGCGTCGCCATGCGGGCCTTGTCGAACTCCACCCGCTCGGGCGCCACGGTCGCGAAGTCGCGGGCGAAGGCCTCGGCCATCTCGGCGAGCAGGTCGTCTTCGTCAGCAAGGATCCGAAGCGTGCGCTCCGTCGTCTGCGCGAAAGACGGGAACCGCGACTCGATCACCGGCAGGAGCTCTGCACGCACCCACGCCCGCGTCCGAGCTGTGTCGGCGTTCGTGGCGTCTTCCCGCCACTCAGCGCCCTGCGCCGCGAGCCACTCCCGCACCTCGCTCCGGCGCACGCCCAGAAGCGGCCTGACGACCCGCCCGCGTACCGGCCGGATCCCTCTCAGCCCGCTCGCGCCAGCGCCGGTGAGCAACCGCATGAGGAAGGTCTCCACGTGATCGTCGAGCGTGTGCGCGACCGCGATGCGCGCCCGAGATCGTGGCGCGCCGAGCTCATCGGTGAGCGCGTCTGCCTCCTGCTCGGCGAACCGGTAGCGGACGCGCCGCCCGGCGTCTTCAAGGTTGAGCCCCTCCTGCTCGGCGAAGTCCGCCACGTCGTAGCGCACCACGCGGCACGGCACCGAGAGCTCGGCAGCGAGCGCCTCGACGAACGCGGCGTCGGCGAGAGAGTCGGCGCCGCGCAGCATGTGGTCGACGTGCAGCACGCGGATCCGGCCTTGAAGGTCGCCGAACGCGCCCGAGACGAGCAGACGGAGCAGCGCGACTGAGTCCGCACCGCCGGAAACGAGCGCCACCACCGCGGCGCCCTCGGGGAACATGCCGTGCTCGAGCGCGGTCGCGCGTGCGATGTCAGCCACGTCGGTCATGTGAGAAGCGTACGCGCGAGCGCACGCGCGCGCTAGAGCGAAGGCGTCGCCGTGTCCGCGCGCCCGTGCTCGCGAAGGAGCTCGACGACCCAGCGCGCGGTCGTCCCCACGAGCTCGGCGCAGTGCGCCCAGCGCGCAGGGGCGTCCATGCCGCCGTGGCGTTCTGCGACCTCGTGGCAGGTCTCAGCCCGCTCGCGCTCGACCCATCGCCGCCGAAGCTCCGCTGCCGCCTCGTAGCTCGGCTCCCAGGCGTCGGCGGGCCCTGAACGGCCGAGCACGATCCCTGATGCCATCACCGCGCCAGCAAGGGCCCCGCAGATGCACCGCGAGCCCCCGAGCCCCTCGCAGAACCCAGACGCCATGCGGTGCACGCCCTCAGGCATCGGCGAGCCGAGCGCTTCGTTGACGGCCTTCACGACGGACTCCCCGCACCACAGCCCGTTCTGGTAGTAGGAAGCGGCAGCGATCTCGGCCCGGCTGGCAGGATCGGCGTCCCACCAGCCGCCGAGCACGCGCGCGGGCGCGGGGCGGATCGGCGTCGTCGGTGCTTCCATCGTGCGGCTCGCTTCCGGTGGAGCATAGACAGCGGCTATTGACACGATTAGAGTATCTCATACCACGTCCAGCGCAACCGTGTCCAGTGGGACGGGTACAGAATCCCCAGCCAGGAGAAAGGAGCGCCTCGTGAGATCACGGTCATTGATCGCACTGCTCGCGATCGCCGTCGTCGCAACCGTCACCGTCGGCGGGTGCGCGACGAAGCAAAACAGCGCAGGAGGCGGAGGCGAGACGAAGCAGGGCCCCACGGTTCGCGTCGCGTCGCTGCTGGATTCAGAAGGCGTCGTCTTGGGCTCGATGGTCATCCAGATGCTCGAGGCGAACGGCATCCCCACGGAAGACAAGACGAAGTTCGGTACGCCTGACGTGGTCCGCAAGGCCATCCTCGCCGGCGATGTGGACGCGACCATCGACTACACCGGCTCGGGGCAGTACTACGTCGGACCCGAAGGCGATCCGTTGTGGAACGACCCAGAGAAGGGCTACCAGACCATCAAGGAGAAGGACCTCGCCAACGGGCTCGTATGGCTCACGCCTGCTCCGGCGAACAACAGCGAGTACTTCGGGGTGAAGAAGGAGTTCGCCGAGGCGAACGGCCTGAAGTCCATGGAGGACTTCGCCCGCTACGTCAACGGCAGCGGTGCCGTCAAGCTCATCGGCGACCAGTCCTGGATGGACAACCCGGCCGGGCTGAAAGCGTACGAGGCCGCGTACGGATTCACGCTGCGCGACGATCAGAAGATCGGGCTTTCGAACGGCGTGACCGCCCAGTTCATCCAGGCGCTCGTGAACGGCACCGACGGGGTGAACGTCGCCGAGGTGTACGCCACGGACGGCGGGCTGGCCGAGCAGGGCATCGTAGTCCTCGCAGACACGAAGAACGTGCCGCCCGTCTATCGCCCCACGCCCGTGTTCCGCAAGGAGATCATCGAGGCGTATCCTGAGATCGAGGGGATCTTGAAGCCGGTGTTCGAGTCGCTCACGACCGAGACGCTGCAAGAGCTGAACCGTCAGGTCGCGTTCGGCGGCAAGTCGGGCAAGGACGTGGCGCGCGAGTATCTGGTCTCAAAGGGATTCTTGAAGCAGTAGCGACGTCGGAAGAGCACGGTGGACGGCCCTGACCTTTCGCTTCACGCTCGGGCCAGGGCCGTCGCGGTGTCGGGCGCAGCGCTCGGCATCGCGGCGGCCCTCGGCCCGTTCGGCCTCGTCTTGCGCGTGAACCGCATCGCGCGCGGCGAGGCGGTCTCGCTCTTCTCTGCGTTCGGGCCGTGGGGCGTCGCGCTCGTCGCGTGCTGGGCGATCGTCGCCGTCCTCGCTCTGTCTTCCGCCCCGCTTCGGATGCGCGGCATCGTCGGCTCGCTCGCCGCCGGCGCAGCGCCCGTCCTCGCGCTGTGGCAGGCCGGCTCGGTCGCCGCACGCTACACGCTTCAAGCAGGCGACCTCGCCAGAGTCTCGCTCGGAGCCGGCTTCTGGCTCACCGTCGCCGCGTCTTACATCGCGATCTTCGCGGCGACCGCATGGCTTAAGCGCAGCGTCGTTCGGGGGCTCGTCGCTTACGGGCCGTTCGCTGCCGTCGCCGCGCTGCTTGCCAGCGGCGCGCTTTCCTCTCTCGGCATCGTCAGAGAGTACGCCAACAACGCCGAGGCGTTCGCGAAGCAGATGAACCTGCACGTCGCCTACGTCGGCGTCTCTGTCCTCGCGGGCCTCGTGCTCGGCCTTGCGCTGGGGCTTCTCGCCGCCCGGAAGCCGGCGACCGAGCCCGTCGTGTTCGGCGCCCTCAACGTTCTGCAGGTCCTCCCCACCCTCGCGTTCATCGGGCTGCTGTACCCCGTGCTCACCGACCTCTCGCGCAGGGTCGACCTGTTTGCAGCAGTCGGCGTGCACGGCGTCGGATGGGCGCCAGTCGTCATCGTCTTGTCGGCCTACGCCGTCTATCCGATCGCACGCAACACCCACGCCGCATTCGTCAGCCTGGAGCCTGCCGTCATCGACGCAGCGAGGGGCATCGGCATGGGCCCGGCGAGCGTGCTCGCTGAAGTCGAGCTGCCGCTTGCTGCGCCTGTCATCCTGGCCGGACTCCGGGTCGCGCTCGTCCAGAGCACGGCTGGCGCCATCATCGCGGGTCTGGTCGGCGGCGGCGGGCTCGGGACGTTCGTGTTCCTCGGCGCGAGCGAGACAGCAAGCGATCTCATCCTTCTCGGCGTCCTGCCGATCGTCGCGCTCGGACTCGCGTTCGATCGCGGGCTGACGGCCGTGGAGACCGCGCTCACACTGTGGAGGGAGCCTGCGTGATCGAGATCGTCGGCCTCACGAAGACCTACGGGCAGCATACGGCAGTGAACGGGCTCGACCTGCGCATCGAGACTGGCGAGCTCACAGTGCTGCTCGGCCCGTCCGGCGCGGGGAAGACCACCGTGCTGCGCTGCATCAACCGCCTGATCGAGCCGACGGCAGGGGCCGTGCTCATCGACGGCCTCGATGCCTCGACGCTCGACCCGGTCGAGCTGCGCCGCTCCATGGGCTACGTCATCCAGAACGTCGGGCTGTTCCCGAACATGACCATCCGCCAGAACGTCGCCGCCGTGCCACGCCTGCTCGGTTGGGACCGGGCCCGCATCGAGCGGCGTGTCGAGGAGATGCTTGACGCAGTCGGCCTCGACCCCTCGCGCTACGGCGACAAGTACCCGCGACAGCTCTCCGGCGGCGAGGCCCAGCGCGTCGGCGTGGCTCGCGCGCTTGCCGCCGATCCGCCCGTGCTGCTCATGGACGAGCCGTTCGGCGCCGTCGACCCGCTCACGCGGGAGCGCCTGCAGACGCTCATGCGCGACCTCCAGCGCCAGCTGAAGAAGACGGTCGTGTTCGTCACGCACGACATCGACGAGGCGGTGCTCCTCGCCGACCGCATCGCGCTCATGAAAGACGGCCGGCTGGAGCAGCACGACACGCCGGAGGCGATGTGGCGCCGGCCGGCGAACGAGTTCGTGAGCAGGTTCTTCGGCGAGAACCTCGGGCTTCGCGTCATCATCCGACACTGCCTGGCTGACGTCTCCCTCAAACCGGTCGGCGGCGACGCCGCGGACCTGCCGCGCATCGATGCGGGGGTGTCGCTGAAAGAGGCGCTCGCCGAGCTCGTCGGCAGGCGTGTCCGGGCGCTCGTGGTGGTGCGCAACGGCGAACCGATCGGCGTCTTCGACTTCGACGTGCTCGTCGAGTCGCTCGTGGAGGAGCGTGCGTGTGATGCCGTCTGAGCAGACCCGCCAGCGCGTTGTGCGCTGGGCAGGCATCGCAGTCCTCGGAGCAGCCACCGCGTGGATGACGCTCGACGCGCGCGGATTCGAGCGTTTGCTCAAGGCGTTGGCGCCGCACGAGTCCTCCTGGCTCTACCCCACCAAGCCGCTCGTGACGCTCATGGCCGAACAGGTGTGGCTTGCGACCGCCGCGAGCCTGCTCGCGTTCGTGGCAGGCGGCCTGCTTGGCGCGCTCGCGCTCACGCGGTTCGGCATCGCCTTCAGGGACCTCGTGCTGAGCGCCGCCAGCCTCGCGCAGACGGTGCCGACGGTCGCGCTCATGGCGCTGTTGGTGCCGCTCACGGGGTACGGCCCCGAGCCCGTCATCGTGGCGCTCACGCTCTACAGCGTCCTGCCGATCGCCCTCAACGTCATCGCCGGAATCGAGAGCGTGCCGCCGGAGGTACGCGATGCCGCGACAGGCATCGGCATGGGCCGTCTGCAGCGCCTGGTGCGCGTTGAGCTTCCGCTCGCGATGCCCGTCATCATGGGCGGCGTGAAGAACGTGGTCGTCATCAACGTGAGCGCCGCCACGCTCGGCGCGGTCGTGGCGGCAGGCGGCCTGGGCATGCCCATCCTCGCAGGCTTCCACGACTACAACGACGCGTACATCCTCGAAGGCGCGCTGCCCGCGATCGCCCTCGCCTTGCTGCTCGACCGAGCGCTCACCGTCCGTCCCCGGTGGGACGTGCGCTGACACCTAGCGCCCGGCACGCCGCCGTCCTACACTGTGCAGCGTTTGCCGCTTCGAGAGACGAAGGTGGTCCACGTGCCCTTCTTTTTTTCCGACCCCGCCCTTGAGCCCATCGCCGAGAAGGTGCTCGCCGGCGAACGCCTGTCACGCGAGGACGGCCTCGCGCTGTACGCGAGCCGCGACCTGCTCGGCATCGGACAGCTCGCCGACACGGTGCGCCGACGCATCAACGGCGATACGGTCCACTTCATGGTGAACCGCCACATCAATCCCACGAACATCTGCCTGAACCGCTGCAAATTCTGCGCGTTCTCGCGGAACAAGGACCAAGACGGCGCGTACGAGATGACGCTCGAAGAGATCGTCCGCACCGCTGAAGAAGCGGTCCCTGACGGTGCGCACGAGATCCACATCGTCGGCGGCCTGCATCCTGACTGGCCGTTCGAGTTCTACGTCGAGATGGTGCGCCGCTTGCGCGAGGCCCTCCCGCCGCACGTCATCATCCAGGCGTTCACGGCCGTAGAGATCGAGCACTACGCGAAGATCAGCGGGCTGTCGACGCTCGAGGTCCTGCGGACGCTCAGGGACGCCGGCCTGCAGGCCCTGCCCGGCGGCGGGGCGGAGATCTTCTCCGAGCGCGCACGCCGCCTCGCGTGGGACAAGAAGACCTCGGCTGACGACTGGCTGCGCATCCACGGCGAGGCGCACTCGCTCGGCATCAAGACGAACTGCACGATGCTGTACGGGCACATCGAGACCCTCGAGGAGCGCGTCGACCACCTCGTGCGCCTTCGCGAGCAGCAAGACGCTTCCGGCGGGTTCCTCGCGTTCATCCCGCTCGCCTTCCATCCGCTCAACACCGAGCTTTCGGACCTGCCGCCGACCACCGGCTACGACGACCTGAAGACGCTCGCGATCTCGCGTCTCATGCTCGACAACGTCCCGCACATCAAGGCGTTCTGGATCATGCTCGGGCTCAAGGTCGCGCAGCTGTCTGTCGCCTTCGGCGTGGACGACCTCGACGGCACGGTCGTGCAGGAACGCATCACGCACATGGCAGGCGCCGCCACGCCAGAGGCGCTCTCGAAAGACGAGCTCCTCGCGCTCATCCGGGAGACCGGCCACACGCCTGTGGAGCGTGACACGCTCTACAACGTGGTGCGCGTCTACGAGGAGGCGTGATGCGCCCGCGCCTCGGCCACATCCAGTTCCTGAACTGCCTGCCGCTGTACTACGGGCTCGTGAAAAGCGGCGATCATCTGCTCGAGGTCGACCTCGTGAAGGCGGCGCCACGGGAGCTCGCCGAGCGCATCGTCGCAGGCGACCTCGACGTCGCTCCCATCCCGTCCATCGAGTACGCGCGCCACGCGGACGAGTTCGTCCTCCTGCCAGACATCGCGATCTCCTCCGATGGCGAGGTGCAGTCGATCCTGCTTGCCTCCACCGTGCCGGCGGAAGAGCTCGATGGGCGCACGGTCGCCCTCACGGACACCTCGCGCACCTCACAGGTGCTCGCGCGCGTCCTGCTCGCGAAGCGCTGGGGCGCCAGTCCCGCGTACGTCGAGATGCCGCCGGACCTCCCCGCCATGCTGCGCGAGGCAGAGGCCGCGCTGCTCATCGGCGACGAGGCGCTCCGCACCTATTGGGAGCGGCCGGAGGGCGTGCGGCTCTACGACCTCGGCACCGAGTGGACCGCCTGGACCGGGCTGCCGATGGTGTACGCCGTGTGGGCGGTCAGGCGCTCGTTCGCCGAGGAGCGGCCGGACGCGGTGCGTGCCGTCATCGACGCGCTGTCGGGATCGCTGGCGTACTGCCGCGCGCACCTCGACGACATCAGCGAGTACGCGGCCCGGTGGGAGCACTTCGGAGCCGACCGGTTCCGCTCCTACTTCGACGCGCTGCAGTTCCGCTTCGAACCGCGCTTCCGCGAAGGGCTCGCGCGGTACTTCCAAGAGGCCGTCGGCATCGGCGCGCTCGATGCCGTCCCCGCGATCGAGGTGCTCGGCGAGTGAGCGAGCTTGCCGCCATCGCGTTCGAGGCCGCTCACGGCGCGCGCCGCCTGACGCCCGAGGAGGCGCTCGCGCTGCTCGAGCGCGCCGACACGCTCGAGCTCGGCGCGGCCGCCTCTGCGATGCGGAGACGGCTGCATCCTGCTCCCGAGGTCACCTTCATCGTGGACCGCAACGTCAACTACACCAACATCTGCGTGAGCGGCTGCCGCTTCTGCGCCTTCTACCGCGACAAGGACGCGTCCGACGCGTACCTGCTCACGCTCGATGAGCTCTTCGCGAAGATCGAAGAGACGCTCGCGCTCGACGGCACCGCGATCCTGCTGCAAGGCGGCCTGCATCCAGACCTCGGCATCGAGTGGTACGAGGACCTTCTTGTGGCGATCAAGCAGCGCTATGCCATCCACGTGCATGGGTTCGGCCCTCCCGAGGTGGTGCACATCGCGAAGGTCTCCGGGATACCGACGCGCGAGGTCCTCGCACGGCTGCGCGACGCCGGGCTGGATTCGCTGCCCGGGGGCGGGGCCGAGATCCTCGTCGACCGCGTCCGCAGCCACGTGTCGCCGAAGAAGGCCACGAGCGAGCAGTGGCTCGCAGTGATGCGCGAAGCGCACGAGCTCGGGCTCTCGACCACAGCGACGATGATGTTCGGCGGGCTGGAGACGCTCGCCGAGCGGGTCGAGCACCTGGCGCGCATCCGGGCGGTGCAAGACGAGGCCGTGGCCGCTGGGCGCGTCGGCTTCCGCGCGTTCATCGCGTGGAGCTTCCAGCCGGGCAACACCGAGCTCGAAGACGAGGTCGTCGAAGGCGCTGGGAGCGGGTGGCAGTACCTGCGGACGCTCGCGGTCGCGCGGCTGTTCCTGGACAACGTCCAGAACCTCCAAGCGTCGTGGGTAACGCAGGGCCCGAAGATCGGTCAGATCTCGCTCGCGTTCGGTGCGAACGACATGGGCTCGACGATGATCGAGGAGAACGTCGTGGCCGCTGCCGGCACGCGGTTCGTCATGGCGCGCGACGACCTGGTGCGCCTCATCCGCGATGCTGGGTTCACGCCGGTGCAGCGCGACACGCTCTATCGCGAGGTCCGGCGGTTCTGAGCAGACCCGTCACCTCGGCAGCGGCACCACCTGGCGCGTCGCCTCGCCTTCCGTCCCGCTCGCCTGCGGCTGCGGCAGTTGCGACGGCTGTGACGTCCGGTTGCACCCGGCCGCGAAAGCGACCTACGCGCAGACGGCGATCAGACGGACGAGCACCTTGCTGGCAACCATCGTCCCACCCCTTGTCCTGCCTCCCTCTGCTCGATCGATAGGACGCCCGTGCGGAGCCGTCAAGCGCACCTCTGTTCGGCGCCGTTCAGGTAGACTTGGACCGAGACGCACGCTCCGTGCCGAGCGAGGGGATACACCGGTCATGCGGATCCTCCTGGTCAGCCACGCCTACCCACCAGCCATCAGCGGCGTCACCGTGGTCGTGCACAAAGTCGCCCACGAGATGGTGCGCCGCGGCCACGAGGTGATGGTCGTTGCGGCGAGCGACAACGGCGCGCCGTACGAGCACGACGACGACGGCGTGCGCGTGGTGCGCGTCCGCTCCGCGCCGAACCCGTACTGGCGCGCGGGACGCCTGCCGATCGCCGGTTCGGAGCACCTCGCGGAGATCGTGCTCGGCTTCTCGCCGCACGTCGTCCACTCGCACGAGTCGGCGTGGCTCGCCTGGCAGCTCGCGCGCCTGCGCGAGGAGATCCCCGTGCCGCTGCTCGCCACCTGCCACTTCGTGCCGCGCTTCCTCACGCACTACCTCGGCCCGTCGCTTCGCACCCAGGCGCGCGAACGCGTCGCCTGGCGCGTGGCGGTGCGGCTGCTCGACCGCTTCGATTGCGTGGTCTTTCCGACCGAGACGCAGCGCCAGATGTATCTGCGGGCCGGGCTTGGCGCTCCGACGCGCGTCATCTCGAACGGCGTCGACCTTCGCCGCTACCGGCCGGGCCCGAGCGAAGGCCCCGCCGGGCTTGCGCTGCCACCGCGCCCGCGCGTCCTGGCCGTCGGACGCGTTGCACGCGACAAGCGCCTCGACGTGCTCTTGCACGCGTTCGCCTACCTGCGCGACACCCGTGCCTCGCTCGTGATCGCAGGCGACGGGAATGCTCGCGAAGACCTGGCGCGGCTCGCGACCGAGCTGCAGCTCGACGAGACGGTGGCGTTCACCGGCTCCGTTCCCGAGGCGGTCATGCCTGACCTGTACCGTGCGTGCGACATCTACGCCATCACCTCGCTCGTCGAGGTGCAGTCGATCACGACCTTGCAGGCCCTCGCAACGGGGCTGCCGGTTGTGGCCGCCGCGGCAGGCGCGCTCCCAGAGGTCGTCCAGCACGGCGTGACCGGCCTGCTCGTGCCGCCCGAAGACCCTCGCGCGACGGCAGACGCGCTGAGATCGCTTATCGCCGACCCTGAGCGGGCCCGAACGCTCGGGGCCAACGGCGTGCGCGCCGCCGCAGCGCACGACGAGCGGCACACCTTCGACGCGTACGAGCAGCTGTACCTTCAGGCCGCTGAACACCACGTGACCGCTGGTTCGTGAGGAGGGATCGCGTGAGTCTGGAGACGTTCGGGAAAGTCATCATGGCGCTCGGGATCGGCCTTGCGCTCCTCGGGGCGCTCGTGTGGCTTGGCGGCCGGCTCGGGCTGGGCTCGCTTCCGGGCGACGTCCGCATCGAGCGGGAGAGCTGGGGCTGCTACGTGCCGATCGCGAGCTCGATCGTGCTGTCGCTCGTGCTGACGCTCGTGCTCAATCTCATCGTCCGCCTGCTGCGGAAGTAGACCGGCGGCGGCTCGGGTAAGAATATGCAGGACCGAGGAGGAGCTATGCAGACGTGCACCAGCCCGACCGAGAAGCGCCGGATCGTCATCGCGGGAGGCGGCTACGCCGGAACGACCCTTGCGGTGCGCCTGGCCAAGCGCATCAAGCCGAGCGACGACGTCGAGATCCTGCTGATCGAGCCGAACCCCTGCCAGCAGGCGCTTTCGGAGCTCGACCTCGTGGCGGTCGGCCCGCCCCGGCCGGAGTTCTGCGAGCTGTGGCTGCCGACGATCTTCAAGGACCTGCCGGTCACGGTGTGCTACAACCGCGTCCACTCGGTGCTCCCTGACGAGCACGCAGTGCTGGTGGGACCGCGCGAAGGTCCGCATGAGAAGGTCACGTACTGGCGGCTCGTGCTCGCCACCGGGGCGGTCGCGTTCGTGCCGCCCGTGCCCGGCCTGAAGGAGCACGCCACCACGATGTGGTCGGTGCACGACGCCCAGGAGCTGCAGCAGCGCATCGAGCAGCAGTTCCGCATCGCCGCGAAGACCGTCGACCGCGACGCGCGCGCCCAGGCGCTCTCGTTCGCCGTCATCGGCGGCGGCGCGACCGGCATCGAGATCGTCGGGACGATGGCGCAGATGCTCCCGAAGCGCATGCGCGACCACGGACTCGACCCCGTCGACCTGCACGTGCACCTCGTGGAGGGCCGGCCCGACATCCTGTACGACCTGCCCGAGAACCTGCGTCGCAAGGCCAAAGCGCGGCTCGCTCGCTTGGGCGTGGAGCTGCACCTGGGCTCGATGGTCTCGTCGGTGGACGACACGGGCATCACGCTCGAGAGCGGCGCTCGCGTCCCGGCGGCGGTCGTCGTGTTCTGCGGCGGCGCGAAGGCCGACCCTGATGCGACCACCTGGGGGCTCGCCGCCGACCCGTCCGGGCGCCTGATGGTGGACGAGTCGCTGCACGCGAGCGGCCATCCTGACATCTACGCCATCGGCGACGTAGCGGCGTTCCGCGACCCGGAGACGAAGCGCACGCTGCCGATGCTCGCGCAGTTCGCCATCCGCGAGGCCGAGCACACGGCGGACAACCTCCTGCGCGAGCTCCGTGGCGAGACGCCGCAGCCCTTCCGTCCGCACATGCACGGCGAGTTCGTGAGCATCGGGCCGAGCTACGGCGTCGGCTGGGCGTTCCGCTTCCACCTGAGCGGCCTGCCCGCCATCGTGATGAAGCGCTTCACCTACGCCATGTACTGGTACGAGGTGGGCGGCATCCGGACCGCGTTCAAGCGCCTGCGCGAGATGCTGGCGATGCAGCGATAGCGCCGCGTCTTCGCAGGCCGGCCCGCTTGCGGTACGCTTGCGCCGAGGAGGTCCCGATGTCCGCTACTGCTGTCCCGTCCGCTCAGTTCGGCGTGTGCGGCGGCTCAGGCTCACTGTCGCTCGAGTTTCCTGGCGCGCTCGACGACCCGCGCGTCGAGGTGCTTGCCGAGGGGCTCGTGTTCGACACGCCGTTCGGCCGCTCGCCCGCCTTCACGCACTTCCGCGTGACGGGCGAGCACGGCCCGCGCGACGCGCTCGCGGTGAGGATGCACGGCTGGCGCCGCGGCGTGAAGCGGGCCGACGCCAGCCTGCAGGTGTTCTGGGTGTTCCACGAGGCGGGCGTCCGTAAGGTGCTCGCGGACGGCGGCGTGGGCGCGCTCAACTACCTGCTCGACCCGCGCGACGTGGTCGTTCCCACCGACTTCATCGACCTGTCGATCAAGCAGGACATCTACGTGCGCGGTGACCACCTGCTCATCATGCGGCAGCCCATCTGCCCCGACCTGCATGCGCGGCTGTACGCAGCCGCGAGCGAGAGGTTCGCCCGCGTCTTCCGCCGCGGCGTCTACCTCGTCACCGACGGGCCGCGCTTCGAGTCCGTGGCGGAAGTCGACTACATGAAGCGCCTCGGCGCCGACGTCATCGGCCAGTCGCTCGCACCGGAAGTCTTCTTGGCGCGCGACATCGGGGCGTGCTATGCGGGCCTGTACATCGTCGTCAATCACGCCGAGGGCGTCGTCAAGGAGTGGGAGCACGACGAGCTCAAGGCGATCTTCTTCGACGAGTCCGAGGCGATCGCCTCCTGCGTGCTCGACGTCATCGCCGATGCCCCGCTCGACGCCGCGTGCGGTTGCATGGACCTTCGCAAGCCGAGCCTGCTTCTGCGCGCAGAGGAGCCGAGCACGTGATCATCGCAGGCGACTGGCTGGTCCCGGTGCTCGGCGCGCCGATCCGAGACGGCGCAGTCGTCGTCCGCTCTCCGCTCATCGTCGACGTGGGACCGCTCCTTCAGATGCGCGAGCGCTACCCCGGGCTTCCTGTCCGCGAGCACCCCGGCTGCGTCATCGCGCCGGGGCTCGTCAACGCGCACACGCACCTGGCGCTCACCTCCGTCGCCACCGCGATCGGACGCGCGCCGTTCCCCGAGTGGCTCGGGCGCGTGGCCGCCGCGATGCGCGCTTTGGACGCAGACGACCTTGCGGCGTCATGCGCGCATGGCGCGCTCATGTCGATCCGCGCGGGCGTCACGACCGTGGGGGACGTCGCGTACGGCCCCGAGGCCCCGGCTTCCGCTGCCGACGTCGGACTCGACGGCGTGTTCTTCTTCGAGGTCCTCGGGATCGCCGCCGGCGAGCTCGAACGGCGTCTCCAAGAGATGGAGTTCCCGTCGGACGTCGGGTCCTGCAAGGGCGGTCGCACGGTGTGCGGGCTCACGGCACACGCGCCGTACTCCTCCGGCCCTGACCTGATCCGCGCGGTCCACCGCACTGCGCACGAGCGCGGCGTCCCGTTCGCCATGCACCTCGCGGAGTCGGACGCCGAGGTCGAGCTGCTCGCCTCAGGCACGGGCCCGTTCTCGTCGCTCGCCGCACGCCTCGCCCACGGTTTCGCGCCGCCCGGATGCGGACCTGTCGAGTATGCGCACCGGCTCGGCGCCCTTTCCGGGACGATTGCCGTGCACTGCGTGAAGACCGCAGGCGACGAGATCTCCCTGCTCGCGCGCGAGGCGGCCGGCGCGGTGCTCTGCCCTCGTTCCAACCACGTCCTCGGCAACGGCGAGCCGCCCGTGCGCGAGATGCGCGCTCACGGCGTGCGCATCGCGCTCGGCACCGACTCGCTCGCGAGCAACGACGACCTCGACCTGTTCGCGGAGGCGCGAGCGCTGCGCGCACTCGATCGCACCCTCGAGCCAGAGCAGCTGCTTTCCATCATGACGATGGACGGCGCGGCGGTGCTGGGACTTCAGGACCGCGTCGGCGCGCTGACTCCGGGACGGTTCGCGGACGTCATCGCCGTGCGCACGGGTCCGACCGACGATCCGGTTCGCGCGCTTCTCGACCGCGGCTCCACAGACACCGTGCGCACCGTCGTGAGCGCAGGCGTGCTGCGCGTCGTCGATGGGCGTCCGACGGTGCCCACGCGAACCATCGAGAACGACAGCGCGCGGGTCGCCCTGAAAGCAGCCCGCGCGCTTCGCGTCTCGTAGCGGTGCGGGGTCGGCTCCGAGGCCTCACACCTCGCCGAGGTAGGTCTTGCGCACCTGCTCGTTGGTGAGGAGCTCCTTGCCGCCTCCCGTGAGCGCGATCCGGCCCGTCTCAAGCACGTAGCCGCGGTCGGCGACCGAAAGCGCCATCGCCGCGTTCTGTTCCACGAGAAGGATCGTGATGCCCTCCTCGTGCAGACGCTCGATCGTCTCGAAGATCGTCTCGACGACGACCGGCGCGAGCCCCATCGAGGGCTCGTCGAGCATCAAGAGCTTCGGCTTGGCCATCAGCCCTCGCGCCATCGCGAGCATCTGCTGTTCGCCGCCCGAGAGCGTCCCGCCCTTCTGCGCGCGACGCTCCTTCAGGCGTGGGAAGAGCTCGAACACCATCTCTTTGTCCGCCGCGATCCCATCGGCGTCGTTGCGGAGGAACGCGCCCATCTCGAGGTTCTCTTCGACGGTCATGCGCGGGAAGATCCGGCGGCCTTCGGGCACGTGCACGATGCCTTTCGCGGCGACCTGGTGCGCCGGCATGCCCTGGATCTCCTCGCCCGCAAAGACGATCCTGCCCTCGCGCGGCGCCAGCTGGCCGGAGATGGTCTTGAGCGTCGTCGACTTGCCCGCGCCGTTGGCGCCGATGAGCGTGACGACCTCACCTTCGGCGACCTCGACGTCGATGCCTTTGAGCGCCTCGATTTGGCCGTAGAACGTGTGGATGTTCTCGACTTTCAGCAGCATGGCCTCTTACCCTTCCGCGGCCATGAGCGCTTCAGCGCCCTTGCCGAGATACGCCTCGATGACCTTCGGGTTGCGCTGGATCTCCGCAGGCAGCCCTTCGGCGATCTTCTCGCCGAAGTCGAGCACGACGATGCGGTCGGCGATGTCCATGACGACCTTCATGTCGTGCTCGATGAGCAGCACCGTGACGCCCGCATCGCGGATCTTGCCCACGAGCTTCGTCAAATCCGTGCTCTCCTGCGGGTTCATGCCGGCCGCAGGCTCGTCGAGCAGCAGGAGCTTGGGCTCAGTCGCGAGCGCACGGGCGATCTCCAGCTTGCGCTGCTCGCCGTACGGGAGGTTCTTGGCAAGCTCGTTCGCCTTTCCGGCGAGCCCGACGAACCGCAGCCACTTCACCGCCTCATCGACGATGTGCTGCTCCTCGTGCTTGAACTTCGGCGTGCGCAGCACTGCGTGCAGCGGCCCGGCCGTGGTCCGTGTGTGCCGCCCCACCATGACGTTCTCCAGCGTCGTCATGTTCTGGAACAGCCGGATGTTCTGGAACGTACGGGCGATGCCCATCCTGCAGATCACGTGCGGCTTGCGTCCCGCGAGCGGCTTGCCGTCGAACAGCAGCGTGCCCTCGGTCGGCTTGTAGATGCCGGTGAGCAGGTTGAAGAACGTCGTCTTGCCGGCGCCGTTCGGGCCGATCAAAGCGACGATCTCGCCCTCGTCGATGTGAAAGTCGATGTCGCTCAGCGCTTTCAGTCCGCCGAACCGCATCGTGATCTGTGTGGCTTCCAACAGTCGCGCCATCGTGTGGCCCTTCCGATCGGCCGTCTTACAGCTTGTGGGGAAGGTCGTGCTTGTGCTCGACCTCCCACAAGTCGGTGTTCTCTTCTTCGATGATGGGCTCCTCGGACGTCAACTCGCGCGCGCGGCGCGTGGACGGCAAGATGCCTTGCGGTCGCACGGCCATCATCACGACGAGCAAGCCGCCGAAGATCAGGTACCGATAGTCACCGATCCGCGACGCCTGCTCAGGTGTCAGGAACCGTGAGAGCGCCGTGGACTGCGCCAGCCCGCGGATGACCTCGGGCAGGCCGGCGATGATGATAGCGCCGACGATCGACCCAGGGATCGAGCCCATGCCGCCAAGCACCACCATGCAGACGATCAGCACCGACTCCATGAAGTTGAACGACTCGGGGCTGATGAACCCGACCCAGTACGCGTAGGTGATGCCGGCGATGCCGCCCCACATCGCACCAAGCGAGAACGCCCAGAGCTTCGTGGTCATGATGTTGACGCCGGTGGCCGCCGCTGCGACCTCGTCCTCACGCATCGCGACCCACGCCCGGCCAAGCCGCGAGTTGTCGAGGCGCCGGATGACGAAGATCGTGAGCAGACAAAGCGCAACCACCACGACGTACCAGAACAGGTCCTTGGAGAACGTGAAAGTCGTCGTGCTCAGGTGCATGAACGCCCACTTCTGGCCGGCCGCTGTGACGATGGTCTCACCGACGCGCGGGAGACCTGCCGAGCCGTTCGTGAGCCCGAAGATATCGTTCTGCAATGCGATTCTGACGATCTCACCGAAACCGAGCGTGACGATGGCGAGGTAGTCGCCGCGCAGCCGCAGCACCGGCGTACCGAGCGCGATGCCGGTGAGCGCAGCCATGAGCGCGGCGATGGGCAGAAGCGCCCAGTACGACAGCCCCGCAAGCGGCGCGTCGGCGCCGCCCACGAGCTTCTGGAAGACGTACCCAAGCAGCACGCCGGAGTACGCCCCCATGCCGTAGAAGGCCACGTAGCCCAGATCCAGCAGGCCGGCGTAGCCCACCACGATGTTCAGACCCAGCGCAAGCATCACGTAGATGCCCACGAGCGCGAAGATGCGCACCATGAACACGTTGCCGATCGACTGGAAGTACACCGGCGCTGCCACGAGGAACACGGCAATCGCCGCGTACAGAGCGATCTTCTTCGGTGTGAGACGCGCGCTTTGGACACTCGTCTTGATGTCGACCTTGCTTCCGCCCATGGCCTACACCTTCTCCACAACCGACTCGCCGAGCAGGCCGCCCGGACGGAAGATGAGGACGAGGATCAGGATGACGAACGCGATGACGTCCTTGTAGGCCGTCGAGATGAAGCCCGACGCCAGCGCCTCTGCCATGCCCAGCACGAAGCCGCCCAGCATCGCTCCGCGCAGGTTCCCGATACCGCCGAGAACCGCTGCGGTGAACGACTTGATGCCGGGGATGAAGCCCATGTTGTACTTGATGTTTCCGTAGTACATGCCGGAGAAGATGCCTGCGACGCCACCCATCGCCGGACCGATGAAGAACGTGATTGCGATGATGCGGTTGATGTCGACGCCCATCAGCCCGGCGGTGTCGCGGTCCTGCGCAGTGGCGCGCATCGCCTTGCCGAGCTTCGTGCGTGATATGAAGGTGTCGAGCACGAACAGCAGAATGAGCGTCACGACGATGATCATGATCTGCAGCGTGCTGAACTGCACGATCGCGTGCGCGCCCTGGCCGAGCTTGTCGACGATCTTGTCGCTCGCGCCCAGCACGGTGAACGCGAGAGACCCGGACCCGTCACGCGCGAGCGTGTACTGGTAGACCGGGAACTTCACCGGGAAGGGGATGGACCGCGACGAGACCCACAAGAGCACGGCGTTCTGGAGGAACAGCGACACGCCGATGGCGGAGATGAGAGGCGCCAGGCGTGGCGCGTGCCGCAACGGCCGGTATGCGAAGCGCTCGATGAGCACGCCCAGGACGCCCGTCATGATCGCCGCCAACAAGATCGAGATGGCGTACAGGAGGACGAGACCCACCGCGCTTCCAGTGAAGAAGCTCTGCTTGCTCAAGATGTTCAGCCACAGCAGCCCGAAGTACGCACCGCCCATGAACATCTCGCTGTGCGCGAAGTTGATCATGAGCAGGATGCCGTAGACGAGCGTGTAGCCCAGCGCGATCAGCGCGTACATGCCGCCGAGCGTCAGGCCGTTCACGAGCTGCTGCGGCACATCAGCGACGTTGAAGTGCACGGTTGCTCCATCCGTGGTTCACGCGCGACGAAGCGGCGGCTTTGCCGTACCGCACCGGACCCGGGCGGGGTCGCCCCCGCCCGGGCCTCGGGTCGCGCATCGCTTCAGATCGGTCTTACTGCTCGTACGGGACGAACGCGCTGCCCTTGACGATGTAGGCGGTGATCGCCTTGTTCGTGGTGTCGCCGAACTCGTCGAAGGCGACCTTGCCGGTCACGCCGTCGTAGTCGGTCTGGGCCACCGCGTCGATGATCGCCTGCTTGCCGGCCGGGGTGGTCAGCTTGTCAGCGCCCATCTCCTTGGCCACCTTCTTGATCGCCTCGACGATGACCATCGTGGCGTCGTACGCGTAGGTGTCGTACGCCTCGATGTTCGTGCCGGGGAACTTCTTCTCGAACGCGGCCTTGAACTCCTGGCCCTTCGGCTGCTGATCGAGCGGCAGGCCGACGGAGGTGGCGATGTCGCCCTCGGCGTTCGCAGCGCCAGCGATGTCGATGAACTGCTGCGTGTACAGGCCATCGCCGCCCATCAGCGGAACGCGCAGACCCGCTTCCTTGGACTGCTTGCTGATGAGGCCGCCCTCGGTGTACATGCCACCGAAGTAGATCATGTCGGGCTTGAGGCCCTGGATCTTCGTGACGAGCGCCTTGAAGTCCTGGTCCTTGAGCTGGATCTTGTCGCGGGACACCACCTTGCCACCGCGGGACTCGAACTGCTTGGCGAACTCGTCAGCCAGACCGTCGCCGTACGGCGTGGAGTCGCTGATGACCGCCACTGTCTTCGCGCCGAGCTTGTCGACGGCGAAGTCGCCAGCGAACGAGCCCTGCACCGTGTCGATGGTGCACACGCGGAAGACGTTCTTCAGACCCTGCTGCGTGAGCTTCGGGTTGGTGGACGCGGGCGAGACCTGCACGACGCCCGCCTCGTTGTACTTGGTAGACGCAGGAATCGAGCAGCCGGAGTTCAGGTGCCCGACGACGCCCACGACCTTCGGGTCGGAGGTGAGCTGCGTCGCTGCGTTCACGGCCGTCTTCGGATCGGCCGCGTCGTCCACGAAGAAGCCCTCGATCTTGATACCGAGCTCCTGGAGCTCGGGATCGGCGTTAGCCTCATCGATGGCGAGCGTCGCGCCATTCTTGATGCCGAGGCCGAGCGCGGCAACGTCACCGGTGAACGGCGAGGTAACGCCGATCTTGACGGTGACGGTCTCCTTCTCGCCGCCCGTCTCCGTCGTGCCGCCACAACCGGCGACCACGAGCGCGAGCGCGGCGAGTGCCGCAACGAGTGCGACGAACCGCTTGCTTCTTGCCATGCCTCCTCCTTCGCAACACACGACTTCCGCACGAGCCGGCATGGCGCCGGCGCGCGCACCGCCTGAGATTCCCGGAATGTAGCACAAATGACGGCTATGCAACAGACGTTACGAACCATGCATGCCGCGAACGGCCCTACGCGGCCGGGGCATGGGTTGCCCGGCCTCACGCGCGGCGCGAATCCAACTCACCTTTTGATACGCACGGTGACGAACACCTCGCCGTCGCGCACCGTCACCGGATAGGTGCGGACGTCAACGTCCGGATGGTCGGTGGTGCCGTCGCGCACGTCGTACCGCCACCCGTGCCACGGACACATCACGTGGTAGCCGTCCATGAAGCCGTCAGCAAGCGGCGCGAACGCGTGGCGGCACACGTTGGAGAGCGCGAAGAACTCGTCGCCCACGCGCGCCACCGCGATGTCGTTCTTGCCGACCTTCACGTGCCGGACCTGCCCTGGCGGTAGGTCCTCGACGCGGAAGACCGGTACCTCGACATCGCCCGAGAGCGCTTCGATCACGCCGAACAGCTCGCTTCCGTCTTCGACCTCTTTGAGGATGAACAGCCCGCACCAGCACTTCTTGATGGCCGCGAACTCGTCCCGGTGGAATGAGATGCAGGGACAGATGATCCTCACATCCTCTTTCGGGTCTCCGGTTCGGACACGGCAGGGGCAGTACACGTCGCCCGTCTTCTCCAGGATCTCGAGCTCGGAGGCGAGCACGTCGTCGACGAAAGACGACTCGGTGTTGAACTTGTAGCCGAGCCGGTCCACGAACGGCCCCATGTACGCTTTGAGGTCTTCGATGGTCGTGCCAGGCGCGAAGCGCCGGCGCGCCGTCGCATCGCTCACAGCCCCAGCTCCTCCTTGATGCGCTTCTTGTTGAAGCCGACGATCACGCTCTCGTCGTCGATGACGATCACCGGGAACGCCGTGCCGCCCGAGACGCGCCGTACCTCTTCGACGGCGGCCTTGTACTCGTCGCCTTCGAGCTTGTCGACCTCCACGACGTCGTACTCCACGTCGTTCTCGTCCAAGTATGCGCGCGCCGCGCGGCAGTACGGGCAGGTCGACAGGGCGTACACGAACACCTTGTGCATAGGATCCTCCTACGCGGTCGTCGGGGTCGTCTCAGACTTCTCCTCTTCGATCTTGCGCCAGTGATAGATGTAGATCGGGCCCGCGATCAGCACCAGAGCCAGGTTCCCGACCACGTTGATGATCGCCCAGCGCTGCGACTGCTGCCGTCCGATCTCCTGCTGCCGCTGCCATTCCTCCTCGGTCATCTCTGGCGTGCCGGACCCGTCCTTCGGCAGCGGTTCCATGATGGTGGGCTCGGGGTAGAGGAGCTCGACTCCGCTCCGCACCACGCCGACGGCACCCACGATGACCATGATGAGCGTGATGAGACACACCAGGTACAGGTAGATGTTGCGGAGCGACCACTTCGAGCCGGCCATGCTGCACTCCCTTCGAAAGCGCCTTCGCGGCGCACATCATAGGTTGATGATACCCTGTACGCGTGTCCGAGCCGCGCCCCATCGACACCGGTCGTTGCGCGAGCCCCGAAGCCGAGGGCGTCGCGCTTCTCGCATCGGGATCGCGCGGCAACGCAGCGCTCGTGTACGCGGGCGCGACCGGGATCCTCATCGACTGCGGCATCTCTGCCCGCCAGGCGCGTCTGCGCATCGCGGCGGCTGGGCTCTCGCACGTGCGCATCGAGGCGGTCGTGCTCACCCACGAGCACGCGGACCACGTCGCTGGCATGCGCGTGCTCGCCCGCGAGCTCCGCGTGCCGGTGCTCGCAACGCACGGCACCCTCGACGCGATCGCAGGGGTGCTCGCAGAGATCCCCGACGTCGGCCCGCTGCGTGCTGGCGAGGTCGTCGCATTCGGCGGGCTTTCGGTGCTGCCGTTCCGCTCTTCGCACGACGCGGCCGAACCGGTGGGCTACCGCGTGACGTTCCCATCGGGCCGGACGCTCGGATACCTGTCGGACACCGGATTCCTGACCGGCGAGGCGGAAGAAGCGCTCCGTGGCTGCGATGTGTTGGCGATCGAGTCCAACCACGACGTCGGCATGCTGGAACGAGGCCCGTACCCGGCGTTCCTCAAGCAGCGCATCCGCTCTCGGGTCGGGCACCTGTCCAACGACGACGCCGCGGCCGCCCTCGCCGCGCTCGCGCACGACGGCCTGCATACCGTGGTGGGGCTGCACCTCTCGGAGCAGAACAACACGCCTCGTGCGGCGCACTCGGCGCTTGCAATCGCGCGCGACCGTCTCGGGCTCGCGTGCGAGATCCTCGCAGCCTCGCAGCACACGCCCGTGGTGTGCGCGGTCGACACGCGCTAGAACTCGATGCCCTTGCGGGCCGGCACACCGCGCTCGAACGGGTGCTTGTGCGAGCGCATCTCGGTGACGAGGTCGGCGGCCTCGATGATGGCGTCGGAGGCCCCTCTGCCGGTGAGCACCACCTCGACGTGCACCGGCCGAGCCGCGATTGCGGCGAGCAGGCGCTTCTCGTCTACGAGCCCCTGAGCCGCGGCCACGCACGCCTCATCGAGCACCACGACGTCATACGCGCCGCTGCCGATGGCCTCCTCCGCAAGCGCAAGCGCTTCTTTCCCCGCTCGACGGTCCTCGTCCGTTGCGCCCCCTGCGAGCAGGCCGGTCGACTCGCGCGCAGGGCGTTTCACCGCAACGCCGATGCGCTCGAGCATCGCAAGCTCGCTCGACCGCTCGCCGCCTTTCACGAACTGCAGGAACAGCACGCGCAGCCTGGCTCCGGCGGCGCGGACCGCCAGGCCCACCGCAGCGGTGGTCTTGCCCTTGCCGTCGCCGGTATAGACCTGCACCAAGCCCACCCGGTCGCTCTCAGCCACGGTGCGCCTCCTTCGCCTCGAGGTGCGCGAGCACGGCCGCGACCACCTCGTCTTCGTTCGGAACGACCAGCGCCCCGCGCTCGACGGCCGCTCGCGCGAGCGCCTGCGCCTCGCCACCAGTGTAGTCCCGCTCGAGAGGGAGGTCCCCGAGGAGCACGAGCGGCGCGCCGCAACGGACGGCCGCCCGGAGGTTCGCGACGTTCGCGCGCCCGAAGGGCGTCGGCGCCACCGCTACCGCGGCGCACGCGGCGAAGCGCTCCTCGACCCACGCCTCGGCCTCCGCTCCCGCCTCGCCGAACGGCGGCAGGCGGAGGAACTCGTGCCCGAGCGCCTCGGCGACAGACGCATCCACGTCTCCTTCGTTGAGCGCCCCGCAAACCACGCGGCAGCCCGCTCGCGCGAACTCGCGCTGCAGCCTCGCGCCCGCGCCCGAGCCGCACACGAGCCCGACCGGGCCGCGCCGAAGCGCCGCCACCTCCGCACCGCGCACGATCGGAACGACCGCCACCGCGCCGGTGACCGGCTCGACGCGCACGACGGCGCGCACGTCGAAGACGCGGGAGAGGGTCGCCGCGTCCAGCGCCACCTCGGGAGGCGCGGGCTCGCTCACGGCGCCTTCGGCGACGATCGCGATGCGGTCCGCGTAGCGGGCGGCGAGGTCGAGGTCGTGGAAGACCGCGAGCACGGCGGCGCCAGCGTCGGCCTCGCGACGAACGAGGTCGAGGACCTGCAGCGCGTGGTTGACGTCGAGGTGCGCGGTCGCCTCGTCGAGCAGGAGCACCTTCGGCTGCTGCGCGAGCGCCTGCGCGACCGTCAGCCGCTGCAGGTCGCCGCCCGAGAGCGTGTCGACGGTCTGGTCCGCGAGCCGCAGCGTGTCGGTGCGTCGCATCGCGTCTTCGACGACCGCGGCGTCCGCCGGGCCCGGCCGTTCGAGCACGTCAAGGTGCGGGTGCCGCCCGAGCTCGACGAACCGGCGCGCGCTCATCGCGAACGGCACCGGCAGCGCCTGCGGCACGACGGCCACCATCTTCGCGCGCGCGCGAGCAGAAAGCCCCGATGCCGCTTGCCCGCAGATCGCAAGTAAGCCCGCTTCCAGCCGCGCTGCTCCCGTCACCGCGCGCAACAGCGTGGACTTGCCGGCACCGTTCGGGCCGACCAGGCCGACGACCTCGCCCGCTCCCACCGCGAGCGTCACGCGCGAGAGCACCGGACGCCCGCCGTACCCGACGACCGCGTCCTCGAACGCGAGCAACACCTCGGACGCGCTCATGCGGCGCGCTCCTTCCGCGTGAGCAGCCACACGAAGAACGGCCCGCCGGCGAGCGCGGTGACGATGCCCACCGGGAGCTCCACGGGCGCGAGCACGACGCGCGCAAGGAGGTCCGCGAGCACCACGACGATCGCGCCGGCGAGCGCAGAGGCCGGCAGGAGCGTGCGGTGGTCGGGTCCGAGCACCAGCCGGACGGCGTGCGGCACCATGAGCCCCACGAACCCGATGAGCCCCGACACCGACACCGCGCCCGCGACCACGAGCGACGCGCACGCGAGCATGCCGAGCGTGAAGCGGCGCGCATCCAGCCCCAGCTGGTTCGCGCGCTCGTCACCGAGCAGCATGAGGTCGAGGTCGCGCGAGCGCGCGAACGGCACGGCGCCCCCTGCCGCAAGCACGAGGGCGAGCATCCCCACGTACGGCCACGACGCGCGCTGGAGCCCGCCCATCATCCAGAACACCACCGCGTGCATGGACTCGCGCGACACCACCATCACGAACGACGTCAGCGCGGCGAGCGTGTAGGACACGGCGACGCCGGCCAAGAGGAGCGATGCGGACTCCAGCCGCCCTGCCCTGCCGGCGAGGGCGACGACGAGCGCGATCGTGCCGAGCGCGCCCGCGAACGCTCCGGCCGGAACCCCGACGAGCACGCCGAGCGTGGTGGAGCCGGCGAGCACGAAAGCGAGCGTCGCTCCGAGCCCTGCTCCGGAAGAGACGCCCAAGATGTACGGGTCTGCGAGCGCGTTTCGGAAGAGCGCCTGGTACAGCACGCCTGCGACCGCGAGGCACGCTCCCACGAGCGCCGCCAGAAGCACGCGCGGAACCCGCAGGTCGAGCACGACCGCGTCCTCCACCGGCCCCGAGGCGCCCGAGACCGCGCGGGCGATCGCGCCGAGGACCTCGCCAGGCGCCACCTTCACCGCGCCGAAGGCGACGCCCGCCACCATCGCGATGGCGAGCGCCGCCGCAAGCCCGGCGAGCACCGCTGGCCGTCGTGTCCCAGGCACGCTCACGGCGCTAGAACGCGTCGGGGTGGAGCGCCTCGGCGATCTGCCGGATGCCTTCGATGCAGCGCGGACCTGGCCTGCTCACAAGGTTGTCGTCGAGGACGAACACCTTCTTGGCTTTGACGGCCGACAGCGCCGAGTACCCGGGCCGCTTCTCGATGTCGGCCGGATCGCTCATCGAGCCCTTCGTCGCCAGGTAGACTTCAGGGTCGTCCTTGAGCAGCTGCTCGAGCGAGTACGCGACGTAGCCCTCCTGCGTCACGACATTCTCGCCGCCCGCCTGTTCGATGAGGTCGTTGATGAAGGTGCCCGAGCCAGCCGTGTACAGCGGCTCTTGCGCGATCTCGATGAAGCAGCGCACGGGCGCCTCCTCGATGGCGGACTGGATCGTGGCGAGATCGTCTTTCATGCCCTGCACGACCTCCTTGGCCTTCGCAGGCTCGCCGATCGCGGTGCCCACCATCGTGATCGCCGCGTACACGCCGTCGAGCGACTGCGGATCGACCGCAAGCACGACCGCTCCGCTCTCCTCGAGCTTGGCGATCGTGTCTGCCTGGACGCCGCCCGTGGCGAGCACGAGGTCGGGCTTGGCCGCAGCGATCGCCTCCATGTTGGGGTTCATGAAGTCGCCGACTTTGGCGATCGACGAGACCTCCGGCGGATAGTCGTCGAAGGTCGTGACGCCGACGACGCGGTCGAGCGCGCCGAGCGCGTAGACGATCTCGGTGTTCGCAGGCGCCAGGCTCACGATCCGCTCCGGCTTCTTGGTGATGGTGACCGTGCGACCGGCATCGTCTTCGAGCGTTACCGGGAACGCCGCCTGCTTCTGTGCGCCACCGGAATCGGCCTGCTTCGTGCCGCACCCAGCCGGCGCGACCAGGAGCAGCGCGGCCACCGCCGCCGCGACGAGCGCTCGGATCCATCGTTTCGTTCGCATCCTCGTTCCTTCCTCTCGCATCCGGGCCATGCCTCCCCGAACAGCGCGGCCGAGAAAGCGAAGGACCCGCGAGAAGCGGGTCCTCGAGTCCTCGGTCTCCCGGAAGCACGCGCATCGCGCGGGCGACTGGGCCTCAAGTCCTCGAAGGCCGACGTCGCAGGGATCCCAGGCAGGTCTCCTGACTTCGGGGCGCATGCCCCGTCACAGTGGCGGGTCCGTGCCGGACTTGCACCGGCTTCCCTATTCTCCTGCCTTCGCGTGCGCTTCGGCAGGCACCTGGGACCGCTGTTCGGTTCGCTGCGATTGTAGACCGCCCGCCCGCGATGCGCCAGGGGCAGCGTTCGACGACATTCTTACGTGAGACAACGGGGACACAGACGCGGATACGGGGCGGCGGATCTCCGTGCAGCGTCCAGTCGCACGCGACATCGCCGCCCTCCGCGTGCGACAAAGCGGTAAAATCGTCCGGTATTCCGCGACCGGCCAGATCCAAACGGACGGGAGACCCATGGACATCTTCGGCAAGTGCTTCGAGTACAGCGAGGCCGACGAGGCGCGCGCTTCCGGCTACTACCCGTACTTCCGCGTGATCACCTCGGAGTCCGACTCGAAGGTCCGCGTCGGCGACCGTGATCTCATCATGCTCGGCTCGAACAACTACCTCGGCCTCACCACGCACCCGCACGTGCGCGCCCGCGCGCGCGAAGCCCTCGACAAGTACGGCACTTCGTGCACGGGATCGCGCCTGCTGAACGGCAACCTCGACATCCACGAGGAGCTGGAGCGCCGGCTCGCGAAGTTCGTGGGCAAGGAGGCGGCGCTCGTCTTCTCGACCGGGTTCGGCACCAACATCGGCACCATCTCGGCCATCGTGACCCGCCACGACTACGCCGTCATCGACAAAGACGACCATGCCAGCATCTACGACGGCTGCAAGCTGTCGTGGGGCAAGGCGGTCCGCTTCGAGCATAACGACCCGGAAAGCCTGCGCGAAGCGCTCGGGCGCGTCGACTGGGAGCACGGCGGGGCGCTCGTGGTGGTGGACGGCGTGTTCTCGATGGAAGGCGACGTCGCGCCCCTGCCGGAGATGCTGCCGATCATCCGTGAGTTCGGCGCTCGCCTGATGGTGGACGACGCGCACGCATCAGGCGTGCTGGGGCCGAACGGCGAAGGCACCGCGGCGCACTTCGGCCTCACCGACGAGGTCGACCTCATCATGGGCACCTTCAGCAAGAGCTTCGCCTCGCTCGGCGGTTTCATCGCCGGCGATGCGAAGGTCATCGACTACATCAAGCACAACTCGCGGCCGTTCATCTTCTCGGCAGCGATGGCCCCGCCGAGCGTCGGCGCATGCCTCGGCGCGCTCGACGTCATGGAGAGCGAGCCGGAGCACCGCGAGCGCTTGTGGCGCATCGTCAACCGCATGCACGCCGAGTACCGCCGCCTCGGGTTCGACACCGGGAACAGCACCACGCCGGTCATCCCGATCGTCTTGGGCGACGAGATGCTCGTCTTCGAGTTCTGGCGCCGGCTGCTGGACGCGGGGATCTTCGTCAACCCCGTGCGACCGCCCGCCGTGCCGCAGGGCCGCGCGCTCCTGCGTACGTCGTACATGGCCACGCACACCGACGAGCAGATGGACTACGTCCTCGAGACCTTCGAGCGCATCGGTCGCGAGCTGGGCGTCATCGGCGGGTAGCGCCCGCTTCCGCGCGCGTACGGACGGCGGCCTCAGGCCGCCGTTTCCGTCTTCCGGCGCGCGATCGCCACGCCGGAAGCCAGCACCGCCACCGCGACCGACGCCACCATCCCAAGGAAGGTCGCGATGTAGGCCGTGTTGCCGGAGCGGAAGACCGGGCTGTCCGGGTGGAAGAGGTTCGGGAGCACCAGCACGAGCGCCCACAGCGAAAGCGCAAGCAGCGCGTCGAGCGCGGCCGGCACCTTCGGCGAGTCGGCGAGGTACTGCGCGGCGAGCACGAGCAGCGCGCCCGCGAGGATCCCGAAGGTCATGAGCAACCGCGGCTCGTTCCACAGGATGCCGCCCCAGATGAGCTTCATGGAGATGAGCCCGAGGATCGTGTTGACCACCCAGTGCGGCAGCGCGAGCCACCGGAACGCCTCACCGTACGGCCGCCACCGCTCCGCCCCGAGCAGCGTGGCGACGCCGGCCGCGCCTGCGATCGTGAAGGTCGCCATGTTCACCCAGGTCGAGGCGCCGTGATACATCACGAAGCGCACCATCGCCCCCAACTTCTGGTCGGGCGGCGTGAGCAGGACGGCCGCGACCGATCCTGCGACCCCGATCGCCAAAGCCGCCGCGAGCGTCGTCTTCCGCATGCGTCCTCCTTGCGTGTCATCGCCCGTGACGGCGACCGTGCCTGTCACGGCAGTCGTATCCGCGCCGCGCGCGCAACCGCCCGAACGGCCAGCCGCCCGGCGCGCTCGCCTGCCGCGATGATATCGGGTGCGGCGAGGAAGTCATAGCCTGTGTAGGTGTGCACGTCCGGCGAGATCACCACGTCCGCCTGCTCGAGCGCAGGAAGCGCCACGTGGCGCTCCAGGATCTCGCTGCTCGCCGAGAGCACCTCGAGCGCAGACGTGCCGCGGCGGCGCTGGCGGGGCTCGCCGCGAAGCGCCGCGATGAGATCGCGCACGACGCCTGCGTCGCGTTGAGCGTCGTCAGGCACGACCGTTCCGGAGCCGCACACCTCGACGGCCACCACCACCTCGGCGCCGAGCCGCCGTGCGAGCATCACGGGAACGGGCTCGGTGAGGTAGCCGTCGACGAGCACGTGGCCGTCGCCTGCCACCGGCGCGAACACCACCGGGATCGAGATCGACGCTCGCACCGCGCGGCGCAAGTCGCCGGAGGTGTGCTTCACGCCGTGGCCGGTCACGAGGTCGGTCGAGGCGCAGCCGAAGGGGATCGCGAGGTCTTCGAAGCGCTCCGGCAGGTGCTCGGCCAAGAACGACTCGACCTTCTCGCCTTGGATGATCGCGCCGCGCTGCCATGCGATGTCGGCGAGCGAGATGAGCGCCTTGACGTCGTATGCGGTCGCGAGCGCTTCCATCTCGGCAAGCGGCTTCCCGGCGGCGTACATCGCGCCGACGATCGCGCCCATGCTGGTGCCCGTGACGACGTCGGGGCGGATGCCTGCCGCTTCGAGGGCTTTGAGCACGCCGATGTGCGCAAGCCCGCGCGCGCTCCCGCTCCCGAGCGCGATGCCGAGCCGCCTGCGACCGAACAGGCCCACGCTACTTCCCTTCTTTGGCGAGGCGCACCGCGTGCACCCACGACGCGCCGAGGAACACCGCGCCCATCGCTGCCGCGAGCACGATGCCGACGACGTCGAACGGCTTGAGGCCAGACACGACCTCGCGCAGGAAGAACGGCTCGAAGACGAGGATCGCGGTGTTCACGAGCATGATGATGACGCGCATCTCGGTGGGCCCGAACCGCCCGTACGAGATCTTGAAGACGCCCTCGACGGCCGTCCGGATGTAGACGTGCACGCTCATGAGGAGATAGCCGATGAGCGCAAAGGCCGCCACGTCGAGCCGCAGGTACGGCGACATCCCGATGCCGATGATGGTGAGGAACTCCGCGACCGCGTCGACCGTGTGGTCGATGTAGAAGCCGAACTTCGGCCGCTCGATCTTGCGGTAGCGCGCGAGCGTGCCGTCGAGCGAGTCGCCGAACCAGTTGATGACGAAGCCGAGGTTGACGAAGAGCAGCCACCACGGGCTTCGGTTCGTGAGCCAGTAGCCCACGAAGATCATCATCGAAGCGGCCACGCCGATGCCGGTGAGAACGTCCGGCGTGACCCACGCGGGCATGCGGGCCGCCAGCCACTGCAGTGCAGGCCGCTCCAAGAACCCGATCAGCATGTCGTGTTCGCGCTTGTGCTTCGCTATGTCTGCCACGTCCGTCCTTTCCTGCGGGGCGCCGCTCGCGCCGCCGGCCATCTCCGCTGCGCCGCGCGGCCTCTCAGCGCGCGCCCTGCCTCGCCGTCACGGTGCCTCGGCGTGCGGCCACACCGCGTGCGGCATCGCCCACTGCCGCGGGCGCGCCGCGATCATGCGCTCCGCCTCCGCCGCGCAGCGCTCGGCATTGGCGACCGCGTCGTCGCCTTCCATCGGGATCGGCTCGGACATCTCGAGCCGATAGCGCCCGTCGTCGTCGAGCGGCGCTGAGGCCACCACCACCGGCGCGCCCGCTTTCATCGCCAGCCGCACGTGCAGGAGCGGCAGCGGGGCAGGCTCGCCGAAGAAGCGCACGCTCGCCTCGGGCTCCGGGATGGGGCGGTCGAGCCCGGTCACCACGACGCCGCCCTCTTTCAGGCGCCGGGCGGCCTGAGCAAGCGAGCGCACCGACACCGGCGTCACCTCGAGCCCCGCCTGGCGGCGCATCTCGTTCTGCTGCTCGTACGCGCCGTTCGGGTCAGGCACCGACAGCACCTGCGGACGCCAGCCAGCGTACGCGAGCGCGCGGCCGACGAGATCGAAGTTGCCGAGGTGGATGCCCGCCACCACGAGCGGCCCTTCGGCGCTCAGCGCGAGCATCCGCTCGAAGGTCTCGTCGCGCTTCACGAGCCGGAAGATCGCGTCGGCGCCTTCCGGCAGGTGGAACAGGTCGAACAGGAAGCGGCCCGAGTTGGCGAGCACCTGGTAGGCCGCCTGGTCGAGCTCGGCGGAGGAGAGCGTGCGACCGGAGACCACCCACTGGTTGGCGCGGATCGCGCGCGTCATCGGCAGCATGCGGTCCTTCGCCACCCGGCGCGCCACCCGCTGGGCGAGCGCATAGCCAGCGGCGCGCGGCATCGCCCGGCTGGCCGACAGCGCCATGCCGATCCCGAGCCGGCTGTTCGCAAGCGATTCGAAGTCCATGCACTCTCACCTCGTGGGTCACGCACGCCCGATACAGTGTAGCAGCCCGGGCTCGCGTGGCAGCCCGGGCTCGCGCTGCACCGGGGTGCCCGCGGACGCCGGGCGCGCCCTGCACCGAAACGCCCGCGAGCGCCAGTCGCGCCCTGCACCGACGCGCCCGCGAGTGCTACCCTTGCGAGTGTTCGTGCCCACAGCGAAGGAGGCGTTTCCCGCATGTCCGCACCTGCGTCCGGATCCTCCGACGTGCGCATCGTCGAGATCCCGCTCGGCGATCCGCGCATCAAGGACTTCGTCGCGTTCCACTGGAAGCACTACAAGGGCGACCCGAACTGGACGCCGCAGCTCGACGCCGACCTGCTCGGCAACAAGGTGCTGGGCATCACGGGCCTGCTGACGCCGGAGCACCCGTACCACCGCACGGCCGAGGTGACGCACTTCATGGCGTACCGCGGCTCGGAGCCGGTCGGCCGGATCTCGGGCGCCATCAACCACCGCTTCAACGACTACTACTACGGGAAGTACGCGTTCTTCGGCTTCTTCGAGTGCGTGAACGACCAGGCCGTGGCCAACGCGCTGTTCGATGCGGTGCGCGCGTGGGCGGCCGAGCGCGGGGCCGACACGCTGCGGGGCCCCGGCGAGTACTCCAACGCCACGCACGAGCGCCAGGCGTGCTTGATCGACGGCTTCGACACGCCGCCCACCGTCGAGCTCACGCACAACCCGCCGTACTACAAGGATCTCATCGAGGGCTACGGCTTCGAGAAGGCGATGGACTACCATGCCTACATGATCGACCTCACGCAGCCGGTGACCGACCGGCTGCACCGGCTCGCTGAGGCGGTCCGCAAACGCAAGGACATCGAGACGCGGCCCGTGGACATGTCGCGCTTCGAAGACGAGGTGCGGCTCGTCATCGACATCTACAACCTGGCGTGGGCGAACAACTGGGGCTTCCTGCCCATCACGGACTGGGAGGCCGACATGCTCGCCGAGGCGCTCAAGCCGATCATCGACCCGGGGCTCGTGCGCTTCGCCTACCACGACGGCGAGCCGGTGGCCGTGCTCGGTGCGTTCCCCGACCCGAACTACGCCTTGCGCCCACGGTGGAAGTGGTACGGCGATTCGGACTACGTGCGCCTGGCGCGGCTGTTCGCGACGCGGCGCAAGATCCCGCGCGTGCGGCTGATGTTCTTCGGCGTCGTGCCCGGACACCGGCGCCTCGGCGCGGACGCGCTGCTGTTCGAGGAGGTGCACGCGTACGCCACGCAGCACGGCTACACGCAGTGCGAGGCCTCGATGCTGTTGGAGCACAACGAGCTCATCTTGCGCGCGTCGGAGTTCATGGGCGGCCACCGCTACAAGACCTGGCGGATCTGGGATTTGAAGCTGGGGTGAGGAGCGGGCTGTCGCGCTGCGCAACAACACGGATGCGGCCGAGTACGCGGACGTCCCGGGCTTCTGCAAGTCAGCCACCATCGAGGACATTTCAGATGGCGAAGGCCTTCTATGCCGACGGGCGACGCTACTGCCCGTGCTACGGGCCCGCGGGCGACCCCGGTCTCGATCGCAAGCTCATACACCGGGCAGCCGGAGACCTCACAGGTGTGGGGCACCTATCGGAAAGGGTTCTCGGCATCGACGAGCGACCTGCCTGAGGATCTCCAGCAAGTCGCCGACGCGATCGCCGCATCAGCGATGCCCGCTTCCATCGCGGTGGCCGGCGGCTCCGCCTTCGGCGAGACATGGATGCCGATTCCCGGATGGGCGCAGGAGAGCTGACGGTCCGGAGGACCAGGTGCTTCGAGGCTGAATCGGTGCGTCCGATGTTTCGCCCGACCGAGTTTCCGCCACAGCTACTCCGTCGCTGTGAGCCCTCGGATCACCTCGTCGACGCGATGGCCCTCGACGCTCTCGTCAATCGCGAAGAAGCGTATGCCGAGAGGCTCAAGTCGCTCGAGGAGAGCCTCGATGTAGACTCCTGGCAGCGGCGCGGATTCAACACGAGACACGACTTCCGCCCATTCCGCAGGTGCGTATTCGCCTCCCCAGTGGCCCGAAGCGGACTTCGTCACGCCACAGGTCGGGCTCCCGTCGACCCCCACGACACCAAGGATCTCGTACCCACAGCGCCGATACTCCTGAACCTGCGCGAGGACCTCATCGGCGAGCCGCGCACAGAGTCCGCGGAATGGGACGTTCTCGTACTGCTCTCGTGTTTGGCCCCATCTGCTCATGCCGCACGATCGAATCTCAGGACAGGGCATCTGAATGATTCCGAGGCCGAGGGCGGCCAACTGCGCGATCAACGGGTGTACTCCCGCGTACTGGGCGAGCCCTTCCACCTTCGAGTTCGCGTTCAGCAAGCAGTGGCAAACGAACACGATCCTGCGGCTCCTGGAATCTACCGGGTTCCGGCCTGCATCTTCTGTGGTCATCTCGGTCATCTCCCCGTGACTGCCGCAAGGATTCCGCTTGACGATTCAGATTGTCACTTGTAGCATCAGGCTGGATTATAGCTTGTATACCGGTTCATGCACGTCGACCGACCGGCATCTGGCGACGAAGGAGGGCTGTAGTGAACAAGCGCATTTCGCTCGTGTTCGTACCGGTGGGAATCGGGGTCAATGTGATCGGCGGGTTGCTCGCCAGCTCGCTCAAGTTGCCCGTCTTCCTCGATACGATCGGTACGATTCTCTCCGCGGCGATACTCGGCCCATGGTGGGGAGCGCTTACGGGAGGACTGACGAACGTCATCATGGCGCTCCAGAACCCGATGGACATGTGGTTCGCCATCGTCAACATCGCTGTCGGACTGATCATAGGCTTCATCTCCGTCAAGTACGGGTTTCAGAAGTGGCTCGTCGTGCTCATCGCCGGTCTCATCATCTCCGTCGTGGCGCCGATCATCGGCACCACGATCGCTACATATCTATACGGTGGCCTCACGGGTGGCGGACTCGACATCTTCGTCGGCGGACTCATGAAGGCTGGTGCCGACGTGTTCACGGCCGCGTTCATACCTAGGATCGCTTCGAACCTTGTGGACAAACTCCTCTCTGTCTTCGTGGTGATGTTCGTGATCATGGCGCTTCCGAAGACGCTTAAGGGCTGCGCGGCAGGCCCGGAGGAGGCATAGCTCCCGACATGCGGAGAGGCATCGTTGTCCGCTGATGTGACAGGGGGGCTCCCGACGTTCGAGCCGGGGGCCCTTCCGCATCCGATAGGGTTAGGAGCCGTCCCCGTCGGCCCGCGGATGTTCCTCGCCGCCTGTGGGATCCTCGCTATCGCACTGACACCGACGATTCTATGTCTCGGCGTTCAGCTGCTCGCGCTCCTTGCAGCGGCGACCGCCACAGGGCTCCTCGTGCCTCTCGTGCGGAGCTGGAGGGGTGTCGCCTGGGTCTCTCTGTCCTTGCTGGTCATCTACTCGTGGGCATATCCTGGCTCGACTGACCACGTGTGGATCTTCGGCGTTCAGGGCTTTCTCGCCGGCCTACTCATCGTGATACGTCTTCTCGGGTTCGTCTCGGTCATGTATCTGTTGCTGCTATCAACGGGACCATCGGCGATCATTCGGTGGGCCGGAGATGTGAACGAGGATCTTGGCATCATGATCTCGCTCACGCTCAGCGTACTGCCTGTTATGAAGCAGCAGATGGATACCACCATCCAGGCACAGCAGGCCCGCGGGATGGCCATGGGCGGGAACCTTGTGCGCAAGATGCGCGCCTACCTTGCCGTGTTGATCCCCGTCATCGTGAAGTCGCTCGTGCGTGCTTACGGCATGGCTGCTCTGCTGCATGTCCGAGGATACAGCTCCAGCCGTAGGGTGAAGCCTCAACGCAAGGTGACCTTAGGAGCTGCAGCCTGCTATGCAGCAGGTGCGCTCTGGATCGTGGCTGTCGCGGCGACTCGGTTGGTGTTCCGATGAGCGACCGTGGAGCATACGTCACAGCCGAGGGGGTCGGCTTCACGTACACGCGTGCTCGTTCGGCGGCAATCGCAGGTATCGACTTCGTCGCCACCCCTGGCTCAGAGAATTGGATAACCGGGCCGAATGCGGCGGGTAAGAGCACTCTTCTAGGGGTCATCGCGGGTGTCGTTCCCACGGTGATAGAGGGCAATCTCACGGGACGACTGGATGTGGTTGGGGCGGGCACGGGGGGTGCCGCCACTACTTCGATGGTGTTACAAGACTCGGACGTCTATCTGTTTCGCAGCGTCTTCGACGAGATCGCGTTTCCTCTGGCTAACCGTGGGGTGTCAGGAGACGAACTGGATTCGGCGGTTCTTGGCGCACTCGAAGCGGTCGGCATCGCTCATCTCGAGTCTCGCTTGATGCACACGCTCTCGGGCGGCGAACGTCAGAAGGTCGCAGTTGCAGCGGCTCTCGCGGTCGATCCAGACGTGCTGCTTCTGGACGAGCCCTTCGAGCAGCTCGATCCTGCATCGGCCGTTGAGGTTCTTGGACTCGCGCGCCGGCAGTCCGCTCTTGGGACGACGGTGTTCATTGCCACCCGCGAGGCCGGGCATGTGCCAGAGGGTGCCAACCGGCTTCATCTTGTCGGGGGCGTTCCCCACGTTGACGATGCCGAGCCGAGAATAGTGTGTTGGCCCAAAGCTCGCCCCCTGGGGGGCCTGCTCCTGGAGCTACGGAATCTCACCCACCGGTACGGCTCGGGTGGCGGTGTCGAGGACGTCGATCTGAGCGTGCATGAGGGTGAGTCGGTCGCGCTTCTCGGCCCGAACGGCGCTGGCAAGACGACGATCATGAAACACGCCTGCGGCCTCCTTCGGCCCGATTCAGGCGAGGTGCGCGTGCTCGACCAGGATGCGAGCGACCAACAGGTCTGGGACTTGGCGCGCGTCGTAGGAACTCTCTTTCAGAATCCCGACGACCAGATCTTCAACAGGTTGGTGGAGATGGAGGTCGCCTGGAGTCTCATCGCTCGAGGAACCGCCAAGGAGGCAGCCCTCGAGCGGGCGCACGCGGTCATGGCGGAGCTGGGCATCAGCAGGCTGGCAATGGAGAATCCCCACGAGATAACTGCATCCGAACGGCAGCTGGTGGCGTTCGCCTCGGTTCTCGTCGCGGAGCCCCGTCTCATCGTGCTCGATGAACCCACGAAAGCGCTCGACGCCGATGCTGCGGAGACTGTAGCGTCTGCAATCGAGCGACGACTTGATGATGGCGCTGGCGTGCTGCTTGTCACCCATGATGTGCGTTTCGCCGCCCGGCTCTCCAATCGTTGCGTAGTACTGGCCGACGGGCGAGTGATTGCGAACGGGCCCTCGTGTGAAGTGCTGGAAGATGCGAGCCTGCTTCGCCGTGCACGGCTTCTCACATAGGGCTGGCAGCGGACCGCTTGCAGCCCGATTTGTCGCCCAGGTACATGGCGGCTGTCGGTAATGGTCGGTACCTATTGGGACTCGCCGCAGCAGCGACGATGTGAGACCTTCACGATATGAACAGGTCGCGCGATGCGCCGCAGTCAGAGGGGGGAAGATGAACGAATCCAAGAAGCGCACGTACATCGTCTATCTGGCAGGTCCCATCACCGGCTGCAATGACGACCAGAAAAACCGGTGGCGCAAGGAGTTCAAGCAGATCGTCGGGAAGCGCCGAAACGATGTCGAGTTCCACGACCCGACGGAGTGGAGCACCGACTGGAAACCGCTTCGGGAGACATTCCTTCTTCGAACCGTCGATGTGGTCGTCGCGAACATGTGGAAGGAGTCGATCGGCACCACCGTCGGCATCATGCAGGCGCTCGACCTGGGCAAGCCCGTGATACTCATCGACCCCTGCTATCTCAACAGCAAGATCCTTGAGGGCTTGCTGGGCGACAAGCCCGCCCGCTCGGTCCAGGAGGCGGCTGACCGCCTGAACGACCTGCTTGATCGGACTGGGGACGTGTTCGTGCAGAAGAGCACCGGAGAGGTCGTCCCTTTCGAACTGACCAAGCTCGTCGCATCGATCCAGACCGCGTGCGCAGCGGCGCACATACCCGAGGACCAGTTCGCGAACCAGATCTCCAGAGCGGTTCTGCAATCGCTAGAAACGTCCGCCGATAGCGAGCGGCCCGTCCCGACGAGCGCGATCAGAGGCGCTATCTTCGAAGTCTTGGAAGACTACAGCACCAGCGCACGGTACGACGCCGATATCCGCCATCTCGCGGCGGCGGTGAAACGAGAGTGGGAGAAGAAAGAGAACTACAAGCGCGAAGACGCCATCGTCGAGAAGACGGAGGCCGATCTGGCCGCAGCTCGAGCGGAGGCCGAGCAATACAAGGAACTATGGATGGCGGCAGCGGCCAGTCGGAAAGCGGCCCTCCCCAGCGACGAGCCGAGCTCTGGACCCAGCAGCCTCCGTACACCGCGTTTGCGCACTCTTGAAGAAGCGGTCCGTTTGGCTGAAGAGAAATGGCGGGATTCTCTTGAGATTCTGCCATCTGCGCGCAGGAGTGCGCGCAAGTACGACAAGTGGAGAGACGCCGACAAGGTCTTCGAACTCTTGGATCTGCTTGGCGAATGCGCATTCGAGCGGATGGTGGACAAGTCCGAGCGGCAAGTCGGACCGACGCTCGACCAGATGCTCAAGCAGCGGCAGCGCGGCTTCGAGTATGCCCCGACCGAAAGCAAAGAGACCATGGACCGATACGGACGGGAACGGACATTCTCCGGCCGAGACGGCAAGCAGTGGGTTTGTAAACAGCACCTGAAGATCGGGACGCGCGGAGGTGCGGAAAGGCTGCTGCGCATCTACTTCTGCGAGGACCCTGCCACCGGTCGCATCGTGATCGGGCATGTCGGGAAGCATCTGACGACGTACACGGGGGACTCGTGAGCGCCTCCTGCGCCGAAGAAAAGACCTCCGCGGCTACCGCTGCAAGACCGGGCGGATCTGGGATCTGAAGTTGGGGTGAGGGGCGGGCTGTCGCCATCGTGTCAGAGGGTTTTGCTACGCTAGGCGAAGCTTCCGACCCCTCCGGGAGGCGACATGGGGAACACCGTCGTGCCACGTCCAGGCATGTTCGCGGTGGTACGTAACCGCCGCGGCGTCATCGCTGCCGTCGAGCCGTTCGACGGTGAGCACGGGCGGACGCACGCGGTCACAATCGAGTACCGCGACGAGCTCTTTCCTCCGAGCCAGACGCTGATCTGGGAGCTTGAGGGGGCGCACGCCTCGGTTCTTGAACCGAACGCCCTGCCGGACCCGATGCGCGGCGAACCGATGCCGCCAGAGGACTTCGACGCACTCGTGCGGGCAGCTCGCTGGACGAGCGCGATGCCGTACCTCGATCCGGACGGCTCCGGTCCGCTCGGCCGGCTCCCGTTCCGAAGCCCGTTCCACGCTGCGGTCGAAGTCGACGACTACCAGCTCGTGCCACTGCTCAAGGCACTCAGGATGCCGCGCGTGCGCCTCCTGATTGCAGACGACGTGGGCCTCGGAAAGACAGTGGAGGCCGGCCTTATCCTCTCCGAGCTCCTCATCCGGCGACGCATCCAGCGCGTGCTGATTCTGACCCCGGCATCCCTACGGCTCCAATGGCGCGACGAGATGCGGGAGAAGTTCTCGCTCTCCTTCGAGCTCGTCGACCGTGAGCAGACCGAACAGCTCCGCCGCCGCCTAGGCATGGATGCGAACCCGTGGAGAGCGTTCCCCAGGATCATCGCATCGTACCACTACTTGCGCCAGCCTGACATCCTCGAGCAGTTCAACGCGGCGTGCAGAACACCGGACGACTCGCCGCGGCTCCCGTGGGATCTGCTCATCGTAGACGAATGCCACAATCTCATGCCGTCTTCGTTCGGCAAGGACTCTGACCTCGCAGAGATGCTTCGCATCATCGCACCGCGCTTCGAGCATCGGTTGTTCCTCTCAGCTACGCCGCACAACGGTCACACGCGCAGCTTCACGGGTCTGTTGGAGATACTCGACCCAGTGCGCTTCAGCGCTACGGACGAACTTAGGCCAGCAGAGCGCGCTCGTGTCGAGCAGCTCGTCATCCGGCGCCTGAAGCGCGAGATCAACGACCGGACCGACCCACCAAAGTTCTGCCGGCGCCTGGATCCCATCGCTCTCAGGCTCGACTTCTCACCAGAAGAAGCGGCGTTGACAGAAGCCTTCGACAAGTTCCGAGCGGCCATGCGGTCGTGGATCTCCCAAGGAGACGCGAAGAGGCGTCGTGCGGGCCACTTTGCCGTAGAGGTGCTCGGAAAGCGGCTCCTCTCCTGTCCCGTCGCGTTCGCCGATTCGTGGCGCCGGTGCAAAGAAGGGCTCGCGGCGCAGCAAGCGGCGACCGAGGCCGACGTCGACGTGGCGCGCAAGAGCGTCGAACGCGACACCGACGACGACCGCGAGGCCGCATCGCGCGAATCGGTCGCTGCAACGGTGGTAGGCGCATGGCTGGTGAAGGCAGCCCCGCACCTTGAAAACCACATCGCGACGATCGATCGGGCGCTTGCGCGACTCGGCCTCGACAGCGACCGCGCCGACAGCTTCGCCGACCTCGACCCCGTCCGCGACGCACGCTTCGACGCGCTCGTCACGCTCATCGAAAAGCTCCTGCGCTCAGATGGCCGCTGGCGCGACGACGAGCGCCTCGTCGTATTCACCGAGTACAAGACGACGCTCGACTACCTGGCCCGCCGACTGAGAGAGCGTTACGAGGACAAACGCGTCCTGACGCTCTTCGGTGGCATGGACGACGCCGACCGCGAGGCAGTGAAACGGGCGTTCAACAATCCCGCAGACGCCGTGCGCGTGCTCATCGCAACCGACGCAGCCGCGGAAGGATTGAACCTCCAGCAGACCGCACGATACCTCTTGCACTTCGACTTGCCCTGGAACCCAAGCAAGACCGAGCAGCGGAACGGCCGACTCGATCGCCACGGTCAGGCTCGCGACGTGCAGATCTTCCACTTTGCCAGCGAGACTGACGACGATCTTCGGTTCCTAGCGCACGTGATGCGGAAAGCGAACGACATCCGCGAAGACCTGGGCAGCGCGAACGAGCTCTTTGACACCGTGATCCATCGGAAGCTCATTGACGGTGAGTCCATGGGTGCGGTCGAACACGACCTTGATCGTGGGCTTACCGTCGTTCGTGGGCGCGCGAGCATCGAGGCAGACGACACGGTCGCGACGGGCGAGGAGGATGCCTCGGCCGCCCAGCAGCTGGAAGCGCTGGCCAAAGAGCTCGACCTTGACCCAGAGGCGACCCGATGCACGCTGGAAGCCGCGCTCGCCAAACGCGCGGGCCGGCCACAGCTGGAACTCTCACAAGAACCGGGGTGTTGGCGACTCATCAACCCCGACCTACCAGGCTGGCGCGAGGTCGTCGACGAGAGCCTGCGCGTTGATGCGGGCGCAGGAGGGCGCGGAGCTGTCAGGCGCCTAGCGTTCGATCCGGGCCCCTTCGTGAAGGCGATCGGCGACGGAGGCCGGACCGTCTTCAATCCGCGTGCCGACGTCGCGCTCATGCACCTCTCGCACCCGATGCTCGAACGCGCCTTCTCGATGCTGTCACGCGCACGCTTCCCGAGCAGCGGCGAGGAGGTGTCCCGCTGGACGGTCCGGGTGGGCGACGTGCCAGCGGAGGCTGACGCGCTTGTACTCCTGTCAGTCGAGGAGCTGGGCGTGAACGAGCTTCGCGAGACCTTCCACCACTGGGTACGGACCATCGCCTTCCCTGTGCGCAGCGGGCGACTCAGCAAACCGCTCGACCACCGGCCCGCGATCGCTCTCCGCAACGCGAAGCCGACGACAGACGCCGAACTCGTGGAGCGTGCGCGACAAGTATTCGAAGACGTCGCGCCAGACTTGACGGCTTTCATCACGCAGCACGCAAGGAGACTCACTGACGCGTTGACCGCCGTGCTGTCTGAAGAGGGCCAGCAACAGCGCCAGGAAGAGCTGGAGCGCTACCGCTCGCGTTCCGCCGAGATACTGACACTCATCAACGAGAGCACGCTTGCCAAGCTCGAGCGCGAGATCGAGGACCTTAAGCGCCAGCAGGCTCAAGGCGTCTTGTTCGATGAAGAGGGGGCGCTCGATAGGCTGGCTGCAGACATCGAGGCGAAAGAGGCCGAAATCGACCGCCGGCGCCGGACCTACGAGGAAGTCCGCGAGCAACTGGAGCGCGAACGCGAGCGTATCACCAAGTTCCTGCTGCCGAAACGCTACGCCATGGCAGGCGACGCACACGTCTTCCCGGTCTGCGTTGAAATCCGTCTACCTGACCAGGGAGGCGCACGATGATCCCGGGCTGGGAGCTCCTTCGTCACGGCGGGCTGCTGCTCGACCCACCGCGCCTGCGCCAGCTGGCCGACCATGTCGCGCCACCCCTCAGCGAATACCAGGAGCGCGAGCTACGCCGCTTGACCGACGCGCTGCTTGCCGAGACCACGGCGTCTGGCGACAGCATCTCGAAGTACGTGACTTACGTGCTGCAAGACATATGCGGCTTCGACGCTGACGCCGGCGGCACGTGGCTGCGCGGCTCTGGAGTGGGCGCCGAGTTCAGCACGAAAGCCTTCACGGGCGAGACAGTGAAGCCCCGGCACCTGTGGCGCGCCCCCGACGGCGCCCCTGCGCTGCCTGTCTTCATCGACACCGAGCGCCGCATCGGCGTGGGGCGCGGTCGTCGCGTCGTCAGCCATGCGCTCCAGTGGCTGCGCGCGAAGGGACACCGCTTGGCGCTCGTCACGAACGGTCGCCAGTGGCGCATCGTCTTTGCCGGCCTGGACTTCGACGCGTTCGCGGAAGCCGATGCTGAGCTGTTCTTCGAGGAGGGCGCCCCGAGCGATCACCTCATCGCACTTCGTACGCTGCTACAACCGGCGCTGTGGACGCCACCAGCATCCGAGGCGCCAGGACTGCTTGAGCAGGCGGTCCTCGACGCGCGGAAGGGCCAGGCAGAGCTTTCATCAGTGCTGGGCGAGCGCGTCCGTCAAGCAGTCGAGGAGCTTGTAGAGGCGCACGCGCCCGAGCTCGCAGACTACGTGTCCGGTCTTCCGCCTGAGGAGGCCGGCCGAGCACCCGCCGACGTCTACCGCGCAGCGGTGCGCGTCATCATGCGCCTGGTCGTGGTGCTGTTCGCCGAGTCGCGCGACCTGCTGCCGCGTGAGAATGCGCTGTACCACGAAAGCTACGGCCTCGCCGGACTGATCGACGAGCTTTCCCGCCATGCAGGCTCCCGTAGCGGCCGCCTGGCTCGAAGCTATGCGGCATGGCCGCGCATCCTCGCGCTCTTCCGTCTCGTGTACGAGGGTTCATCACACCCGGCCCTGCCCGTACCTGCGTACGGAGGAGAGCTGTTCGCCCCAGGGGACCCCTCGAGCCCAGATGGTCTCTCTCGCGCGCTCGCCATCTTCGAGCAGGCGTGCTTCAAGCGGGAGTGCGTGGCCGATAAGGATGTCTGGCGCATCCTCGAGCTCATCACACGCACGAGGGTGAGGATCCGCCAGGGCCGTGCGAGCACCTGGGTGCCGAGCCCCGTGGACTTCTCCGACCTCTCCAGCGAGTACATCGGCATCCTCTACGAAGGTCTGCTCGACTACGAGCTCAAGCGTGCCGACGACGATCCGGTGGTGTTCCTCTCCGTCGGCAACGCCCCAGCGCTGCCCCTGTCACGCCTGGAGGCGATGGACGACAAGGCCATCCGAGACCTTCTGGAGAATCTGAATAAGACTGACAAGGACGAGGAACCCGAAGAAGAAGCGGCGGAAGAGGAGCCCGAAGGGGGCGCAGACGAGGAGGCAACGATCGGCGAGGAGGCCGAGTTGCCCGACGAGGTGGTCTCCGACGACGAGCTCGCCCCCGATCTGATCGCCGCCGAGGTCGCCGACGCCCGCCGCTCGGCCCGTGAGCGCGCGGACGCCTGGGCGCGTCGCGCGGTCGTGGCGGCCGGGCTCGTGCGCAGACCTCGCGGCGCAGACACCCCCGAACGCCGCCTGCGCCACGAACAGGACGTCGCGCGCGCCGCGCGTGCACTGCTCGCCCGCGACATCGTGCTGCCCGGCGAGTGGTACGTCGTGCGCTGGGGCGGCACGCGCAAGGGCGCCGGCACGTACTACACGCGCCCGGGTCTCGCGGTCCCCACCGTGCAGCGCACGCTGCGCCCGCTCGCCTACGACCCGCCCACGCGCGCCGACGGCACGCCCAACCCCGACGCGCCGCCGTCTGCGTGGACGCCCAAGCGCCCTGAGGAGATCCTCGCGCTCAAGGTGGTGGACCCCGCGTGCGGCTCGGGCACTTTCCCGGTCGCGGCGCTGCGCTACCTCACCGAGGCGCTCTACGAGTCGCTGCTCTTCCACGACCGCGTCTCTGATGACGCAGGCCGTGAGCGCGCCATCGTGCGCCTCATCGAGCCGCCCGAAGGTGAGCCGACCCCTGAGGAGCGCCTCACCCAGGAGCTCGTGCCGTGCCGCAGCACCGACGCCGAGTTCGAGCCGCGCCTCAAAGCCCTGCTTCGCCGCCACGTGGTGGAGCGCTGCATCTACGGCGTGGACCTCGACCCGCTCGCTGTCGAGCTTGCGCGCCTGTCGCTCTGGATCGAGACGATGGACCGGCAGCTGCCGTTTTCCTTCCTCGACCACAAGGTCAAGTGCGGCAACGCGCTTACAGGCGCGTGGTTCGACACCTTCCGGCACTACCCGGTGATGGCGTTCAAGAACCGCGAGGGCGGCGACAAGGGGCACGGCAACGGCGTGCACTTCGAGAAGAACGCGCGCACCAAGGCGCTCAAGGCGTTCGCGTCCGGCCCGCTCAAGTCCGACCTCGCGCGCTTCCTGTCCGGCCCATCGCTCTTCGACCCGCGTGATACCGCCGCCGAGGCCGCGACCGTCCACGACGAGGCGCTTGCCGCCCTCGCGCGCCTGCATGAGCTTCCCGTGCACGACGCCGCCGAGCGCGCCCGCATCTACCGCGAGGAGCTCGTGGGCTCGCCCGCGTACCGCCAGCTCAAAGAGGCGATGGACCTGTGGTGCGCGTGCTGGTTCTGGCCCGCCGACGAGCTCGAGCACGCCCCGCTTCCCACCACGCTGCACGACCCGGGCGAGCAGACCCGCGCGATCGCCCGGCGCATCGCCGCCGAGAAGCGCTTCTTCCATTGGGAGCTCGAGTTCCCGGATGTGTTCCGCGAGGCGGGAAGCGGTTTCGACGCGGTGCTCGGCAACCCGCCGTGGGACATCGCCAAGCCCAACTCCAAAGAGTACTTCAGCAACATCGACCCGCTTTACCGCTCCTATGGCAAGCAGGAGGCGCTGCGCAAGCAGACCGAGTACTTCGCCGAGGAGGCCGTCGAGCGCGGGTGGCTCGACTACAACGCGGACTTCCGCGCGCAGTCCAACTTCATGAAGTACGCGGCGAGCCCGTTCGGCGACCCGCAAGGCGCCGAGACGAGCGGGGACCGCTTCGCCATCTCGCGCGGGCGCGAGAACGACGCGCTGCACGGGCGCTGGCGCGACCTTCGGCGCGCAAGCCGCGGGTACGCGGACGCCGCGCACCCGTTCCGCCATCAGGGCTCAGCAGATATCAACCTCTACAAGCTCTTCCTGGAGGCCGCCCACGCGCTGCTGCGGCGCGGCGGGCGGCTCGGCTTCATCGTGCCCTCGGGGCTGTACTCCGACCACGGCACCGGCGCGCTGCGCGAGCTGTTCTTGGACCGCTGCCGCTGGGAGTGGCTCTTCGGCTTCGAGAACAAGGAAGGCATCTTCGACATCCACCGCTCGTTCAAGTTCAACCCCGTCATCATCGAGAAGGGCGGGCGCACCGCAGCCATCCGCACGGCGTTCATGCGCCGCGCGCTCGAGGACTGGGAGCGTGCCGAGGAGTTCGCCGTGCCGTACACGCGCGAGCAGGTCGAGCGCTTCAGCCCCAAGAGCCGCGCCATCCTTGAGATCCAGTCCGCGCGCGACTTGGAAATCCTCGAGAAGATCTACGCGAACTCGGTGCTCTTGGGCGATGACGGCCCCGACGGCTGGGGCGTGACGTACGCACGCGAGTTCGACATGACGAACGACTCGAAGCTCTTCCCGCCGCGCCCGGTATGGGAGGCCAAGGGCTACCGCCCCGACGAGTACAGCCGCTGGCTGCTCGGCCGCTGGCGCCCCATCGAGGAGCTGTGGGCCGAGCTCGGCGTCGACCCCGCGCGCGTCGTGCCCGCCGAGGTCGAGCTCGAGGAGTGGCTGTTCGACACCACCGCCGGCCCCGAGCGCCGCGAGGCCGAGGAGCGGTTCGTGCACGGCCACCTGCTCAAGCCCGGCGACGTCGCGCGCACGCCGTGGCGGCTGCGCTGCGCCCAGCCACCCTACGACGCGCTGCCGATCCCGCGCGCGGAGATCCCGGCGGGAATCGTGCTCTCGCGCGAGGGGGACGCGTGGGTGCGCGAAGACGAGGTCGAGGACGTGGCGCTGCCGCTGTACCAAGGGAAGATGATTTACATCGACAACTGGGCTCTCTCGGAGGGTTCCTTCGATGTTCCTCAGAGTGATCTTGCGGATGCCGAGTATCTAATCGGCGCGGTTGATTGGGGGGTGCCGCCCCTCAGGAATACTCGGCTCGCGTTTCGGGACATAGCGCGAGCAACGGACAAGCGCACTCTGATATCGACAGTCATCCCAGGGTTGCCGTGCGGCAACAAGGTTCCGCTGTTGACCGAAGATGATTCGCGCGATGACGCCCGCCTCGTCATGCAAGCTGTGCTCGGAACCTACTGGGCCGACTGGGCCGCCAGACAGCGTGTCGCCGCCGCCCATATTAACTGGCACGTCGCCAGTTCGTTTGCCGTGCTGCGACCAGATCTCGTGCCACCGGGGCTGGTGCGAGACGCTGCGCTACTCCTCTTCGGCGGCCGTGTCTTCGCGACGTCGGCCGTCCGGCTCGGTTTGCCCGATGCATGCGTCCTGACTGCGCGCACTCGATTGGAACGATATCGTCGGCGCATTGCCCTCTCCGCAGTTGTTGCTTGTGCCTTAGGGCTCGACTGGGACAACGTCACCCATATCCTCAGCGATGTCTGTCTGCCCGCAGTCAGCTCCGACCTCGACGCAAGAGGCTTCTGGCGCGTCGACAAGGACAAGGACCCCGAGCTGCGCCACACGGTGCTCACGCTCGTCGCCTTCCACGACCTCGAGGAGAAGATCCGCGCGTGCGGCGGCGACCGCGACGCCGGCATCGAGGCGTTCCTCGGTCAGAACGAGGGCGAGGGGTGGATGCTGCCGGAGACGCTTCGGCTCGCCGACTACGGCCTCGGCCACGACGAGCGCGCGAAGCACCCGCAGCCGGTCGCGAGCCGGCTGGGGCCGCGGTTCTACGACTGGCAGCTCGCGCAGAGCGCGGAGGAGTCGTGGCGCGAGTGCCACCTGCACGCGCGCAACCTGCTCGGCGAGCAGGGCTACCGCGAGCTGCTCGACGAGATCGCGGCGCGCGAGCGCGGCGAGGAACCGGGGCGTGTGGAGGAGCCGCCGGCGTCGCTGCTGGATGAGGGAAGGCAGGGGGCGCTGTGGTGAGCCTGAATCTCAGTCCGGAGCAGGCGCGGATCTTCCGTATCACTCACATCGACAACATGCCGTGGATTCTGCGCAACGGACTGCACTGCCCCTCATCGGCCACGCGCGATCCCAACTTCGTGATGATCGGCAACCCGGACATCATCGGCAAGCGCACTTCCAAGTGCGTGCCGATTCCACCAGATGGCGTCCTCGAAGACTACGTGCCTTTCTACTTCACTCCATGCTCAGTGATGCTCTACAACATCGTGACGGGCTACAACGGCCTCACTCGCCGGGACCCGGACGACATCGTGATCATGGTGTCCTCAGTCGCTCGACTCCAAGAGTGTGGCGTGGACTTCGTCTTCACGGACCGGCACGCCTTGGTGCAATACGCCAAGTTCTTCAGCGATGTCAGCGCCCTCGATACAATCGACTGGGAGCTGCTGAGGGCACGGGATTTCGCCCGCTCGGACAAGGACCCGGGCAAGGTTGAGCGCTATCAGGCCGAAGTCCTGGCTCATCAGTCGGTGCCGGTCGAAGCGCTGCTGGGCATTGCCTGCTACTCTGAAGCGAGCGAACGACGGGTGCTGATGATGCTCGCGGCGGCAGGATCCGACCTGAGGGTAGAAGTGAAGAGGGACTGGTTCTTCTGATGATCACCTACACCACCGGCAACCTGTTCGAGGCTCAAGCTGACGCCCTTGTGAACACCGTCAACGAGGTAGGCGTGATGGGCAAGGGCGTCGCGTTGCAGTTCAAGGAATCCTTCCCGGGTGCCGCGTGTTCTTACATCGACGCGGCGAAGCGAGGCGATGTTAAGGTCGGGCGAGTGTTCGTCACTGAGAGCCATAGTCTCTCCGGGCCTCGCTGGATCATCCACTTCCCGACCAAACGTCATTGGCGGCATCCGTCCAAGCTGGAGTGGGTACGGGAAGGCCTGGATGACTTGAGGCGCGTGATTGTCGAGCTTGGGATCAGCTCGATCGCCCTGCCGCCGCTGGGTTGCGGCAACGGGGGGCTTGACTGGGCGGATGTCAGACCCGTGATCGAGAGCGCGCTCGGAGACCTGGAGGGCGTCGAAGTCGTCGTGTACGAGCCGTCCGCTCGATACGCGACGGCACCGAAGCAGCATGGTGTCGAGCAGCTTACGCCGGCGCGTGCACTTGTGGCCGAGATGGTCCGGCGCTATTCGGTGCTCGGAATGGGATGCACCAACCTCGAGGTGCAGAAGCTTGCGTGGTTCCTGCAACGTGCGTTCACAGCGCTCGGAACCAAGGACCCGCTTCGCCTGCGATTCGCGGCCAACAAGTACGGCCCCTATTCGGACCAGTTGCGGCATCTCCTCGATGCGATCGATGGCAGCTACCTGCACAGCGAGAAGCGCCTCAGCGAGGCAGGGCCGTTCGAGCCGCTGCACTTCGTGGACGAGAAGCGTGAACTCGTGAAGCGCTATCTGGAGGACGAGGCCCAGGAGTATCTGCCAGCGCTCGAGGCGACGACGCACTACATCGATGGATTCGAATCACCGCTTGGCATGGAACTGCTTGCCACGGTGGACTGGCTTGTCACTCAACAGCATTGTGAGGCGCGAGCGGACGCGATTCGCTCGGCGCTCGGTTCGTGGCCCGGGGGCAGGTCTGCCGGCACGCGCAAGCAGCAGATGTTCGACGACGCGATGATCGAGGCGGCGCTCGAGCGAGTCCAAGAGGGCATACAAACAGGTCAACCACAACTGCCGCTGTTCTAGGCGAGGGCCCGATGCACGCGGTTGATGGGTGCGAAAGAACCTTCCGCGAGCTTGCGGATGAGGTACTGCCTGGCCACATGGCCGAGCTGTATCGTTGCATGGCTTCGCCCCGCCCGATGCTGGACTTCGCACAGAAGGGGATCGGTGTGCGGACCCTCTTGCGAGAAGCAGGCCGCGCTTCGGACTTCCCTGGCTGCTACGTGATGCTTGACGCGGGCCGCCCGTTCTACGTCGGCATTTCGCGCAAGGTGTTCACGCGCCTTCGGCAGCACGTCCTCGCGGACACTCACCACAGCGCGACGCTGGCGTACCGCATGGCGGCCAAGTGGACGGGTCACTCGATGCGGCGCTCGGAAGCCATGGCGGACCCCGATTTCAAGCGCGAGTTCGACCGGGCGCGAGAGAAGATCCGCTCGCTTGACGTGGCGTACGTAGAGATCGATAACCCTCTGGTGTTGCACGTGTTCGAGGCGTACGCGGCGCTCGAGCTTGGCACCGGGGAGTGGAACACGTTCGAGACTCACTGAGACCGGCTACCTAAGGGAGGACCCGTGGCATTCCAGACACCAATCACCATCGATCGCGCCCTGCAAGGGATCACAACGCATGAGTACGTCCTCCCCGCCATCCAGCGTGAGTTCGTCTGGAAGCCTGAGCAGATCTGCGCGTTCTTCGACAGCCTGATGCGCCGATATCCGATCGGGTCGTTCTTGTTCTGGGAGATCCCGGTCGCCGATCTCGGCGACTACGTCTTCTATGACTTCATCCGTGCCTACCACGAGCAGCGCAGCGCCCACTGCCCGGTCGTTCGTTCTGATGAATTGCCGACCGGCAAGCCGGTGACCGCGATCCTCGACGGACAGCAGCGCATGACCGCGATCAACATCGGGTTGCGGGGAAGCTATGCCCGGCGTCTGCCGCGCAAGTCGTGGAACAACCCGGATGCGTATCCGGAGAAGCGTCTCTATCTCAACATCGCAGCACCCGCGCAGGACAACGATCAGAAGCTCGCGTATGACTTCCGCTTCCTCACGGAGAAGGAGGCCAAGGAGGGCAACGCGGAGGATGGTGCTCACTGGTTCTTGGTGCCGAAGATCCGCGAGCTGACTGACGGCACCGACTCGGTGGGCATCTTCTCCTACATCCAGGAAGCAGGACTGGCAGCTGACAACAAGTTCGCATTCCAGGCGCTCGATCGGCTCCGCCAGCTGGTCTTCCAGGACGGCGTGATCAGCTACTACGCGGTCGAGGACCGCGAGCTGGACAACGTGCTCGACATCTTCATCCGCGTGAACAGTGGCGGTACCGTGCTGTCCTACTCAGACCTGCTGCTCAGTATCGCCACCGCGCAGTGGACGGAGCGCGATGCTCGTCAGGAGATCCACGCGCTCGTTGACGAAGTCAACGCGACCGGTCAGGGCTTCGGCTTCACCAAAGACGTCGTGCTCAAGGCGGGGCTCGTTCTTAGTGACATCGGCGACATCCGGTTCAAGGTCACCAACTTCAACCAAACGAACATGCACCTGCTCGAGCAAGGTTGGGACACGATCGGGGCGTCGCTTAAGCTGGGAGCGAAGCTGCTCGCGTCATTCGGGTTCAGCGAGCGCACCCTCGGCGCAGACTACGTGTTGTTGCCCATCGCCTACTACGTCAGGCATCGCGGCCTGGATGAGACGTACCTGTCGTCAGAGGCGTATGCGAGCGACCGAGAGCGACTGCGGGCATGGGTGCTGCGTTCGTTGCTCAAGCCCGGCGTGTGGGGATCGGGTCAGGACACGCTGTTGGGGGCGCTACGCAAGGCCATTCGCGACCATGGGTCGGCCGGTTTCCCTGTCGATCAGATCGAGGCCGCGATGGCCGGACTGGGCAAGAGTCTGCGGTTCGGTGCCGAGGAGATCGACGCGCTGCTCGACTTGCAGTATGGCAAACCCCGGACGTTCGTGACTCTGTCGCTGCTGTACCCCAAGTTCAGTTTCGAGAGCGAGGTCCACGTCGATCACGTCTTCCCACAGAAGATGTTCTACAAGAAGTCGCTCGCAGCCGCAGGCGTGCCGCAGGCGCACTTCGACGACTACTTGGCTCTGATGAACGGCCTACCGAACCTGCAGCTGCTGCCGGGCAAGGCCAACATCAAGAAGCAAGACATGATGCCTCGCGATTGGATCGAGTCGCTCGACTCAGGGAGCGACGAGGCCCAGGCGGCGGCGCGGCGCGAAGCATACCTCACTGAGCATGATCTTCACGGCCTGCCCGATTCGATGCTCAAGTTCCCCGAGTTCTACGAGACTCGCAAGGCGCGCATGCGGGAACGGCTGGAGCGGCTCCTGGGAGTGCGGTAGACATCTGTGGCCCAACCCGTGTCTATAGCACAATCTTTAGGCAAGCACCCGAGGCGACAGCGCGTGCCTCTACGAAAGACCCAGGAGCATGTAGATTGCGCGCGACGGGGCTTGCGCCGACGCGACAGCGACCCGGCGCAGTAATGCTCGGTGTTGTGCTATCCTCGTAATGCGTAAAAATCTACGCATTGGGAGACTGCGTGAACACCAACACAGGGTTGACGACGCTCCGCTTCCTTGAGAGCCACGAGGTGTTCACTCTCGACGACTTCATGGAAGCCGTGGGCCAAGGCACGTCCGAGCGCACCCGCTACGCCAATCTCTGCAACGCCGTGCGCCGCGGCCAGGCATATCGGATCAGGCGCGGGCTGTACGCCTCGAACATCGGCGCCTATCGCGACAGAGTCCCCAATGTCGCGCTCGTCGCATCGAAAGCAGCACCGGATGCCGTCGTGAGCCACCACTCGGCGCTTGAGGCGCACGGTGTGGCGCATTCACCGCTGCGAACCGTCTACTTCACTGCCCCGACCAAGGTGTCGGACTTCGAGGTGCGCGGCTATCGGTTCCACCGGGTCGCGCCGCCTGATGTCTCGCCCGAGCTGCTGTGCGAATTCGTGACCCGCGTACGCGTGGGTGACGTGCTCGTGCCGGTGACCAGCCGGGAACGCACGCTCGTCGAATGCCTCGCCAACGTCAAGCTCGCCGGTGGACTCGAGGAGCTGCTGCGCAGTCTCGGCGGCTTCACTACGATGTCCGCCGATCGCGCGTGGCGCTATGCTGCTGCGCTCGGCTCCCCCACGGTGGCGGCTCGGCTGGGTTGGACGCTGGAGCTGTTCGGCGATCTTTGGGAGCCGGATGCTCGCGTTCTCGACGAGATGCGCGCATTTCTTGGGAGAGGCACCTATCGGCTCGGGGACGTCCGGTCGCCGAGCCGCTTCGTGTCGCGGTGGCGACTCTACGTCCCCGACGGCGTACCGTACGAGGATTGGGTGCGAGGATGACGCGCCCGATCCTTAACGCGCCGGTCGGGTTCTCCAAGCCGGTCATCGACAAGGTCGAGCGGCTGCTCGAGATCCTTTCGGCGCTCCATGATGACCCCATGCTGACAGACGCGTTCGTGCTCCACGGCGGCACGGCCCTGAACCTCTTCCACGACGACGCTCCGCGCCTCTCTGTCGACATCGACCTGCTCTTCGTCGCCGAGCCCGAGCTCGCGGCCATGCGCCGCGCACGGCCCGATGTCGATGCTCGATTCCGGCGCGTGGTCGAGGGGCTTGGCTACCTCGTACAGGGAACGAATGACGAGCACAGCGGGCAGACGTACCGCGTGAAGTACCCGGGCGATTACGTGAAGGTCGATGTGAGCTACCTGGCTCGGGTGCCTCTCCTGCAGCCCGAGCTGCGGGTCTGCACTCTTTCGGAACCTCACGTTCCGTTCCCGACCCTCCGCTTTCCAGAGCTTGTTGCAGGAAAAGTGAAAGCGCTCTTGGAGCGGACGGCCGCACGTGATCTCTATGACCTCTGGAGAATCGCAGTGCGGCACCCTTTCCACTTCGTGGACCCGCTCGCTCGAGCCTGTGCAATCTACGCGATGAGCGCGTCCGATCCCTTCCCATACACAAAGCGACCCGCCGATGCGCTGGCCCGGTTTGAGAACCCGGCGGCCGACCTCGCAGAGCCGCTGTACGCGATGCTGCGCCCGGGTGATACGCCTGAGTTCAGCGAGATGGTCTCGGTGGTCCGCTCGTGGCTGGCGCCCCTCGGCAACACGACGCGCGCAGAAGCGGAGTACATGCGGCTTCTCGAAGACCGTGCCGAATTCAGACCAGAGCTGCTGTTCGGCGAAGACTCCGAAACGGCCTCGCGGGCGCTCCAAGACCCGGTGATGGCGTGGAAGGTCCAGAACCTCGCGAAGCGTGGACAGGGAGGCGGCAGATGAACGCCTCTGCCCTCGCGTCCCACCCTCTTAATACTGTCGCGCCGTACTACACGATGTTCCGCCCGGAGTTCCCGCTGGCAGCGCTCGAGGGCGCGAGCGGCTGGGTGCTCGACCCGTTCTGCGGCCGCGGCACCACCAACTTCGCTGCCCGGCTGCTCGGGCTGCCATCAGTCGGCATCGACGCGAGTCCGGTCGCTGTGGCCATCGCCTCGGCCAAGCTGGTTTCGGTCGATGCTAAGCGGGTCGTCGCCCTCGCTCACGATCTCATCATGCAGCACGCAGACGCCGTCGAGCCTCCAGCCGGAGAGTTCTGGGAGCTCGCGTACCATCCCGACACGCTGCGTGAGCTGTGCGCGATCCGCGAGGGGCTGCGCGCCGCCGATTCCGCCGACCCCACGGCCGTGATGCTGCGAGCGATCATGCTCGGCGCGCTTCACGGACCCTGCGGCAAGCACGTGCAGAGCTACCTCTCGAACCAGATGCCGCGCACCTACGCCACCAAACCGGCTGGCGCCGTGCGTTTCTGGCGAGCACGCGGCATGCAGCCGTCACGCATACCAGTGCTCGACGTGGTTGCCAGGCGCGCCACCCGAGCGTGCGACAGCACACTCCCCTCGGCACGCGGCTGCATCCTTCACGCCGACGCGCGAAGGATAGAGATGCCGCCCGGAGCGGGCCCCTTCTCGCACATCGTGACTTCGCCGCCGTACTACGGCATGCGCACCTATGTCAGCGACCAGTGGCTGCGGCACTGGTTCCTAGGCGGCCCGCCGCGCCCGGACTACGCGGCTGACCGCCAGCTCGAGTCGGCGAACCCCGAGCGCTTCGCCGCAGATCTGGCGCTGGTCTGGAGCCGCGTCGCACAGTGGGCCAGGCCCGGATGTCGCCTCACTGTCCGCTTCGGTGCAGTCCCGAGCGTTCCGTCCGAGCCCGAATCTCTCATCGTCAGCTCTTTGGAGAGCTCGGATGCCGGCTGGCGCATCATGCGGGTCTCCACTGCAGGTGCAGCTGACAGAGGAAGACGCCAGGCTCAACAGTTCGGATTCGTGCGGAGCAAGCCGATAACAGAAATCGACGTGTTCGCCATGCTGAGGGGGTAACCGTGCTCAACCCTGAAGACATCGAGTCCGTGCGCGACGCCATACGCTCGTGCGCGCAAGCAGACGAACGCGTCTTGGAGGCGCTCTGCAGGGAAGTCCGCGTGCTCAAGCCTGGTGTGCGCGTCATCCGGCCTCGAACCACGACCGCCGTCTCGCTGGTAGCGAGCGACGGGGGCAACAACCGGCTCGAGTTCGACCCGTTCCTCTTTCAGATGGTCAGGGTCGTCGATTCGTGCGGGAAGCAGCTTTGCCTCGACGTCATTTCCCCCACAACCGATACGGACGCGCTGTCCCGCCGTCAGTTCGATGAACAACATCGACCTGTGACCGATCTCGGATTCCTCATGGAAGAGCTGGGCGTTCGCACGCATCACCTGCACGACCTCAGCCCGATGATCCCGTGGGGCGCCAAGGTGCGCGAACAGCCGGAGAAGGTCGGCACCTCGTGGGTGCAGGTGTACCGGGACCTGGTCGAATGGGCAGTGCTGTACCGGCTGATAGTCGACCGCAGGTTCGGAACAGACACGCTGATCGTCCGCGACGGCTTGTTGAGAAGCAAGGTCTTCGCCGGCGACCTGTTCATCAAGATGATGCAGCGTATCGAGCAGGCCATCGAGCGCGTCCGGACCGAGGACAAGCGCAACGTCTACCTCGTCGGTGTCGCAAAGCACTCCAAGGTCCTTCAGCGCTACCAACTCGCCATGGCTCTCGAAGACGTCCTCCCTGGCGGCGAGGCGCGCTTCGTCGAGATTCCTGCAGATCTCGAAGCGAAGGCCTACAAGTGGGACGAGTGGGCGCGTGGGCGCACCGAGGCCGAAGAAGGCGGCGAGGCCGCGAAGTTCAAAGCGGGTCAGATGTACTTCGTCCGGTTCGGATCGCGCGTGTCAGACCCCGTATGGACAATAGACTTGCTCGAATCCCAGACGGATCGCGCACAGGAGGTGTTCGGTTACTTGCTTGCGGACGCCATCAACGGTTTCCCCGTGCCGTACTACCCCCGATGTCTCCAGAGCGCCCACGAGCATGCCCAGGTGGCCGGCTTCGATTCAGCGATCCTCCAGCACGAGGTACTGGAAGCGATACGTGACCTGCTTCCAGACCAGAGGCGACCTATCCTCGACCGAGCACAGCTTGATGCTGGCGACATCTCAGAGCGGAGGTACGGATGAAGCTCTTCCCGAAGGACAAAGTGGCGGGCGCGTTCCTTGGCTTCTCTGAGGGAGGGCTCGAGTTCCACGCCGACCTCGTGCTGCCGTATCAGAGCGAGTATCAGAAGACGCCGATGCATGGCCAGTTCTTGATTGTCGCCCTCGAGCATGAGAACGAGGCCGTGCTCGGCCGTATCACCTCGATGTCCGCCCAGGGACGCCTCGCGTCGAGCGCTGGCGAGGACTTTGCGCTCCGTGCCATCCACGACGATCGCGAGATCCCAGAGGACCTTCGGACCAGTTATCTGAAGTATCGGGTCAACATCCGCGTGCTCGGCGTGTTGAAGGTCGTTGGCAGCAAGCTCGAGTTCGTGCCCTCCCATCGCCGTTTGCCGCACGTCGGCAGCAAGGTGGCTTTCCTTTCGGACGAAGTGCTCCGTGAGGTCGCCGGACACAATCTGGAGGGAGCCGATCTCGGCTTCTTCGCGCTCGGCGAATTCGTCTACTCCGGAGAAGATCCTCGGGTCGAGCTCGGACCGGGAGCGCAAGCACTGTACCCGGCCGTCGTGCCCAAGTTCAATGAGCGGCACCTGGTTTCGAGACGCACCTTTGTCTTCGCGCGCGCTGGTTTCGGCAAGTCGAACCTCGTAAAGCTGCTGTTCAGCAACCTGTATGAGGAGACCCCGACGGTCGAGAAGCGCGGTGGGTATCGCGCCAAGGTCGGCACTGTCATCTTCGACCCTGACGGCGAATACTTCTGGCCAGACGACAAAGGACGACCGGGGCTGTGCGACGTACCTCATCTGCAGGACAAGCTCGTGGTGTTCACCGACCGTCAAGCGCCGAGCCCCTTCTACGACTCGTTCACAGCCGCTGGAATCAAGCTTGACATCAGACGCCTCAAGCCCAGCGACGTGGTTTCCATCGCGTTGCCCCCTGAGAAGCAGGACCAGCAGAACGTCCGTAAGCTGAGAGGGATGAGCTCAGAACCGTGGGCCAAGCTGGTAGACGAGATCTATCGCAACGGGAACAACGCGGACCCGGAAGTCCTGCGCCCGCTTCTCAAGCTCGAACAGGGGCAGGAGGCGGAGCTTTATGCAGCTCGGGCGAACATGACACAGATCGTCCAGATGCTGCACGACCCAAGCTCCACCATGCTCGACATGCTTTTGAAGGCGCTCGGCGAGGGCAAGCTCTGCGTGGTGGATGTGTCGCGCATGCGCGGACAGCCGGCGCTCATCCTGTCAGGGCTGATACTCTCGAAGATCTTCGCCCACAACCAGGAGCAGTTCACGCGGAAGGACTCGAAGACCATACCGACCATCGCGGTCGTCGAAGAGGCCCAGTCCGTGCTCGGGCAAGGCGCCACAGAAGGCCCGTACGTGTCGTGGGTCAAGGAGGGTCGAAAGTACGACCTCGGCGCCGTGCTCATCACCCAGCAACCGGGAGCGATCTCCAACGAGCTCCTCAGCCAGGGCGACAACTGGTTCTCGTTCCACCTGCTTTCGGCTGGAGACCTGTACGCCATCAAGAAGGCCAACGCCCACTTCTCCGACGACATCCTCAGCTCCTTGCTGAACGAGCCGATCGTCGGCCAGGGCGTGTTCTGGAGCAGCGCCGGAGGCACACCGTATCCGATACCGCTTCGGGTGCTGTCCTTCGAGAAGATGTTCGAGGCGCGCGATCCGCATTACTCGGGACCCCCTGTGGAGACGCACGCCGCCCGGATGAAGGCGGAGTTCGCCGCAGCGCTCCGCGGCGGCGCCATGGCCACGATTTCCCCCTCCCCGGATGTGTTCGAGGAGCAAGGCGGCGGTTATGTGGCGGACAGCGGGGGCGAGGACCAAGGACCGGCCGCATCGGGCGTCGATGTGCGCGAGACGCAAGTGCGCAGGGCTGTTGCAGCGCTCAAAGCGGACAGCGCCCTGTTGGCAAGGCTCAAGTCCGGCGACGGCGTCAGGTGGTGGGACGTCCAGCGGAAGCTCATCGAGGCCTTGCCAGACGTCATGACATGGGATGAGCGTAGACAGCTCGCCTACGAGATTGTGACTCGCGCTCTTGACGAGATAATCGGCCCTGGTCAATGGGAAACGCACCACCCAGTGTTGCCCGATGGGTCCCGCGACAAGGCCTGGATTCGCGCAACGGGAGGAACCGAATAGTGGCTCTGAATCCCATAGCCTTTACCGAGAATGTCGTGAAGAACTTCCTCCGTTACCAGTACACGACTTACGCACTGGCAGACGATCGGCTTGCGCAGCAGATGCGCGATTTGCTCTCGCTGGGCGCCGCCCGGCGCTCCCCCCTTCTGCGCGGACCCTACATCAGTCTCTCGCGCCCGTTTCGCGAGGGTTGCTCGATAGAGGATGCCATCAATGAGGGTCTGCTCCATCCTGCGCTTCGCCAGCGGATTCCCGCCGGAGTGACTCACCTGTACGGTCATCAAGAAGAGGCGATCCGCGCCATCGCCGCGGGGCGCACGACACTTGTCTCGACGGGAACAGGCTCGGGCAAGACCGAGTGCTTCCTCTACCCGATCGTCTCGAAGTGCCTGACCCTGCGGGACGAGGGGGCTCCGCCCGGCATCAGCGCCGTGATCGTCTATCCCATGAACGCGCTGGCAGAAGATCAGCTCATGCGCCTCAGATCGCTCCTTGCCGGAACCGGCATCACCTTCGGCATGTATGTGGGCAAGACTCCTGAGTACGAGCGCGATGTCACGGGCATTCGCCTCCCCGCTGGTGCGTCTCGTGCCGACTACGAAGCGAAGTTGCGCGAAGTGAGAGAGCGCGGGTCTGGTGAGACGATCTATCCGCACGAAGAGGTCTGCTCGCGTGAAGCGATGCGTACGCACGGCGGCCAACCGCGCATACTCCTCACCAATGTGAAGCAGCTTGAGCTGCTCTTGACGCGGCAAAAAGACGTGGAATTGTTCAACGGGGCCAGGCTGGACTTCCTCGTTTTCGACGAAGCGCACACCTTCACCGGTGCCCTGGGCTCTGAGACAGCGTGCTTGATACGGCGCTTACGCGCGTTCTGCGACCGCACAGCCGAAGAGACAGTGTGCGTAGCGACTTCGGCCACAATCGTCGACCCCGAAGAGCCCGACGCAGCGCGACGCTTCGCCTCGCGCTTCTTTGGCGTAAGCCCAGATCAGATAGTCACCGTCGGCGAGGACTACGAGCGAGAGACGTGGGCCGACGATCGCTTCGTGCCGCCTGCCCCCAAAGAAGACGCAGTCGGCCTTCTTGATGATTGCGTCCGTGCCGTCGATCTCCCTGAGCCCGAGCGCGCTCATGCAATCGAACAGGTTTACGGCAGGCTTGCCGGACGCGAACTTCCGTCGGGCGAGTGGCAAGAGGTCTTGAACGAGGAGCTCTCGCACTGCGAGATTGCGTATCAGTTGAGCGAAGTGCTGGCTCAGCCTCGTTCGCTGTCAGAACTGCCACCGATGATGGAATCTCACATCGGCCGGCCGATCACGGAGGCCGAAATCCTTGCGTGGCTGACCCTAGGCGCTGCAGCGCGGCACGAGGGCCGCCCACTCCTTCGTCCCGTGGTGCATCTGTTCATCCGTGGCGTGGGCGGCGCGGTTGTTTCATTTCCGGAAGGCGACAAACCGCTCCTGCACCTCTCAGCCGAAGAGGAGAGCACAGAAGAGGATGCCTTTGTACACCTTCCGATTCTCACCTGCACGGTGTGCGGTCAGCATTACTACGCCGCCGCCTGCAAGGACTTCGAGTTCACCGGCAAGCGTCCATCTGGAGGCGAGGCCGTCGGCGACTCCTCGTACTGGGAACCACTCGACGAGGCACAGGGTGGCAAGCGCGTCGTGCTCGTGGATCGCATCATCGGCGCGGACGATGACGAGAGCCTTGACGATGTCGGGAGGCTCTCGAATGTTTGGATGTGCCGACACTGCGGAGCGCTGCACCCCAAGAACGCGGATCGCTGCTTGCACTGCGGGCAAGCCGGCGAGATGGTTCTGCTCTACGCGATACGTCAATCGAAAGACAACCCCGGACGGCTTACGAGCTGCCTCTCCTGCGGCTCCAACGGCAGGCGCTTGAGTGGGTTGTATCGCGAGCCAGCAAAACCCGTCCGAGCCGTCAACGTCGCCGACGTGCATGTTCTGGCTCAAGAGATGATTCAGCATTCCGAGCGTCCACGGCTGCTCGTTTTCTGCGACAACCGTCAGGACGCTGCGTTCCAGGCCGGCTGGATGAAGGATCACGCGCGGCGGTACCGGCTACGCGCTCTCATGGCCGAAGCCCTGCGAGCGGGCCACAACACGGTAACCAACATCACACGCTACATCGACGAGATGCTTGATAAGGACGAAAGCGCGTCGATAGCGCTGCTGCCCGAGGTGTGGTCCCGGTTCCGCAAAGAGAAAGTCACCGGACGCCACGAAATCGAGCGGTACAAGTATCTCCGCATACAGGTCTTGCGCGAAGTCACTGCCTCTTCCAGGCAGTCAATCGGTCTGGAGCCGTGGGGCCGGCTCCGGGTCAGATACCACAATCTCAGCACCGCCACGCCATGGGTTCGCGAGAATGCGAAGGGTCTCGGCCTACCGGCAGAGGATCTGCTCGAAGGCATCTCCTCTATCCTCGACTATCTTCGACGCAAGCGGGCCCTGTACGATCCGGAGTCCCAGGTTTTCAGCAAGTACTGGATGGACGGCGACCCCGAGGTTCAATGGGGCTACCTGCCGCAGCTTGGGAATCCAGTCGCCACGAAACTTCGACGCGCAGCCAACGAGAAGCCTGAGCTGGTAGTGCAGTGGCTAAGCGGCCGAGGCGACACCACCATCCGACAAATCGCTGGGAAGTGGGGGGTCCCGCCCGATTCTGTCGACGAGTTCCTCGCTGACCTGTTCTCAATGCTCAAGGACAGCAAGGTCTTGACACCTGTGAAGCTCACAGGCTCGAAAGGCACGCCGCTCCCGGGTGTGAGTGAGGTCTACCAGGTCCACGCGGACCATCTCGTCCTCGAGCCCGGCAACGGCGTGTACCAATGCAGATCGTGCCGCCGACGCTATACAAGACGCACCCCACATCTGCGCTGTCCATCGTGGCACTGCAACGGGACCCTCCAATGGCTCCCTGAGGATGCAGACAACTATGACCTCCATGTACTGGACGGCGACTATCGGATGCTGCGTCCCGAAGAGCACACAGCGATGGTCCCTGCTGAAGAGCGCGAGCGCTTGGAGAACCTCTTCCGAGGCGAGTCCGACGCCGTGAACGCACTTGTTTGCACACCGACGCTCGAACTAGGCGTGGATATCGGGAGGCTCGACACGGTCTTGATGCGCAACGTGCCCCCCTCACCCGCCAACTACTGGCAGCGCGCTGGACGCGCCGGACGACGTCACCGCATGGCTGTCAACGTCACGTACTGTCGACCGACATCGCACGATCGCGCGTACTTCTCTGAGCCTGCGAAGATGCTTTCCGGCCGGGTTGACCCCCCTGCGTTCAACTTGAGCAACGACATCATGGTTGCAAAACATGTTCACGCAGCAATGCTGACACGGCTGCACCAATACACGCGTGATGTTCGCCGTTCCGAGGTGGACCGCACACGCATTCGCGCGGTGTTAAGCGAATGCCTTCCTGCCACAGTTCGAGATTACCTCTTCGACTCGAATGGGGCTGTGCGCGTCGCACCTTTCGACCTCTCTCCACTGGCAGTCGTAATCGACGAGAACAAGGAAGACTTGCTCAGGTACGTGAGCGGCATCTTCGGCCAAGGATGGCCGGAGTCTGACGCGAACGTCGTGCTGCCCGAAAGACTTCAAACGTACATCGAGCAATTCATCCAAGAACTCGATGCGGTGCTGGACAGACTGCGACGCCGACTGACATGGGCGATGCACGAGATGCAGCGGCTCCACAGGATTCGCGAGTCGCAGGGCGTTCTGGATTCCGAAGACGAGGCGCTCCTACGGCTCTGCACGACCCTCGTGAAGCGCCTGAAAGGAACCGCCAGCCGAAGCAGATTCGAGGCAGAAGGATACAACGATGCCGCCACTTTCGGTGTGCTCGCCGCTGAGGGATTCCTTCCTGGATACGGGCTCGAGGTCGGATCGGTCCTCGCAACTGCCGAGATTCCCTACTGGACGTTAGGGGCGAAACGATTCACGCTGCCTCGGCCACCGAGTGTGGCCCTGCGCGAGTACGTGCCCGGCAACTTGATCTACGCGAACGGCAACCGCTTCGTTGCGCGGGTCTTCCATCGTGATATCGACGAGAAACGGGAAGAGGTTCCCGTGTTCGAGGTGGCGCTTCAGCGTCAGGCAATCAAGGAAGTACGAGCGCACGGCAATGCATCTTCTCTCGGCACAGAGGTGCTCCCAGCCATCGCTGTGTGCGACGTGGACCTCATACACCAGTCGCACATCTCGGACGACGAAGTGCTGCGGTTCCAGCTCGGTGTCGGTATTCACGGGATTGAACGAGGGCAGCACGACGGCGGTGTCGCATACTCTTGGGGCACACAGCCGGTTCACTTCCTCAAGAACGACCGCCTACGGCTCGTGAACATCGGGGCTTCGGCGGCAATCAGCCGCTCAGAGCCGCTCATTGGCTACCCGGTTTGCACGGTATGCGGACAAAGCCGCTCGCCGCTCTCGTCGAAGAAGGAACTAGAACGATTCAAAGAGGATCACGCCGAACGTTGCGGCAAACCCGTGCGTAACGTTGGATTCTACGCAGACATTACCGCAGATGCTCTCGTGTTACGGGGGGTGGCAGACCAGGCTGCTGCCTACAGCGTGCTTGAAGCGATTCGAATGGCGGCAGCAGAGGTGCTGGATATGCACGTCGAAGACCTGCAGGTCCTCGTCATCGGCCATGTCGACAGGGACGATGTCGACGGCTACCTGTGGGATCCTATGCCAGGCGGATCTGGGCTCATCCGACAGATGTGCGAACGATGGACGGATGTCATCCACATCGCGAGGAACATAGTGTCGGGATGCCCATCGCGTTGCGCCTCATCCTGTATTGATTGCCTTCAAACGTTCCGCAATGGGTACTACCACCGGTTCCTGGACCGGTTCGTAGCAGATGAACTCATGTCGCAATGGGGCGACGATATCGTCGAGTCTCACCCTATCCCGCCAAGACAGCCGAGCAGCCCAGCGCAAGACGCCGGTATGCCCGCGAACGTCGCAGAACAGCGGCTCAAGCACTTGCTCACTGCAGCGGGTTTCCCTGAGGGCCGATGGGGCGAGCAGCTTCGTCTCGGAGCCGGCATGGGCACGACAACGCCGGACGTGATCTACCGGACTCAGCATCATGATGATGACAGCGGCATCGCAATCTACCTTGATGGGCTGAGTAAAGGAATCCATGGCGACCCGCGCCGCGCCGCACAAGACCGTGAAATCCGCGACTGGTTGCGCAATAACGGGTGGGATGTCATCGAGATTGCCGCGAGCGACCTTTTCGATGAGGCGAAAATGGCAAGCCACTTCAGGCGCCTCGCGCGTTACCTCGGCGATGCAAGACTCTCGGATACCCTCCGAGAGGACCATAGCTGGTTCATGGGATGAGCGAAGCACGGAACCGCGACGGCAACAGCTGCCCTCGCCCTCTCCTCAGCCCGCCCCCGATGGCTGCCCCCCAACGCAAACGGCCGGGACATCGGTCCCGGCCGTCGATAGTGCTTGGTCGCGGGGGCAGGATTCGAACCTGCGACCTTCGGGTTATGAGCCCGACGAGCTACCAGCTGCTCCACCCCGCATCGCTGAGCGAATGCGTATGCTAGCACGTGCGCCCGCGTCGCGCAACCCCGATTCCGCCGGCCACTCGTCGCCCGCCGCTACCGCTCGCGCCGCAATCCTGCCGCTCGTCGTCGGCATTGCCGTTCATCGCCCCGTTTGTGCCTTCCGGAACATGGCTGCTCAGGCGGGTAATCTCTCGTCCAGTATCGCCCGATAATACGTGACGGAGGTATGTACACGGACGGAGCTGTATGACGCTTTCCGCACGCACACCGCTTCTCGTGGCGCTGGCCGTCGCTCTCGCTGCCACGGCCTGGCTCACGCTGCGCCAGGCGGCCCCGATCGCCACGCCCGAAGGACCGCCGAGCGCGCCCGCGAAGTCACCGGCCATCGCCCCGTCCGGCAGCGCGACGGTCGACCCTGCCGTCGCAGAACGCCTCGCCGATCCCATCGCGGTGCCTCGCGATGCTGTCGCCGCCGTCGCCGCAAAGGGCGTCGGCTCGCTCGGCGCGAACGATCGCGCCGCGTACGAGCGGTACGTGGCGCACGTCGAAGACGCTGTCCACAACGACGCCTCCACGATCAAGGCCATGCTCGGCGACTACACCTCAGCGCTCGCGCGCAGAGACCTCGACGCCCTCGTGGCGATGTGGGCCTCCGACGAGGGCACCGACCCCCGCGCCGCCGCGGCCGCTCGCATCGACTCGCTGCCGCAGATCGTGAGCGCGAGGCCGCAGCAGACGGTCACGGCGTTCGCAGTCGGTGCAACCACCGTGTACGTCGGCTATGCGGTCGTCGTCTGGCGCGACGGCGGCGTCGACTCGGAGCACACCATCGCCGTGCCGATGCGTCGCACCGCGTCGGGCTGGCGGCTGACCGGGCTCGATCCGACACGCGTCCCGAGCTCCGTCGTTGTGACCACAGTCACAGGCATATAGAATGGTACGCGCGCACCACGAGCCGGAGGTGGAGAAGATGCATGGCGACCAGCGGATCCCGAGAGCAGCGCTCATGACGCTTGCTGCAGCGCTCGCCATCTCGCTGGCGGCCCCAGCGCTCGCAGCGACGCCGACGCAGCCCGTGCTGCGCGACGTGTTCGTCACGCCACGAGCCAGTCTCGTCACCTCTCCGACCGTGACGGTGCAGTGGAGCGCATCCACGGACGCGTCCGGTCACGCGCTCGTCTACGACGTTTACCGCGACGTCATCCCGATCACCGGCGCCACCATCATCTCGCGCGGCCTGACGCCGGTCGCCTCCGGCCTGACGGGGACGAGCGCGCAGATCAACGCCGCTTCGGCCGAGACCACGCAATCGTACGTGTGGTTCTACGCCGTGGTCGCACGCGACTCGCTCGGCACGAAGTCGGCGCCGTCTTTCAACATGGCGCCGAACATGCACGGCAATCGCAGCGATCCGAACCAGATCTCCTGTCCGCGCTGCCACCGGGTGCACGGCGCGTACCGGGTCGACTATCACCTCAAGGAGGCGTGCTACTACTGCCACGGCTCCACCGGGGCGAACTTCGCCACCGGCGCGAAGAGCACGTACAACACCGAGGCGTCCTTCTTCGACACCTGCACCGCGACGGCCGGGTCCAAGCACCGGAACACGTACATGACCTCAACCAAGCAGGAGTGCACCGCGTGCCACACGCCGCACCGCTCGCCGTTCTTCTACGACGCCGCAGGCGTGTACCAGGCGTCGCAGAGCTACCGCCGCATGCTCCGCATCGAGTACGCGACGAACACCTACGAGTACTACAGCCGCAACGACAACCCCGGTGGCAACGCGTTCTGCTTCTCGTGCCACGGCTCGACGGCCGTCACCTGGAACGGCAAGACCATCAACGCCCAGCAAGCGATGAGCATCGCGGGCGGCACGAGCGCGTATGCGAACGCAGGCGGCGACCACAACTACGCCGGATACGCGAGCGCGGCGCACGGACCGTCAACGGTGCTGACGAACACCACCGAGCCGAACCCGGGCATCCAGTGCCTCGCGTGCCACAACAAGCACGCAAGCCGCGCCGACAAGCTCGTGGACTACCGGTCGCAGAACACCACCGCCTCGCAGACGGGCGGCGCGGACATCTGCTTCGCGTGCCACTCCGCGACCTCGACCGACACGCGCATCGCCGGTTCGGCGGCGCCGTTCTCGTGGAACGGCCGGGACGTGAAGGCGCAGTTCACGAACAGCGCCACCTACATCTCGCGGCACCCGTACCGGATCGTCGCCGGCTCGTGGGTGACCGACACGATGACGGTGCTTTCCCACACGACGAAGTCCGAGTTCGACACGTACTCGCTCGTCAACGCCGCCACCACCGATTCCGCGGGCGGCGAGATCCAGCTCGCCCAGTACACCACCTCGATCCAGGTGCCCGTGGTGTTCGGCATGTCGGGCGGCAGCACCACCTTCGACGAGTACACGCCGAGCGCGAATGCGTGGAACACGCTCTACAACCCCGCCAGCAGCACGCTGGGGTGGAGCCCCGGAAGCGGCTCGAGCGCATTCGTCGTCAACAACCGCGTCTACATCACCCGCGGAGGCAGCAACACCACCCAGGGCTACTACGACATCTCCAGCAACTCCTGGAGCGCCGGCCAGGCGCTCCCGAACTCCATCGGCCAGGGCGGCGACACCGCCGTGAATCCGCGCTCTGACTCCACCTGCGTATACTACACCCGCGCGAACGGTCAGTCCGCCATCATGTGGTGGAACTACACCGGCACCGGCACGGGCTCGTTCAACTTCCAGACCGGCGGCTCTGCAAGGACCCTCGGCATCGGATCGGCAATCGCGTTCGCGCCGGTGGCCAACCGACTCTTCGTGATCTACCAGTCGGGCACCAACGGCGATGGACGCCTGTACTACAGGTCCTCGCCAGGCCGCTCAACGACGTCTGTTGACTTCACGCAAGGGGTCCAGGTGACCAGCGATGTGAACACGCGCTACGCCCGCATGACGTACTTCACCAAGAACGGCACCGAGTACCTGATGATCGTCGGCCGTGACACCGGAGACAACCGTGACACGATCATCGTCTCGAACCTGGCTGGGACGCCGACTATCACCAACCTCAACATCGATCCGTTCGGAGCCGATCTCGGCGACGGCTGCGACCTCGAGTGGGACGGCGGCGACTACATCTACGCGATCCGCGGCGGCGGCCAGGCAGGCTTCGCCCGGATTCTCATCCCCGACGATCCCGCGAGCGCGGCCTCGTGGGACGCCTGGCAGTCGCTCGCCAACCCCCCGTGGGGCTCCAACTGGAACACTGGCTCGTCCATCGCTCCGGCGGCCTACACGACGACAGGGCTCGCGTACCGAACAAGCGGCACCGCGACGACCCCGGATATCACGCCTGACGCGTCCGTGCATCACTGGGGCACGGTGTCGTGGACCGAAGATGAGCCCGTCGGGACGGGCCTGCGCGTCAGCGTGCTCGGTTACAACGGCTCCTCGTGGACGACGATCGCAGCGTCGGTCGATGATAGCCCGATCAGCCTCGCCGCGTACGCCACCAGCGCATATCCGAGGATCCGCCTGGTCGCCGAGCTTTCCACGAGCGACAATCAGAAGACGCCGACGCTGTACGACTGGACGGTCACGGGCCTCTACGACCGGTACGTCACCGCGACCGGATCGCTCACCTGCGCGAACTGCCACAACGTGCACTACGTCGGGAAGGGCACGGCGGGCACCGCGTGGAGCATGGCGCGGGCGAGCGACCCCGACAACACGAAGCTCGCAGCGCCCTCCTCGCCCACCGACTTCTGCCTGCGCTGCCACGACGGCGCGGCTGCTCCCGCTACGACGACGGCGACCTCCATCGTGCCGTACTCCGCGGCGTTCAGAGACGTGACGGCCCCCTTCTTCCCCGGGTGGAACAAGGCGGCCTCCGGCGTGGACTTCGCCTCGAGCGGCCACAAGGAGACCACGATCCAAAAGCTCACGGGTCAGTTCGGCTGCCAGACCTGCCACGACCCGCACGCGTCGCAGAACCAGCGCCTGACCGCTATCACGCAGATCCCTGACGGCTCCACGAGCACCGGCCACCTCAACGTCTCGCGCGACAACAGCACCACGTGGTCGGAGCAGGCGCTCTGCTACGGCTGCCACGACGGACGACGCAGCGGCACGTGCTCGTCGACCGGCTGTCACAACACCGACATGAGCTGGCTCAACGTCTCGGGCGCCTTCGGCCAGACCTACCGTCACCCCGTGGAGCGCTCCGGCCGTCACACCGACACCGAGACCGCCTCGCAGCTCGGCGCCTCGAACCGCCACGCGGAGTGCGTGGATTGCCACGATCCGCACGTCGCACGGCGCGGGCGTCACACCACCGGCAGCTCGCTTGCAGGCGAGGTCTTGCGCGGTGCCACGGGCGTGAAGCCGACGGCGTGGCCGAGCAACTGGACGGCGGTGCCTTCCGGCAACTGGACGACAGAACGGCTGAACGGCGAGACCTCCGACTACGAGGCGTACCTGTGCTTGAAGTGTCACAGCTCGTACAGCGGACAGCCGTTCACGGCGACCCGCAGCAACAACGCAATCTACACCTCTACAGACCAGGCGCTGGAGTTCAACCCGAGCAACTTCTCGTACCACAACGTGCTCGGCCAAAGCACCGGCATGCAGTCGAGCTTCACCTTCGTCGACAGCGGCGGCACCACGCGCAACGTGACGTGGGCGGTGCCGACCGTGAGCTTCTTCGTGAGCGGGTCGTCGTGGACCGTGAACTCGATGATGACCTGCACTGAGTGCCACACCAACTCCACCGCAAGCGCGAAGGGCCCGCACGGCTCGAGCGTCGAGTGGCTGCTCGACCCCAACTACACCACCGACTGGAAGACCGCATACCTGAGCAACACGACGAACGGCATGAGCTCGACGACGATCATCTGCGCGAAATGCCACGACCTGAACGGCCCATCCGGCACGTGGAGCAACAACGTGCACTCCACGGGAGACCACCAGGGGAACTTCACCGACGGTGGCTGCGTGAAATGCCACATCAAGATTCCGCACGGGTGGAAGCGGCCGCGACTGTTGGTGCGGGTCACTGCAGACGGAACGTATGCGGGCAGCAGCTCCGGCCTGACGGCCGTCGGCATCTCGAACATCACGCTCAGCGGCGGGCAGGCGCAGTGGAGCAAGAACAACTGCTCCACGAACTGCGGTGAGCACGGCTCGATATCGCCGTACTGGCCGTGATCCGCACGACCTGCACGACCTTCCGCAGAGCCGGCCGCGCGCCGGCTCTGCGTGCGTGCGCGCCTGGCACGCCGCGTGCTAGAGTACGCAACGCCATGGGTCTTCGGGGCCGATACACACTCATCTTCCGTGCGCTTGCCGCGTCGCTGCTCGTCTGCTCACTCGCGACGCCTGCTCTCGCGCTGCCAGGCGAGACAGCACAGCACGCCGCTCCCGCTCGCGATCTGGCGTCGCTTCAGGCGCAGGTCGATGCGCTCAAGGCCGAGCTCGACGCGCTCGACCGTGAGCTTGGGATCGCCGCCGAGGAGTACAACGCCGCGCGCGACCAGCTCGCGCTCGCGCGCGCTCGCGCCGAGGCCGCCGTGGTCGACCTCGCGGCCGCCGAGGTCGCCCTCGCCGAGCAGCAGCGACTGCTGGAGAGGCGGGCGGCCGCGGTCTACCGCGATGGCGCCGAGCACCCGCTCGCGACCCTGCTCGCATCGGAATCGCTGTCGGATCTCATCGCGCGCCTGCGCTTCTTGGGCGCCCTCGGGGAAGCGGACGCTCGCGCCGCCGCTTCGCTCGAAGCGCAGCGAGACTTCGCTCGGCGCACCGCTGAGGAGGCCGAGCAGGCCGCCAAGCGCGCTGAAGAGCTCGAGTTCGAGCTTTCGGCCCGCAAGATCGAGATCGAGCTCCGCATCCAGGAGCGCCAGGAGATGCTCGCGAACGCGCAGGCAGAGGTGCTCACGCTGCTCGCTGAGGAGTCCGCTGAGCGCCAACGCGAGGAGGCGGCGTTCCTGCGGCAGCTCCTCGCGGGCTCTGAAGGCACCATCACCGTGCAGCCGGGCTCGCCCGTCGAGACCGCCCTTGCCTACATCGGCGTCCCGTACGTGTGGGGCGGGGCAAGCCCGTCGGGCGGCTTCGACTGCTCCGGCCTCGTCATGTACGTGTTCGCGCAGCACGGCGTGCGTCTGCCGCACTACTCGCGCGCGCAGTTCGCCTTGGGCGAGCGCGTCGCTCCGGCAGACCTCCGCCCAGGCGACGTGGTATTCTTCGGCAATCCGGTGTACCACGTGGGAATCTACGTGGGCGGAGGCTGGTTCGTGCACGCGCCGCGCACGGGGGACGTGGTGCGCGTGGCGAGGCTCGCTGACCGGTCGGACTACGCTGGCGCCCGCCGGTACGCCTGGAGCCTCCGCACGGGAGCACCGCTGCAGGCGAGCGCCTCGCAGCCGTAACGAGAGAGGGGGACCATGCGCGACATCGCCCTGGCGGCGCTCGACGCCGCCACGCTCGCGGGCGCTTCGTACGCCGACGCCCGCGTCGTCCTTGAACGCTCCGAGACCGTCTCGGTGCGCACCGGCCGCGTCGACGCCATCGCCTCGAGCGAGAGCCACGGGCTCGGCGTCCGGGTGATCGCGGACGGCGCGTGGGGATTCTCGGCCACCGCAGATCTCTCGCCCGATGGCATCCGGCAGGCGGCCCGCGAAGCGGTGGCGCTCGCGCGCGCGGCCGCTCGCACCTGGAGCGCGCCCGTGCGCGTCGCCGACGCACCGGTCGTCACCGACCAGTGGCGCGGCCGGTGCGAGATCGACCCGTTCGCCGTGTCCCTCGGCGACAAGCTCGCGCTCCTTCTGACCGCTGACGAGGCGATGCGCGCTGAACCGCTCGTCACGGTGACCGCGGGGTCCATCGACGCGTTCGGCGTCGACAAGGTCTTCGCTTCCACGGAAGGCTCGGTCATCGAGCAGTCGTACACCGAGGTCGGCGCCGGCATCGTGGCGTACGCGATCACCGACGGCGAGGTGCACCCGCGCTCGTACCCGAACTCGCACGGAGGACAGACCGTGCAGGCAGGCTGGGAGGCTGTGCTCGCGCTCGACCTTGCCGGCAACGCCCCGCGCATCGCAGAGCAGGCGGCTGCGCTCACCCGCGCGATGCCGTGCCCGAGCACCACCACCACCGTCATCCTCGACGGCAGCCAGGTGGCGCTGCAGGTCCACGAATCCATCGGGCACCCCACCGAGCTCGACCGCGTCTTGGGCGACGAAGCGGCCTTCGCGGGCACCTCGTGGGTGCGAGCCGCCGACCTGAACGCGCTCACCTACGGCTCCGAGCACCTGAACGTGGTGGCCGACGCCACGACCCCGGGCTCGATCGGCAGCTTCGGCTACGACGACGAGGGCGTTCCGGCGCAGCGGTTCGACATCGTGAGACGAGGCGTGCTCACAGGCTTCCTGTCGTCTCGTGAGTCAGCAGCCGCCATTGGTCGGTCGAGCACCGGCTGCGCGCGAGCGAGCGAGTGGAACCGCATCCCGCTCGTCCGCATGACGACGGTGTCGCTCGAACCAGGCATCTGGGACTTCGACGATCTGGTGGCCGACACCGACGAGGGCATCTACATGGAGACCAACAGCTCGTGGTCGATCGACGACAAGCGGCTGAACTTCCAGTTCGCCTGCGAGATCGGCTGGGAGATCAAGGGGGGCAAGCTCGGCCGCATGATCAAGAACCCGAACTACACCGGCATCACGCCTGCGTTCTGGGGCTCGCTCGACGCCGTGTGCTCGCCGAAGCACTGGCAGGTGTGGGGCGTCCCGAACTGCGGGAAGGGCGAACCGATGCAGGTGGCGCACGTGGCGCACGGCGCTGCGCCGGCCCGCTTCCGCAACGTCCAGGTGGGGGTGGCGCGATGAGGCCGCACGAGATCGCTGCCGGGATCGCCGAGCAGACGCTCGCCCTCGCCCAGGGCGACGAGGTCGAGGTGCTCGCCACCGTCGAGCGCTCTGCGCTCACCCGCTTCGCCAACAACCGCATCCACCAGAACGTCGCCGAGCGCTCAGCGAGCGTCTCGGTGCGCGTCGTCGTCGGCTCGCGGCAGGGCTGCGCGTCCACCGACCGCGTGGACGCCGCGTCGCTCGCGCGCTGCTGCGAGCGGGCGCGGGAGGCCGCGCTGCACGCGCCGGACGACCCCTCGTTCCCGGAGCTGCCCGGACCTGCCGACGCTCCGACCGTGCTGGAGCGCCCGCTTCCCGACCTGGACGCCTTCGACGCCGACGCGCGCGCGCAGGCCGCTGCCGCCATCATCGCGCAGTCCGCCGAGCGTGACCTCACGGCCGCCGGAACCGTCTCGGCAAGCGCAACAGGCATCGCCGTCGCGAACTCGCGCGGCGTCCATTCGGCCGCCACGACCGGTGCGGCGCGCGCAACCGTCCTTTCGATGCACCCGAGCGGTGCGAGCGGCTGGGCGTCGTGGCTGGGCGCAGACCCCTCCGGGCTTCCCGCCGCCTCGCTCGGCGACCGCGCGGCGCTGCTCTCAGAGCGCTCCGTGGGCGCCGAGCCGCTCGAGCCCGGCGAGTACCCGGTCGTGCTCGCGCCTGATGCGGTCGCGGACCTGCTCGACTTCCTCGGCTACACCTCGTTCGGCGCGCGCGCGTACTTCGAGCGCTCGTCGTTCATCGCGCTGCACGAAGGCGAGCAGCTCTTCCCCGCCTCGCTCACGATCGTCGACGACGCGCGTACGCCGGAAACCGTCGGGCTGCCGTTCGACTTCGAGGGCGTCGCCAAACAGCGCGTCGCGCTCATCGACCGCGGCGTGCCTGCGGGCATCGTCACGGACTCGTACTGGGCCGCCAAGCTCGACCGCGCGAACACCGGGCACGCGCTTCCAGCGCCCAACCCCTGGGGCCCGATGCCGCTCAACCTCGCCATCGAGCCTGGCGACGCCACGATCGACGAGATGATCGGGAGCATCGAGCGCGGCGTGTACGTGACGCGCTTCCACTACGTGAACGTCGAGGACCCGGCGGAGGTGCTGCTCACCGGCATGACGCGCGACGGCACCTTCCTCATCGAGGACGGTCGGCTGACGCGCCCGCTCACCAACGCGAGGTTCACGCAAAGCGTGGTCGAAGCGCTCACGGGGCTTCAGGCGATCGGCCGCGACCGCGAACTCATCGGCACCGAAGAAGGCGGAGCCTGCCTCGCGCCGGCGCTTGCGCTGGCGTCGTGGCGCTTCACGGGACAGACGGGCTAGCCGGCGTCGGCGGCGGCGTCCTCGGCCGTGCGCTGCTGCTCGAGCATGTCCTTCACCTTCATCAGCCGGGTGAGGTTGCCGCGCTCGGCCTCGTCGAGCTTCATCTGCACGCTCTTGATGGTCTCGACGATCGACGGGATGAGCACGTGCTCGAGCGCGTTCACGCGCCTGCGCGTGCGCTCGATCTCCGCCGCGAGAAGCTCGATGGCCTTCTCGCGCTCCGCAAGCTCGATCATGAGCGGAAGCGTCTCTGCGAGCGCTTCGAGCGCTTCGTCGAGCACCGCCGGCATCGTGCCGAGCGAGTACCCGCCCGGCTGCGGGATTGCTTCTGCCTCGATCTCAGGGACGCGCACGCTCATCACGTTGCGCTCCGCCGTCGTCAGGAGCTCCGCAGGCTCACCGGCGAGCAGCGCCTGGGCGAGGTCGGTGCGCCCGGCCTCTGCGCGCGCCACCGCGAGCAGCGCGTAGGCATGCGCGAGCCGCGCTTCCACCTCGCGACGCAGACGGCGGCTGTCTGAGATACGCGCCAAGAACTCCTTCAAAAGCTCGTCGAACTTGTCCTTGAGCAGCTTGTGGCCGCGCTTGGCCACGTCGCGCCTGCGCTTGAGATTCAGCAGCTCCATCCGGTTGGGGTTGACGCGCAGCACGCTCATCGGCTACCTCCGCACCAGCGCCGAGACGACGATCGCCGCCGCGACGAGCAGGAGGATCGCGTTCATCACGCGGATGATGACGACGCCGGTCGGCGCCGTCGCGCCGGCCCGCTTGTACATGCCGGCCATGTACGCGTTGAACGCCACGAGCGCCAGGAAGAACAGCGCCATCCCCACGACGAGCGCGATGCGCAGCGACTCGACGAGCCCGCTCATCGCCCTACGCCTCCCCCGCGCCCGCAGCCTCGGCGGTGGGCAGGTACTTCTCCACGTACGCGTCTTTGATGCGCTTCAGTTCGCTCCGCGGCAGCATCGCCGCCAGCTCCCAGCCGATGGCGAGCGTCTCGGCCACCGAGCGCTCCTCGTGCTTGCCTTGGCGGATGAAGCGGTCCTCGAACGCGTCCGCGAACGCCACGAACGCCTTGTCGGTCTCCGAGAGCGCCGCCTCGCCCAGGATGACCGCGAGCTCCTTCGCTTGCAGACCGCGCGCGTACGCGCCGAACAGCTGGTTCGAGAGGTCCGCGTGGTCCTCGCGCGTCTTGCCCGGCCCGATGCCCTTCTGCTTCAGGCGCGAAAGCGACGGCAGCACCGCGACAGGCGGGTAGATGCCGCGCCGGTGCAGGTTGCGGTCCAAGATGATCTGGCCCTCGGTGATGTAGCCGGTGAGGTCCGGGATCGGGTGCGTCTTGTCGTCGTCGGGCATCGACAGGATCGGCACCTGCGTGATCGACCCGCGCTTGCCCTTGATGCGCCCCGCGCGCTCGTAGATGGTGGCGAGGTCGGTGTAGAGGTAGCCCGGGTACCCGCGGCGGCCCGGCACCTCCTTGCGCGCGGCCGAGACTTCGCGCAGCGCCTCGCAGTAGTAGGTCATGTCCGTGAGGATGACGAGCACGTGCATGTCGCACTCGTACGCGAGGTGCTCCGCTGCCGTGAGCGCCATGCGCGGCGTGGCGATGCGCTCGACGGCCGGGTCGTCGGCGAGGTTCAAGAACAGCACCGCGCGCTCGATGGCAGAGGTCGTGCGGAACTCGTTCTTGAAGAACTCCGCGTCCTCGAAGGTGATGCCCATCGCCGCGAAGACGACGGCGAACTCGCCTTCCATCTTCTTGCCGACCTCGTCGGGCCGCTCGCTGCGCACGAGCACCGCGCTTTGGCGCGCAATCTGCGCCGCAAGCTCGTTGTGTGGGAGCCCCGAGCCTGAGAAGATCGGCAGCTTCTGACCGCGCACGAGCGGGTTCAGGCCGTCGATGGCCGAGATGCCGGTCTGGATGAAGTCGTCCGGGAAGTCGCGCGCAGTGGGGTTGATGGGCGAGCCGTGGATCGGCAGCCGCTTCTCGGGGATGATCTCGGGCCCGCCGTCGATGGGGCGCCCCAGCCCGTCGAAGACGCGGCCGAGCATGTCCCGGCTGACTCCGAGCTCGAGCGGGCGGCCCAGGAACTTCGCCTTCGTGCCCGCCGGGTTCGAGCCGCGCGTCCCCTCGAACGCCTGCACGAGCGCGACCGAGCCGTTGACCTCGAGCACGTTGCCGAGCGAACGCGTGCCGTCCGGGTATTCGAGCTCGACGAGCTCGCCGTAGGTGACGTCGACGACGCTGTCGATGAGCAGGAGCGGGCCGACGATCTCGCGCGTGGTCATGTACTCGCGCATCAGCGCTCACCTCCCGCATACACCGAGGCTCGGTCCTCTTCCTCGCCGCCCACGAGCTGCGTCTCGATCTCGGATGCGATCGCGTCGAACTCCGCGAGGTCCTCGGCGCTCAGGTACTTCGCGCGCGCGATGCGCTCGCGCACCGGGGCCGAGAAGATCGCGTCGAGCGCGGCCCCGCGCGAGAGCGCCTCCAGCGCCTTATCGCGGAAGAGCAGGATCACGCGCAAGAGCGCGTCTTGCTCGGCAAGCGACGAGAACTGGTCGTCGTCGCGGAACGCGTTCTGCTGCAAGAAGTCCTCGCGGATCGACTTGGCGGTCTCCATGAGCACGCGCTCCTCCGGCGAGAGCGCCTCGACGCCCACGAGGCGGACGATCTCCGCCAGTTCGGCCTCGCGCTGCAGGATCGCCATCGCCTCGTCGCGGCGCGCGCGGAACTCCGGCGAGACGCGCTCGGCCCAAAACGGCGTCACCTTGTCGAGGTACAGCGAATACGACGTGAGCCAATCGATCGCCGGGAAGTGGCGCTGGAACGCCAGCTGGTCTTGGAGCGCCCAGAACACCTTCACGACGCGCAGCGTATTCTGCACCACCGGCTCCGAGAGGTCGCCGCCCGGAGGCGAGACGGACCCCACGACCGTGACGGAGCCCTCGCGTTCGTCGCTGCCGAGCGAGCGCACCTTGCCCGCGCGCTCGTAGAACGACGCGAGACGCGTGCCGAGGTACGCCGGGAAGCCTTCGTCGCCGGGCATCTCCTCGAGGCGGCCGGAGATCTCGCGCATCGCCTCGGCCCAGCGGCTCGTCGAGTCGGCCTGCAGGACCACGTTGTAGCCCATGTCGCGGAAGTACTCGGCCATCGTGATGCCCGTGTACACGCTCGCCTCACGAGCGGCGACCGGCATATTGGAGGTGTTCGCTACGAGCACCGTGCGCTTCATCAGCGGCTGGCCCGAGTACGGGTCGGTGAGCTCGGGGAACTCCATGAGCACGTCGGTCATCTCGTTGCCGCGCTCGCCGCAGCCGATGAACACGACGATCTCAGCGTTGCTCCACTTCGCGATCTGGTGCTGAGTGACGGTCTTGCCCGCGCCAAACGGCCCAGGGATGCACGCCACGCCGCCTTTCACCACCGGGAAGAAGGTGTCGATGACGCGCGTTCCCGTCACGAGCGGCTCAAAGGCGGACAGCTTCTCGCGGTACGGCCTCGGCACGCGCACCGGCCAGACCTGCATCATCGTGAGGTCGTGGACGGTGCCGTCGACCGCGCGCAGCCGCGCCACCGTGTCGGTCACGGTGTGCTCGCCCTCGCGCACCTCGACGATCTCCCCGGCCAGGTGCGGCGGCACCATGATGCGGTGCTCGATGACGACGTTCTCCTGCACGACGCCGATGACGTCGCCGCCTGCGACCGCGTCGCCGGCCTTCACGCGCGGCTCGAACGCCCACAGCCGCTTCCTGTCGAGCGCGGGAGCGCTCAGGCCGCGAGCGATGAACGCGCCTGCTTGCGCCTGCAGCACGTCGAGGGGCCGCTGGACTCCGTCGTAGACCTGCTCGAGCATGCCCGGCCCCAGCTCCACCGACAGCGGCGCGCCCGTCGAGACCACCGGATCGCCCGGGCCGAGGCCCTCGGTCTCCTCGTAGACCTGGATCGAGGCGCGGTCGCCGCGCATCTCGATGATCTCGCCCATGAGGCCCTCGTCGCCCACGCGTACCAGGTCGTACATCTTGGACTCGACGAGGCCTTCTGCGACCACGAGCGGCCCCGCGACCTTGATGATGCGCCCTTGCTCCATCACGCTTCCTCTTCCCGAATAAGTGTGCTCGTACCGACGGCGCGCTCGATAGCGCGCGCGAGCTTCGCTTCCCCGACCCCGCCCGGGCTTCCGGCCCCCGGGATGACCGTCACGGCAGGCACCGGCCTGTCGGCGATCGTGGCGATTTCCTCCGCGAGCTCCGCGTACACCGGCTCGGTGAGGAACACGATGCCGTACGCGCCGCTCGCCACCTCAGGCCAGATCGCGTGCGCGTCGGCCGGCTCCGCCACGGGGAACACGGCGAGTCCGAGCGGCCGGAAGCCGGCCACGCTCGTCGAGTCGCCGATGATCGCTATCTTCTCAGCCACGGCTCACGTACACCTTCCTCAGCCGCGCGCGCAGCTCGTCTGCGCTCAGCCCGGCGATCTTGCCGATGAGCAGCACGCGCAGCTGCCGGACCTCGGCCTCGCGTGCGAGGACGTATGCGACGACGGGCTCCGCTCCGAGCGGCACTGCGCGGCCCGCGCGCATCATGCGCACCGCAAGCGCGTCGGTGGCGACGTCGAGGCGGTCGAGCGCGAGCAGGTCGTCCGCCTGCACGCCCCGAAGCGCTCGCTCCTTGGCGAGGCGCGCTGCGAGCTCGTCGAGCGGAAGCGCGTACAGGCCCGCGAGGCGGTCGCGCGCGATGCGTCCGCCGTCCAGCAGCGACGGCTGTACCTCAGAGAGCGGTACGCCGCGCCGCTTCGCGCGCACAACGCGCTTGACGTTCGCGAGGTCGACGGAAAGCGCCACGTACTCGGCGAGGAACTCGCTTCGCGCGGCGCGTGCGAGCGAGGCGAGCTCCGCGTACATGGCGCGCTCGACGACGCGGTCGACCGCCTCCAGCTTCGCAAGCATGCCGGCCTCGGCACCGCGACGTTCCGCGTCGGCGTCGAGCGCCGCGAGCGCGTCGAGCGCCTCCTCCGCTGCGCGGCGCAACCACTCCGGCAGCTCCTCCACCGGCCCGGCCACGACATCGGGCGGCACGGTGCCGAGCGACGAGAGGTCGCGTTCCACGGACGCGTCCAGCACCTCGCCTTTCAGGCGTGCGCGCAGGTTCGAGAAGTCGTGCCGCACGCGGAAGAACCGCGCCATGCTCTCCGGCAGTCTGAACTCGGCCACAAGACCGTAGACGGACTCGAGCGCCGCCTCGAGCCCGCGCTCCACGTCGTCCGCCGTCTGCGCGTCTTCGAGGTACCGGCCGTAGGCGGTGTCCGAGAGGATCTTGCGCTGCTCGGCGAAGCTCGGCGCGTCGACGAGCCGTTCGTAGGTAGCGTCACGGAACACGCGCGCCTCGAGCGCACGCACGCGCCCGACCGCGTACCCGTAGCGGACCGAGTCCTTGACGGCTTTGAGAAGCGGAGGCCGCATCGTTACGAGCCGTCTCCTTCGCTTGTCCGGAACAACGCAGCCGCGAACCGCGCCACGAGGCGGTCGCGCTCGGCTTCGATGAGTCCTTCCACCGACAGGTCGACGCTCTCGCGGTCGCCTCGCAAGACGACGCCGTGCGCGACGGGCGCCGGCTCATCTGAGAACCGAAGCTCGAGGCCCTCACGCCCCGCTTCCCGCGCCGCAGCCTCGACTGCATCGGGAAGCCCCGCGAGCCGCTCCCGGTCCGCCGCAGCGACGAGCACCTCCTCGCCTCCGCGTGCCGCGCGCAGGATGCGCCGCGCGATGAACCGCGCGTACCGGGAAGGTTCGAGCGACGCGAGCCCCGCCGCGACCGCTTCGAGCGCCTCGTCGATGAGCGCCTGCTTGACCGCGAGCGTGTCGTCGCGCGCACGCAAGCGCGCCGACGCGCGGACGGCCTCGGCCTCCCGGCGCGCGTCGGCCTCCGCCTCGGCGAGGACGCGCGCCGAGCGCTCGGACGCGCGCCTCTCCGCCTCGCGACGGACCCGTGCGGCCTCCTCCTTAGCGCGCTCGACGATCTCGCGCGCTTCGGCTTCGGCGTCTGCCGCAATCTGCTCGAGGATGTCAGCGAGCGCCACGGCTCCTCCTACAACGCCTGAGCGGCGCTCTGGAGCCCGAGCAGCATCAGGATGGTGACGATCAGCGCGAGAACCGCGTAGGTCTCCACCAGCGCCGGGAAGATGAGGGCCGGGGCCGGCTGGTCCGCCGCGACGATGCCTGCTGCGGCAGCGCCGGTCATGCCCTGGTAGATCGCACTCACCAGACAGAGGAACGCCACCGGCAGACAGGCCAGGAACACCTTGAAACCGATGGTCGCGGGCAGATCCACCTTGCCGCCGAGCACGTTGAAGAAGATCACGACCAGCACCGCCGCGATGAAGCCGTAGATCCCCTGCGTACCTGGCATCGCAGCAAGCGGCAGCAGCTTGCCGAACTTGCTGCCGTCCTCGGACAGGATGCCGGACGCCGTACTCGACGCGATGGTGATGCCGATCGCAGACCCGATGCCGCCCAGCACCGCCGCGATACCGGCACCGAGCAGCGCCCAGTCAGTGCCGGACATCCCAAGGATTGCATCCTTCACGATCGCACGCCTCCTTCCTGCTGCGCCCCCGCTGGGTGCAGCACGACTGCCTGTGTCTTGTACGAAAGCGGCAGGAACGGCTTGCCGCCGTTGTCGTAGAACTTGCTGAAGAACTCCACGAACTGCAGACGCGCCGGGTGCACGAATGCGCCGAGCAGGTTGATGACGACGTTGAAGACGTGCCCGCCGACGAACACGAGCGCGGCGAGCACCGCCACGACCGCGCCGAACACGATGCCCGCGGGACCCTTCGAGAACAGCCCTGCGGCCCCGCTCCAGACGAGCTTCGCCAGGATGTTGAAGACCATGCCGACGAGCGAGCCGGAAAGTCCGAGCGCAGCAAGCCGCGTGTAGCTCAAGATGTCGCCCAGAAACGACGTCATGCCGTACACGGCGTACGCGCCGCCGAGCAGACCGACGACCGCACGCCGCACGCTTCTCGAGGCCGCGAGCCCAAGCACCGTGGCGCCAGCGAGAAGCCAGCCGATCGCCGCCGGGCCGTCGAAGGACAGCGCTCCCAGCCACGCCACGAACAGCACGACCCATGCCGCGCCGAGCGCACGGTCCCAGCCTGGCACCGCCTCGTCCCGCGCGAGCGCCGCCTCCAGCGCGTGACCCTTGAGCAGCATCGTGACGCCGAGCCCGAGCGCGAGCGCCCACCCTGCCGCTCCCGGCACCGCCGCTGCAACGCCGATGAGCGCCGCCAGAAGGATCGTCGAGAGCTGGTCGCCCACCGCAGAGGCCACGTCGCGGCGCCGAGCAGCGTCGTAGGCGGCCACGAGGACCCCGAAGAACACCTGCACCATGCCGATCACGACCGTCAGCAGGAGGAACGTCGTGAGCTCTCCGAGCGGGTCGAGCAGGCGCGGAACGGGCACCGCAGCTCGCACGACGTCGTAGTCCAGCGCGAAGTACGACCCGAACGCCACGCCCACGACGATCGCGCCCGCACCGCCGAGCATCATCAAGTCGCAGAACCGCTTGACGCCCGGTGCCACGTCGATACGGTTCTTGATGTACCAGAACCCGGCGATGAGCATGAGCCCGTAGCCCACGTCCCCGATGCAGATCGCGAAGAACAGCAAGAAGAACGGTGCGAGCAACGGCGTCGGATCGATGTCGCGGTACTTCGGCCGGCCGTAGAGGTCGGTGAGCAGCTCGAAGGGCCTGACGAGCTTCGGGTTCTCGAGCGCGACCGGCGGCTCCTCCTCGGGAAGCGGGTCTCGAAGCTCCCAGTCCACCAGGTCGCTTACGGCGGCAAGCGAGGACTCCAGCTCCGCGCGACGCTTCGCGAGCACCCAGCCCGTCACGACCACCGTGCGCTCGGTCGCGCCCATCAGCCCGCGCGAGGCGACGGCGTCGCGCTCTGAGACGAGCGCTTCTTGGAGCGCCACGACGTCTACGTAGCGGCCCAGAGCGAGCTCGCGCAGCCGCTCCTCGAAAAGCTCGCGCTCGCGCGCGATGGCATCGATGCGCTCCAGCGCGACCGCGATCTCCTCGGCCGGATAGCCGGTCACGCCCTCAGGGAAGGTCACGTCGCGGTACGCGGTGGCCGCGAGCGCCGCGCGCGTCTCGTCCACGACCGTGCGGTGCGCGAGCACGACCCACGCCGCGCGCGAACCCACGGGGCCCAGCTCCTCGACGGAGATGAGCGGCGAGACCTCGCGCAGCCGCTGACGGATGGCGGCGCCCTGCGAGGCCGGCACCGTGCCAGTCATGAGACGCACCTGCGCGGTATCGCGCAGCCGTTCGACTTGCAGGTGGAGATCACGCCACGGCTCCAGTTCGGCGACGAGGTGCTTGAGCCGCTCGCGCTCGCGCTCGCCGGAGGCCATCTTGTCGGTGATCGTCAGGCACTCGCGGTACAGCGCCTGGAACTCAGCGTCCGGCGCGAGCGCCTCGAACCGCGCGGCGTCGATGTGGATCTTCTCGGAGACGAACGCTGCAAACGGCCGGTCGTCCTCACGATGCTTCGCCAGGACTTCGACCACGAACTTCGCGTCGGCGATCTGCTCGTCGAGCCGCTGGAGGCGCTCCTCGTCTTCGCGCGTGAGCGCTGGCGCAAGCTCGTACGGCGTCGTCGAGACTTCGAGCGCGCCGACGGCCTGGAGCCTGTCGATGACGTCCTCGACGGCCGCCTTGTGCGCCACCACGGTGGCTCTGAGCATGCGCGCCACTGCCATGGGTCAGCCTGCCAGCTCCTCCACCGCGCCGGCTACGGCGTCCGGCAGCCGGTCGCGCGCATCGGCGATGAGCCGCTCGCGGGCCTCGGCGGCCTCGCTGAGCATCGCCTCGGCCTCGGCCTGCGCCGCGGAGATGATCTCGGCAGCGCGCTTGGCCGCCTCCGCGCGTGCAGCGGCCTCGGCGTCGCGCACGATCCGCTGCGCCTCCTCGCCGGCACGCGCCCGCAACCGCTTCGCCTCCTCGCGCGCGGCCTGTACGCGCGCACGGGCTTCGTCTTCCGCACGAAGCACGCTTTCGAGCCGCTCCATAGACCGCCCCTTCTGGAATCCGAGCACCGTGTCGCATGATTCTAGCACTGCAGGAGCGTTTCAGCGGACACCGCATCGCACGAAACGAGCACTGCAGGAGCGTTTCGGCGGGCTTCTTGGTACCCTACGTGCTATGCCGCAGAGCATTGGTCCTGTCGACACCAGCAGAGGCGCCGCTGCACGCGCCCGGGCCTCCGCGCGCGCACGGCGCGTCCGCGCCATCGCTGCCGTCGCGGTCGTCCTTGCGGCGCTCGCCGGGGCGGGCGTCGCTGCGGTTCTCGCTGCGCGGTCTGGCAGCCAGCGCGCGCTCGCGCAGGCCGCCGTCCCGCTTCCGGCGCCGCTCCCGTCGATCGACGCCTCCGCCGCGGTCCGCCACACGTCGCGACCCACCACGGTGACGGTCGCTGCCGTCGGCGACATGATTTTCGACAGGCGGGTCCGCACGCTCATCGCCACGTCCGGCGGCGCTGCGCCGCTCGCTCGCGTGGCACCGCTTCTGGCTGCAGCCGACATCACCGTCGGAAACCTCGAAAGCCCGCTTTCCTCGCGCGGCGTACGCAATGAGCAGAAAGACGTCACCTTCCGCGGCGATCCGCGCGGCGTCGAGGGGCTCGCCAAGGCGGGCTTCGACTTCCTGTCGGTCGCGAACAACCACGTGCTCGACTACGGGCCTGACGCGCTCGAAGACACGATCGCGCTTATCGATGCGCGCGGGATCGGGCACGCGGGCGCAGGCGCCGATCGCGCCGCTGCGTGGCGGCCCGCCGTCGTGGAGCGCAACGGCGCCCGCATCGCGTTCCTGTCGTTCTCGCACATCCTGCCTGCCGGCTTCGTCGCCACCGACGCACGCCCTGGGCTCGCCCGCGGACGCGGGAACATGGACGCCGTCTGCGCGGCGATCCGCGAGGCAAAGCGCGAGAACGACTACGTGCTCGTAAGCTTCCACTGGGGAGTCGAGTACCAAGACGACTGCAACGCCGAGCAGGTCCGCGACGCGCACGCCGCGATCGACGCGGGCGCCGACATGGTGCTCTCGCACCACCCGCACGTCATCCAAGCGGTGGAGCGGTACAAGGGCCGCCTCATCGCGTACTCGCTCGGCGACTTCGTGTTCGACCACTACTCGCGGAAGACCGGCGAGGCGTTCGTGCTGCAAGCCGACCTGGGGCCTGGCGGCGTCGGCGCCGTGCGCGTCGTGCCGGTGTACCTCGACACCGAAGGCCGCCCAGAGGTCGTCAGCGGGGAGGCTGCGCGCAGGATCCTCGAGCGCTTGCGAGCGATCTCTGCCAAGCGTGGCACGACGGTGGTCCTGCGCGGCGATACGGCCGAGGTGGCGCCGTGACGCCCGAGCGCCCCCTCACGGTGCGAAGCCCTCGCTACCGGCGGCGGCGCGCTCGCCGGCCGGCAGGAGTCTATGGGCTTGCGGGCGTCGCGATCGTGCTCGTCGCGGCCGGAGCCGGGCTGCTCTCACACGACCGTTCGACGCCGCCGCCCCGGACCGCCGCTCCGGTCGCCCGGGCGGCCGCGGCTGCTGATGCGACCGCGCCGCCGCGCGAACCAACGCCCCTCCTTGCCCGCTACGGGTCGCTGTACCTGCGCCTGCCCGTCGATCCGAGCGCGGTCACACAGGTGGCCTTCCACCAGGCCTCAGGCGACAAGGCGGTGCACCTTGAGGCGCTCGTCCCTGACACGAGCGTGAAGGCGGCCGCAAAGGCGCGCGCGGTGGTGCAACCGGCGACCAAGCCTGCTGCCGACGACGAGGAGGCCGCCACCATCTGGGACGGTAGCGTCATCCGCCTGTGGCGGAGCAACCGCCGCGGGGCTCCCGACACGGCGATCGATTGCGGCGCGGACCCCGGGATGGACGTCTTCGCGCCGCTTTCGGGGGTCGTGGTCGCGGTGCGTCCCTACAAGCTCTACGGCCGATACGACGACTTCGAGATCCACCTCCGGCCGGACGGATTCGACGACTTCGACCTCGTGCTCATCCACGTCGACGACGTGAGCGTGAGGGCGGGCGACCGCGTCGAAGGAGGCGTGACCCGCATCGCGTGCGTGCGGAAGATGTCCGACAAGACCGACCTGCAACTCGCCGCCTACACGAAGAACGGCGGGGACCACGTGCATGTTCAGCTCAACCGCGTCGAGCCGTCCTCGGCGCCCTCCGCGCTCGACGGCGAATCTTGAGCGGCGGCGTCTGACTGCGAACGCTGCACGTAGCCGCGAAACCTGCGGTCGAAGTCGTAGCGCACGAGCCGCACCGACCGGCCGCATCCGCGGCACTTCAACCCGATGTCCATGCCGAGCTTCGTGACCTCCCACTCGTTCGCGCCGCACGGGTGCGGCTTCTTCAGCCGGACCACGTCGCCGACTCGAACGGGCACGATCGGTATGGCCACGAGACGACCTCCTCGCACTGGACGCCCGGCCGCGCGGTTGCGCGACCCACCTCGCGAGTATACCGTGGTGCGGCAAGAGCCCAGGAGGAAGGACCGCCCGTGAAGATACGCGCCATCCTGTCCGTGCTCGGCGAGGACCGCGTCGGCATCGTCGCCGCCGTCTCTGCCGCGCTCGCATCGTGCGGCGTCAACATCGAGGACATCCGCCAGACGATCCTCTCCGGCGTCTTCTCGATGACGATGCTCGTGACGGTCGACGAGGACGCTTGCCCGTTCGACCGCGTGCAAGCCAAGCTCGCCGAGGTCGCGAACGACCTGGGGCTGCAGATCACGCTGCAGCGCGAGGACGTCTTCCGGTTCATGCATCGAATCTGAGGGGGTGATCGCCGTGCTCCAGCTCTCGCCAGAGGAGATCGCCGAGACCCTCACGATGATCACCCAGCAGCACTTCGATATCCGCACCGTGACGCTCTCGCTGTCGCTCACGGGTTGCGCGGCCGACTCCGTCGAGGCGGTCGCTGACCGGGTATACGACCGCGTCGCTCGAAGCGCAGAGCACCTCGTCCCGACGTGCGAGCGACTCGCGCGAGAGTTCGGGGTTCCCATCGTGAACACGCGCGTGGCCGTGACCCCGGTAGCGGAGATCGCACCCGATGGCGCGGGGGACCTCGCACCCATTGCACACGCGCTCGAGCGGGCCGCTGCCGTAGTCGGCATCGACTTCATCGGCGGCTTCTCGGCGCTCATGCACAAGGGCATCGGCACGGCAGACCGCGCGCTCATCGCCTCGCTTCCTGAAGCGCTCTCTTCCACCGAGCGCGTGTGCGCATCGGTGAGCGTGGCCTCCACACGAGCGGGCATCAACATGGACGCCGTGCTGCTGACGGCAGAGGCCGTCCTCGCGACGGCGCAGGCGACTGCGGCCCGCGACGGCGTCGGCTGCGCGAAGCTCGTCGCGTTCTGCAACATGGTCGAGGACAACCCCTTCATGGCAGGCGCCGTCCACGGTGCTGGCGAGCCTGACGCATGCGTGAACGTCGGCATCTCCGGCCCTGGGGTGGTGCGCGCGGTCGTGCAATCGCTTCCCGAAGACGCCGACCTCACGCAGGTGGCTGAAGCCATCAAGGCCACCGCCTTCAAAATCACGCGCGCCGGCGAGCTCGTCGCTCGCGAGGCCGCTTCGCGCCTGGGCGTCGAGATGGGCATCGTCGACCTGTCGCTCGCCCCGACGCCTGCCGAAGGCGACAGCGTCGCAGACATCATCGAAGCCATCGGCGTGAAGCGCTGCGGCGGACCCGGCACCACGACCGCGCTTGCGCTTCTGAACGACGCCGTCAAGAAAGGCGGCGCGATGGGGACCTCCAGCATCGGCGGGCTTTCGGGAGCGTTCATCCCCGTCTCCGAGGACGCCGGCATGTCCCGCGCGGCCGCCTCAGGCGCGCTCACCCTCGAGAAGCTCGAGGCGATGACGGCCGTGTGCTCCGTGGGGCTCGACATGATCGCGGTCCCCGGCGACACGCCCGTCGAGACGATCGCAGCGATCATCTCGGACGCGTGCGCCATCGGCGTCGTGAACGGCAAGACCACGGCTGCCCGCCTCATCCCAGTGCCCGGGAAGCGCCCGGGCGACACCGCGGTCTTCGGCGGGCTCCTCGGCTCTGCGCCCGTCATGAGCGTGAGCGAGTGGGCAGGATCCACGCTCGTGCGACGCGGCGGCCGTGTACCGGCTCCGCTCTCGAGCCTCAGGAACTGAGGCTGCGTCGCCGACGAACGGCTGCCAAGCGGCACAACTGTGCCGTTCGTCACGTTATTCCGACATTCGGCAGAAACCGCTGTGAGCGGGTCTCGCGCGTACCGATATATGGGACAACTGCCCGGACAGGACAGCGCCGGAAGGCTTCGATGAGACCCCGTGGATCCCGCATACGCACCGCGGCCAAGCGCCGCTACAAGCGCCCGCGCTCCGGCGCGCTCGCGCTCGCGCTCGTCGTCACGCTGCTTGCTCCCGCGCTCCCCGGCCTGGCGCTCGTTCGGACGACGATCGCCATCGACGGGGCCTTCGATGACTGGGCGCGTGTGTTCGAAGACCCGGCGAACTGCGTCTACGACGCCAGCGGCGATTCCTCGAGCGCGAACACCGACCTCACCGTGCTTGCCGCGACCTACGACGGCACGTACCTGTACCACTACATCCGCCGCGCAGCGACCGGCGGCGGCGCCGCAGCGCCTACCTACACCGTCTATCTCGATCTCGACGGCGACGGCCGCATGGAGAGCACGGACATGGCGGTCGTCTACAAACTCACTGGAGGCAACGCCTTTTCGTCCGGCACGCTCTACCGCTACGTCCCAGCCGACGCGACCAACGGGGATCCGATGCCGGGCGACGCCGGAAAGCCCGCAGGCGCGCTCGGCACGCAGGTCCCAGCCGCCATCGCTGGCGCGGGTGCTTCGGGCGGCGTCGAGCTCGAAACCTGCATCCCATGGAGCGCGCTCGGCGTGCCCTCTGACACACCCGTGGGGATGCAGTTCACGTCCGCCCTCGGCAGCGCAACTGACAGCGCAGGCGTCATCTTCATGCGTCGATACGGCGTTTCGCTCGACCCAGACCGCGCTTCCGGCGCGTCGGCAGACACCACCGTGACCTACGTCCACACCCTTACCAATCTCGGGAACACGCCTGCGACCTTCGACCTCTCGGCGTCCTCGTCGAAACGGTGGCCGGTGACCATCACGATCGCTGCGACCGGCGAGACGGTCACCAGCGTGACACTCACACCAGGTGCGTCGTTGGAGATCGCCGTGCTGTTGCACGTACCCGCGAACACGCCGGACGGCACCCGTGACACGCTCACGGTCACAGCGACGCACGGCCAGGCAGACGGCGTATCGGATACGGCAACCGACATCACCAGCATCGGACCAGTGCTCATCATCCCCGACCAGTACGGATCGATGGCTCCGGGCCAGACGATCGCCTACCGCAACACCGTTACGAACAACACCGAGGAAACGCGCACCATCGCGCTCTCGGCATCATCGGACAAGGGCTGGCCGGGCGAGATCCGCGACGCAGACGGCGCGTCTACCGTCACGTCGCTCACGCTTGCGCCGCACGAAAGCAGCACCGTCACCGTGCTGGTGACGGTGCCGTCGGGCGCAACGATCGGCACAGTCAACGTCACGACCATCGCAGGCCAGGTCGTCGGCTCGCCCAACCTCAAGGGGAAAGGCTACGACACCACCACCGCACGCGCGGCGCTGAGCGTCAGCCCGGTTGCCGCTTCCGCTCCTGCGGGCGCGGGCAGCACGGTCGCGTACCGACACACGGTGCAGAACAGCTGGCCGACCACCCGCACGATCTCGCTTTCGGCGGCATCGTCGTGCGGCTGGACGGTCCAGATCCTCGCGTCTGACGGCCTCACCCCGATCTCGACGCTCACGCTCGGGCCGAACGGCGAAGCGGCCGACGTCATCGTGAGGGTCCGCGTCCCGGCAGGCACGCCTGCGGGCACCATCGACGACACCACGCTCACCTGCACCGCGGGCCCGCACACGGCGACTGCCGCCGATCGCACTACGGTGAGCTCCCTCGCGACCTACGGCGTGGGCGGCTTCGGCGCTCCGCAGAACACCTTCCAGCTCGGCGATACAGTGTATGCGCGCGGCATGGGGCTGGCTGCCGGCACGCAGGTGCGGTTCCGTTGGTCGGATCCCTCGGGCACCGTCGTCCGCACCTCGAACCTCATCAACGCGGACTCCACTGGCATCGCACAGGACGCGTGCGTCATCCCTGCAACGGAGCCGATCGGCACCTGGACGGTCACGCTCCTCAGCAGCACCGGCACGGTCATCGCCAGCGTGCCGTTCTACGTCGGGTACCGGGCGAACATCAGCGCCATGACCGTCTCGGGCGGAGATGCCGTGGAATCCACGCTCACGATCGCCACCACATTCGAGAACGAGGGCGCCGTGCCGCTCGCGGACACTGCGGCCCAATGGGTGATCTGGCGCGACGAGGACTCCGACGGAACCTTCGGTCCGGGCGACGGCTACCTCGCGCCTGACGGCTCGTGGGCGGTGTACGGATCGGGAGACGGGTACACCCACGAGACAGCGGGGATCGCCGTCGGCACAGGCGCTGCCACGCTCGTTTCGTGGACGGCTCCCACCATGAACCTTCCGTCTGCAGGCGAGTACCGCCTCAGCGCCACGTGGACGGCCTCGACGGGCATGACGATCGCCACCGCTGCCACGACGTTCACCGCCGTTCCCGGCGCCCCCTGGATCGAACTCACGCTCTCGGAGAACGCGATCGACTTCGGCACCGTCGTGCCGGGCGTCGTCTACGAGCATCCGAACCTCGGCGTGCTCGTGCGCGCGAACGTCACCTTCGACCTCGTTCGCACGCTCAGCGGCCCCGCGTCTGCCCTGGGCCTCTCGACGCAGCTCGGTTCGCTGTTCAGCCAGGCGAGCGGCGAGCGGACGTACACCGACGCTGTCAGGATCGACGTTCCGTGGGACACCGACCCTGGAAGCTACAGCGCCGAGGTCGTCTACACGGTGATCGCACGATGAAGCGCAGACCGACACGCCTGTTGCACTTGCCGCGAGATGCTCCGCTCATCTCCGCTGTGTGCCGCTCGTCACGCTATTCCGCCGCACGGCAGACGAGCGTCAAGCGGGGTGGTGCGTAGGCCGATACACGCACCAGAAGGCCACAGGGCCGAAAGACTCGGAAGAAAGCCCAGGAAGGGCATAGGAAAAAAGAAAGGGACCTACCATGAAGAGGACGATTCTGATCGCAGTCGCAGTCGCGGCGCTCGTGTTCGGCGTCGTGGCCTACGCGAACGCCGCCACCAGCGGCACGGTCACCGTGAGCGCCACTGTGCAGCCGCAGATGGAGATCACCGTGCCGGCCACCGTCGATCTCGGCGCCGTGGATCCGTACACGCCCGCTTCGGGCACCGTGACGGTAACCGGCAAGTCCAACAAGACAGCGACTCTCTCGGCCTCGGTCGATCCGGGCACCTTCACCACGCTGAGCAGCACCGCTGCAGCTGCGACGCCGATCGCGTGGGGCAAGGGCGGCAACCTCTCCTACGACGATACGGTCACCGGAACGGTCGACTGGAGCATCGATGCTGGCACGGTCGTGAGCGGCCAGGTCACCTACACGATCGCGCAGCCGTAGCACCCGCACAGACGTACCGACGAGAAGCCCCTGCTGACGCGGGGGCTTCTTCTTTGCGCCCAGATCTATCTCGCCACATCCCGAAGCACTCCGAAAGGTACCGTTCATCAGATAAACGGTATGCGTAGCCGTTTATCGCTCAAATCCTACCGTTTAGTGCCGATATAGAAGGCAGGGCGGAAGGAGGCGAGGACGATGAAGCGGGCCACGAAGATCGCAGCAGCGGTCACAGCTGGGATCCTTGCGGCGCTCCTCGTCGCCTCCACCGCCACGGGAACAAGCGGCACCGCGACCATCACCGCTCGCGTCCGGGCGTTCGCAGCCGTCACCCAGACCGATGCGCAGCACGTGCTCGTCAAGGCGAACACACCGTGGACGCTCGAGGTCGTCACCGCGACCGGTCACAGGATGCGCATCGAGGGCGCCAAGACCACCGGGACCCCGGTCGAACTGCCCGACGATGCGGTCGCCTACTCTGTGGCGTGGGACTGATCGGGGTCGTCGAGCTCCACGAGCTCCCTCTGCGCACGACGCGCCTGCTCACGACGTGCTTCGCGCCGCTCTCGCTCGATCTTGCGCATCGCGGCCTTCACGCTCGCACGCCACGACGCCCATATCGCAAAGCCGCCTGCGACCACGACCACGGCGATCGCCAGCCACAAGGGCACCACCCATACAGTGCGCTGCTCGGTGAGGCGCTCCGGGATGTCCGTCTGCGCGCCCTCCCGCGGGTACTCGACGTCCAGGCGCACGGTGTACTTCCCGAGCATCGTCCCGCCTGGCCGCAGGACGCCGGCGTTCTCCGATATGGCTCCGGCGTACACCGTCGTCTCCGTCGCCTGCTGGCTCACCAGCTCGCGGCCTGATGGCGCCTGGAGGGTGACCGTTGCCCGCACGATCTTGTCGATGTTCCCCTCGTTGCGCACGGCATACGAGTACGGCACGCGGTCGCCGATGATGAACGAGCGCACGACGAACGGCTTGATGAGCAGCCGCTCCACGATCTCGCCCTTCACACGGATGTGGATGCGCGACGCCAGCCGTCCCGCCACCACCGCGTGCGCCTTGTCCGCGCTCACGTTCTTCGGCGGCGCCATCTCGAAGAACAGCAGGATCTGGTGGTCCCCGGGTGGGACGCCTTCCGGCACCTCGAAGGTGAACTCCACCTGCTTGCGCTCGTTCGGAGCCAGCTCGATGTACGGGACATTGCCGCGCGATTTCATCTCGCTCGACATCTTCACCTGCAGCCACGAGGCAGGGTTGTCGATACCGCCCATCTCGCCCGGTTTCGGTATCTCGAAGGAGATGCGCCCTTCCTCGTCAACGACTTGGTTTCCCGCGTAGATGAAGACCTCGATCGGCTCCTTGCTCGGGTTCATGACGATGACCGAGCCCTCGCCCTTCTGCCCGGCCGCGACCTGGAACTCGAACGAGCCTGTCGAGAGCGCCAGCGTGCGTTCCGCGGACGCTGCAGCGGGCGCAAGCAAGACGAGCGCCGCTACCAGCAACGCAAGCCCGCGCCCCATCGCTCTCACAGCCCCACCGCTTCCTTGAACTGCTTGAGGTGGCGCCGCGCGACGGGGATCTGGGTCTCGTCGCGGTCCATCACCACCACGACGAACGCGCCGTCGACGCGCAGGATCTCCTTGATCTTCTCGAGATTCACCATGAAGCTGCGGTGGACGCGCTCGAACCGCTCTTTTGCCAGCCGCTCTTCGAGCTCTGTGAGCGTCAGGTCGACGAGGTACTGGTTCTCGTAGGTGTGCACGTACGTCGACTTGTTCTTCGCTGAGATGTACACGATGTCGTCGATGCCGAGAAGCACCGTCCGCCCGCCCTTGCGCACAGCGAGCTTCCGGAACTCGCTTTCGCCGTCACGCACGCGCACGGCAGCACGCGGCCGCGTCTTCGCGAGGCTCTGCACGCGCGCGGAGAGCTCCATCAGGTTGAACGGCTTCGTCACGTACTGCTGGACGCCTTGCTTGAACGCCAGGATCTTCGCGAGGTCCTGCGTCTTGGCCGTGAGCATGATGACCGGGACGTCGGCGGTCTCCGGATTGTTCCTGATCTCCATGAGAGCCATCCAGCCGTCCACCCTGGGCATCATGATGTCGAGCAGGATGACGTCCACCGCCTCGCGTGCGAGCACGTCCAGCGCTTCTCCACCGTCCCCCGCAGACAGCACCTTCATGCCGTCCGCCTCGAGGCCCATACGGATCATGTCGACGATGGCCGGGTCGTCATCGACCACGAGCACGGTGATGGGCTCGTCCATCCGCGATCCTTCCGACGACCGGATTCCGCCCGTTCAGGCCGCTCATCCCCCAGAAGACACCGACGAGCGCGCCCGCCGTGCGGCGAGTATACCGCACGTCGCACGATGGCCGCTAGCCGCGCTCCCGCAGGTACCGGTCGATGGCGCGCGCCGCCCGCTTGCCTGCTCCCATCGCGAGGATGACGGTCGCCGACCCCGTCACGATGTCGCCGCCCGCGAACACGCCAGGGAGGCTCGTCGCGCCTTCGTCGTCGGTGAGGACGTAGCCGCGCGATGAGACCTCGAGCCCAGGCGTCGCCTTGGTGAGCAGCGGGTTCGCGCGCGTGCCCACCGCCACGATGACGGTGTCGCACTCGATCGTGTGCTCCGAGCCGACGACGCACACCGGCGAGCGACGGCCGCTCGCATCAGGCTCTCCGAGCTGCATGTCGGTCACCACCATGCCCGTGACCCAGCCGTCCTTGCCGACGATCTCCTGCGGCGAGCACAGCATCTTGAACTCGATACCTTCCTCGCGTGCGTGATGCACCTCTTCGCGGCGCGCCGGCATCTCCTCTTCAGAGCGGCGATAGACCAAGAACACCTGCTCGGCGCCCAGCCGCTTGGCCGTGCGCGCGGCGTCCATCGCGACATTGCCGCCGCCTACCACTGCGACCTTCCTGCCGCGCCTCACCGGCGTGTCGGCCTTCGGGAACTCGTAGGCGCGCATGAGGTTCACGCGCGTAAGGAACTCGTTGGCCGAGTACACCCCGTTCAAGTTCTCGCCCGGAACGCCGAGGAACACCGGCAGGCCGGCCCCGACGCCGATGAAGACGGCGTCGAAGCCCTGCTCGCCCATGAGCTCGTCGAGCGTGTAGGTGGCGCCGATGACCGCGTCGGTGACGAGCTCGACACCCATCATCGCGAGCGCCTCGATCTCCGCGGCCACGATCGTCTTCGGGAGCCGGAACTCTGGGATGCCGTACGTGAGCACGCCTCCTGGCGCGTGCAGCGACTCGAACACCGTCACGGCGTGTCCGAAGCGCCGAAGCTCGCCCGCGCACGCGAGGCCGGCGGGACCCGAGCCGATGACCGCCACCTTGTACCCGCTGTCCGGCCCGACCTCCGGCTGGCACCGGTGCTCGAGGTCGCAGGCGAGATCGAAGTCGCCCAAGAAGCGCTCGAGCCGCCCGATCGCCACCGGCTCGCCCTTGCGCGCGAGCACGCACGCCGCCTCGCACTGCTCCTCTTGCGGACAGACGCGACCGCACACCGCGGGAAGCGCGTTGCGCTCCTTGATGACCGCTACGCCGCCCGCATAGTCACGCTCGAGGATCCGCGCGATGAACGACTTGATGTCGATGTTGACCGGACACCCGGCGATGCATGTCGGATTGGCGCACTGCAAGCAGCGGTCCGCCTCAGCGAGCGCCTGCTCTTCGCTATATCCGAGCGCAACTTCCTCGAAATCGCGCGCGCGCTCGATGGGGTCGCGCTCCGGCATCGGCGTGCGCGGTGCGCGTGACGGGCGCCTGCGACCGCTCGCATCTACAGGTGGCATCGGCACTCCTTGCTGTACTCGGCGTCCGCCTCGCGCTCCATGTCCGAATAGACGCGCTGACGGCTCATCAGCTCCTCGAAGTCCACGAGGTGCCCGTCGAAGTCGGGCCCGTCGACGCACCCGAACTTCGTCTCGCCGCCCACTGTCACACGGCAGGCGCCGCACATGCCCGTCCCGTCGACCATGATGGGGTTGAGCGACACCATGCACGGGACTCCGTGCTCCTTGGCGGTCTGGGCGCAGAACTTCATCATGATCGCCGGCCCGATCGCCATCGCGTGGTCGATCGCTCCCGCTTGGCACAGCCGCGCGAGCGGCGCGGTGACGAGCCCCTTCTCGCCCGCCGACCCGTCGTCGGTGACGACGATGAGGTCCTTCAAGGGCATCTCTTCGAACTCGTCGATCAGGATGAGGAGGTCTTTGGTGCGAGCGCCGACGATGACCGTGACCTCGTTACCCGCTTCCAGCATCGCGCGCGCGACCGGATAGGCCACCGCGGTGCCGACCCCGCCGCCGACCACCGCGACCCGCCCGAGGCCCTCCACGTGCGTGGGGGTTCCGAGCGGCCCGACGACGTCAGCGAGCGCCTCGCCGGGCTCCATGTGCGACAGCAGGTGCGTGGTCTTGCCCACGCGCATGAAGATGAAGCGGATCCAGCCCTCCTCGACCGACCAGTCGCTGAAGGTGAGCGGGATGCGCTCGCCCCCCTCGGCCACGCGCAGCATCAGGAACTGTCCTGCACGCACCTTGCGCGCGATCTGCGGCGCCTCGACGCCCATCTCGAAGACGGACTCGGACAGCTGGCGCTTGTGCACTATCGGGAACATCGCTCTCCCAGTCTTCCGATGGATCGGTGCTGACCAGTATATACTCGCAACGGTCGACGGGAGGTGGGCACGCGTGAGATCACGGAACGCACGGCGAGCGCTTGCGGTGCTCGTGACCGCCCTTGTCGCCGCAAGCGGGGCCGCCTGCGCGCCGGCACCGTCTTCCGTCCGTGAGACGAGACCCGCCCTCGGAACCATCGTCACCGTTGAGGCGTACGGCGCCGACGAGCGCGCGACGCGCGACGCGATCGACGCGGCCTTCGGCGCCATCGCTGAAGTGGAGCACGCGCTGGACGCGTACAGCGCCACCTCGACGATCGCCTCCTTCAACGCCCGCCCGTACGCCGTGCAGGAGCTGCCAGACGAGGCCGTCGAAGTGCTGGACGAGGTCGAACGGCTCGGCGTGGGTGACGCGTTCTCGCCCACGCTCCTGTCCGTGGTGCGCCTCTATGGCTTCGACTCGACGCCTGCGGTTCCCTCGCCAGACGACCTCGCGCTCGCGGTCGCTGCCGCCCAGCGGTTCTCGCGCCCGACGTCTGCGACCGCGACCTTCGGCAGGCTGCCCGTCGCCGATCCCCGCCTCGATCCCGACGGTCCGCTCGCGCCTGGGTTCGACTTCGGCGGAGCGGCCAAGGGGCTCGCGCTCGACCGCGCACGCGACGCCCTGCGCGCGCGTGGCGTGCGCGCCGCGATCGTCACGGCAGGCAGCACGACCGTCACTCTGGGGACCAAGCCTGACGGAACGCCGTGGCGGATCGGGGTCGAACATCCGCGCGCGACCGGCGAGGTGATGGCGGTCGCTGAATGGGCGGGCGACGGCGCGCTGTCAACGTCCGGCGACTACCAGCAGTTCTTCGAACGCGACGGCATGCGGTACCACCACGTCCTCGACCCGAGGACGGGACAGCCCGCCCACGGCCTTCAGTCGCTCACCGTAGCAGGCAGGCTCTCGGGCCTTGCAAGCGACATCCTGTCGACCGCACTGTTCGTCCGAGGAGCGCGCGGAGCGCTCGCCTACGCACGCGAGCGCTCCGTCTCGGTCTGGCTCATCGACGCTTCCGGCCGTGTCGCGACGCACGACGGCGCAGCCTCCTCGGGCGTGACGATCCGCAGCGCGGACACGCCTTAGACGAACTGCTTCACGAGGTCGTAGATGACGGGCATCTCGTAGTACTCGCCCTGCCACGCCTTGATGATGCCGAGGATAGCGAACACGAGCACCGCGAGGCTGACGAGCGGACCGGCGATCCAGCCGATGACCGGTATGGCCAAGACGATCTGCGCGACGATCCCCACAACGGCAAGGCCGAGCGCCTGGACCGCGTGGAGCCGCAGCCACTTCTCGTTCTTGTACGGCTCGATGAGGATCGCGATGATCGCCACGATGCCCGTCAAATAGCCGAGGACCGCGAGGATCTTGCTCGTGTCGCTCTCGGGGCCTGGACGGCCCTCAGCGGACGGCCCGGGAACCTGGTTGACTTCGTCTGACATGGCGCTCCCCTTCTCTCGGTGTCCCTCCTGGCGCTGCGCGCCTCGTTTGCAGTATATGCCCCACGCTGCTAGAATCCCAGCGGAGCGCCTTCCGGCGGACGGACACGACCTCCCCCCGGAGGAGATGCAGCATGAGACACAGACGCGCTTTCATCTCGCTCGTCGTCCTGTCACTCCTTGCGACGCTGACGGCTTCTCCTCTCGCGCACGCGTACACGAAAGACGACCTGGAGGCGCACCAGAAGGCCGCTGAAGAGGCGCGCAAAGCAGCAGCCGCGGCCGAGGCGCGCGCGAAAGACCTCGCGAGCCAGATCGACGGGCTCGAAGAGCGCATGGCCAGGATTGAGGCCGACATCGCTGGGCTCGCCGATGACATCGAGCGTGCGACTGAGCGCACGAACCGCCTGAACGCCGAAGTCACGGACTTGCGCACGCAGGTTGCGGCCAAAGAGTCCGAGATCGCGTCCGTGCAGGCCGAGTACGACCGCACGAGCGCGCTCCTCGCGCAACGGCTCCAGGAGACCTACAAGCAAGGCGAGCTGTTCTTCGTGCAGTTCCTGCTCGACGCACAAAGCATCGAGGACCTTCTTGCCAGGACCTCCCTCGTCGAGCGCGTGATCCGCGACAACCAGCAGACAGCTGCCGAGCTCGAAGACACGCAGCACCGGTTGGAGGCCGCGAAGACCGAGCTCGCACGCACGCTCGAAGCGGTCGACCTCAAGCGGAAAGAAGCCGCTGCGGAGGAGAAGCGGCTGCGCGACCTCCGCGCGCAGCACCGGGCTCGCCTCGCTGAACAAGAGGCCGTCAAGCGCCAGAAGGCCGACCTGATGGCGAAGAACAAGGCGGAGGCCGAGCGGCTGCGCAAGCTCGCGGAGGAAGAGGAGGCCGAGTCCCAGCGCATCGCCGCCGAGCTCTACGGCCACGGCTCAGGCCGATTCGCCGGCGTGATGGCGTGGCCGGTTCCGGGCTTCTACCGCATCTCGTCGCCCTTCGGATACCGGATCCACCCGATCCTCGGCGTCCGGAAGCTCCACACCGGCATCGACATCGGGCGGGACCTCGACCCGCCGCGCTCCATCGACGGCGCCACCATCGTGGCCGCGGGCGGAGGCACGGTGATCTACGCCGGGTACCGGGGCGGCTACGGCAACACCATCATCATCGACCACGGAGACGGTGTCGCGACGCTGTACGCGCACCAGCGGAGCGGCTCGTTCCGCGTGGGCGTCGGTGACCGCGTGACCAAGGGCCAGGCGATCGGAGCCGTCGGAAGCACCGGGCTGTCCACCGGTCCGCACCTGCACTTCGAGGTGCGCATCAACGGCACTCCGGTCGACCCCATGCCGTACCTGCGCTAGAGGAGCCGCTCGGCGCGGCTACGAGCCGTTGAACTCCTGCATGGCCGCTTCCGGGCCGTGCTCGACGACGTACATCACGGCAGCCGCAGCGTGCGGCACCGCTCCTGCGATGCGTTCAGCTGCGTCGCCACGCATGGGCTCCAGCACGAAATCCGCCGGGTCTTGACGTCCCGGAGGCCTCCCGATGCCCAGACGGACGCGCACGAATTCGCCCGTGCCGATCGTCTCGACGATCGACCGCAGCCCGTTGTGGCCGCCGTGGCCACCGCCGCGCTTCACGCGCACGACCGCTTCGGGCAGATCGAGATCGTCGTGGACCACGATCGTGTCTGCGACCGTGGCGTCGTACCGCTCGAGCAGCCGCTTCACGGCGCTGCCCGAGCGGTTCATGTACGTTTGCGGCTTCGCAAGGATGAGCTCGCGGTCGTCGAGCCGCACCACGCCCACGCGCGCGCCGCACTCCTCACGCCAGTACGACACGCCCAGGTTCTCGGCGAGCAGGTCGACCACCATGAAGCCCGCGTTGTGCCGTGTGCGCGCGTACTCCTCGCCAGGGTTTCCCAGCCCCACGATGAGGCGAGCCATCTGGCGGCGCTACTCCTCTTCCGCGGCCTTGCCGATGACCTCGGGCTCGGCGGCCTCCGCAGCTGCCTCTTCCTCGGCCTCGACGCCCTTCTGCGGCGTGGTGACCGAGCAGACGATCCCTTCGGGGTCGTCCAGGATGGTCACGCCTGCGGGCGGCTGCAGGTCGCGCACGTGCAGCGAGTCGCCCACCTCGAGCCCCGTGGTGTCGACGTCGACGTGCTCAGGCAGATCGGCAGGAAGCGCCTCGATGTGGACTTCGCGAAGCTCGTGCAGCATGACGCCGCCAGCCTTCTCGCCTGCTGAGGGACCGATGAAGTTCAGCGGCACCACGGTGGTGACCGGCTGGTTCATCTTGATCGCCCAGAAGTCGACGTGCAGGAGCGTGCCTTTCACCGGATCGTGAGCGATCTCTTTGATCATCGCATTGACCGGCTTGTGGCCGTCCACAGACAGCTTGAAGAGCGTCGCGGTCACGGCCTCACGGGACGCGATCTGCTCGAAGTCGTGCCGATCGAGCTGGATCGGCTTGGAACCGACGCTGGTGCCGTACAGCACCGCGGGGAGCTTGCCTTCCCGCGCAAGTGCTTTGGCGCTCTTGCCGATCCTGGTGCGCGACTCAGCAGCGATCTCGATGGTCTCAGTCATGTCTCCGACAACCTCCTCGTATCATCGCAACCGCGTGGCTGCTACAGCTGGAAATCGGGATCGAACAGCTCCGACACCGACTCGTCGTTGTATACGTTCTGGATGGCGTGAGCGAACAGAGGCGCCACCGACAGCACCCGGATCTTGCCGTGGCGACGCTCCTCGGGAACCGGCATGGTGTTGGTCACCACAACTTCTTGGATCGGCGCAGAATCGATGCGGTCGTACGCAGGCGGCGAGAAGATGCCGTGCGTCGCGGCGACGTACACCGCCACCGCCCCTTTGTTCACGAGAGCGCGAGCGCCTTCGGTGACCGAGCCAGCCGTGTCGATCATGTCGTCGGCGATGATGCAGGTCTTGCCCTCGACTTCTCCGATGACGTGCGTGATTTCGGCGACGTTGTGCTCTGGACGACCCTTGTGCATGATGGCGAGCGACGCACCGAGCATGTCGGCGAGCTTCTTGCATACCTTCACACGGCCTACGTCCGGAGAGACGATCGTCAGGTTCTCCAGATTCAGGCTCTCGAAGTAGTCGGCGAGGATCGGCAGCGCCGTGAGGTGGTTCACCGGCTGATTGAAGAAGCCTTGGATCTGCCCCTGGTGCAGGTCCATCGCGATGACGCGATCGACGCCAGCGACCGTGAGCAGGTCCGCCACGAGCTTCGCGGTGATGGGCTCGCGGGCCGCCGACTTCTTGTCCTGCCGGGCGTACGCGTAGTGTGGGATGACGGCCGTGATCGTGCGTGCGCTCGCACGCTTCGCGGCGTCCACCATGATGAGCAGCTCCATGATCGACGCGTTCACGGGCTGGCACATCGACTGCACGAGAAAGACGTCGGCTCCGCGCACGCTCTCGAGGTAGCGCACGTAGATCTCGCCGTTGGCGAACTTCGATATCTTGATGTTGCCGAGCTCGATTCCGAGGTGCTTGACGATGCCTTCTGCGAGCTCCCTGTTGTGGGTGCCCGAGAACACCATCATCCGCTTGCCGCTCTCGCCCATCAGCGTCCGCTCCTATTCGTCGTCGCTCTGCTCACGCCTGCGCTTCGCCCAACCGTCGATCACGCGCTGCTCCGACCGCTCCACCGCAAGCGCGTCGGCCGGAACGTCGCGGGTGATCGCGCTGCCCGCTCCCGTGACGGCTCCTGCGCCGATGCGGACCGGCGCCACGAGCATCGTGTCCGAGCCGATGAACGCCCCGTCTTCGATGACGGTCCGGTGCTTCGAGCGGCCATCGTAGTTACACGTTATCGTACCCGCGCCGACGTTCACACCGACGCCGATCTCGGCATCGCCGATGTACGAGAGGTGTGGCACCTTGCTCCTCTCGCCCACGATGGAGTTCTTGATCTCGACGCTCGTGCCCACCTTCGCGCCCGGTCGCACGACCGTGCCTGGCCGCAGATAGGCACGCGGACCGATGCGCGCGCCCTCGCACACGCACGAGCCTGTGACGATGGAGCTGTCCACCACGGCGTCCGGGCCGACCACCGAGTCGACGATCCGGGTGTCTGGGCCGATGGCGCAGCCCTCGCTCACAGTCGTCTCGCCCAGCAGGAAGGTCATCGGCTCGAGCGTCACGTCCCGCGCCAGCGTCACGCGCGGGCCGATCCACACGAGGTCCGGGTCGGTCATGGTCACGCCAGCGAGCATGTGCGCGCGGTTGATGCGGCGCTGCATGACCTTCGCGGCCTCCGCAAGCTGGACGCGGGTATTGATGCCGAGCGTCTCGAGCGGATCGGCAGCCGCCATCGCCACCACCGGCAGGTCTTCGCGGCGGAGCAGCTCAAGGACGTCGGTGAGGTAGAACTCCCCCTGGGCGTTCGCGTTGTCGAGCTTGTGGACGTGCTCGAACAGGACGCGGGCGTCGAAGCAGTAGAAGCCCGTGTTCACCTCGCGGATCGCGCGTTCCTCGTCGCTCGCATCCTTCTCCTCGACGATGCGCGAAAGCCCGCCCGACTCGTCGCGCACGATGCGCCCGTAACCCGCTGGGTCCTCCAGCACCGCCGTGAGCACCGCGGCCGCCGCTCCCGACGATTCGCGAGCGGCCACCAAAGCACGCACGGTGTCTGCTGTGATGAGCGGCGAGTCGCCCGAGAGCACGACGAGCGAGCCGTCGGCGCCGGCGAAAGCGGCCTCCGCACACTGCACCGCATGGCCGGTACCGAGCTGCCGTTCCTGGCGGACGGTCGTCACGTCTTCCAGCAGCGGCTCGACCACCTCAGCGCCGTGACCGGTGACGACCACGACAGGATCGCATCCGCCGCCCCGGGCCGCCTCGACCACGTACCGCACCAGAGGAACGCCCAGGATCTCGTGCGCGACCTTAGGGAGACGGGACCGCATCCGTGTGCCCTCGCCTGCGGCGAGGATCAGAGCCGACGCGCCCATTCGCACCTTCCGTGTGGGTCCGACGATGAAGCCAGCTGGCTGGGGCGGTAGGATTCGAACCTACGATCGAGGATCCAAAGTCCCCTGCCTTGCCGCTTGGCTACGCCCCAGCGCTTGCGCGAGCGCGCATCTGCGCGCGCATGGCGAGCGCACGGAGTATACCACACGGCCAGGCCGGAGCCGTGGCTCAGCTCACGCTCTCGAGCGCCTGCGCGGCGGCCCGGAAGGCCTCGATGCCGCCTTCGGCTGCGAACTGCTGGAGCACTGCGTCTTGGATCATCTGCCGGGTCTCCGTGTTGATCGGATGGCAGATGTCGCGGAACTCCCCGCTCGGCAGTTTCCGGGACGGCATCGCGACGAAGAGCCCCTTGTCGCCGTTGACCACCCTCAGGTCGTGGATGACGAACTCGTCATCGATGACGATGCTCGCGATGGCGCACACCTTGTTCATCGCGACAGGACGCAGCGTGACCTTCGTGACTCTCATGCGATCTCCCTTTGCATGGCCCCTACACAACGAGTTTCGCCGGCTCAGGGAGAATCCCTGCATGTTTGAGATACGGCTCACACGGTCGAGACCACACGCACGCCTTCAGGCGAGGCTCCGCACGAGCGCGCCCACCAGCCGGCCGCGCGGGCGTCGCTCTCGACGCGCTCCGCCGCGACCGCAGACGCGCACAGCCCGAAGACGCACGATCCGCTCCCGGTGACCGCAGCCCCGAGCACGCCGGGCAGCGAGGACAACCACGCCTCGACCTCGCCGACGCTCGGCACGAGCGCCTTTGCGGCCTCGGCAAGGTCGTTGTGAAGCAACCCGGCCGCTCCTTGAACGTCGCCTGCCTGAAGAGCGCGCAGAAGCGGCTCGGGACCCGGGGCCGGCGGGCTCAGGAGCCGGTCGTGGAGTGCGTACGCGGCCCCGGTCGGAACTGGCTCGCCAGCGGTGATCACGACCAGGTGCATCTCAGGAGTCGGAAGGTCACGCACGCGCACGTCGCCTTTGCCTGCGTACAGCGCCGTCCCGCCTCCAAGGAAGAACGGCACGTCCGCACCGAGCGAGCGCGCGCAGCGGAGCACGACCTCGCTTCTCGGGTCGACGCCCCACAGCACGCTCGCGCCCACGAGCACGGCGGCCGCGTCCGCGCTGGCGCCCCCGAGGCCGCCCCCGGCGGGGATGCGCTTCTCGATGGCGATGCGCACAGGCAAGGAGGCGCCCGTGGCCTCCGAAAGCATCTTGGCAGCCTTCAGCGCGAGGTTCTCTGATGGAGGCACTCCTGCGTCAGGGCGCATCTCGATCGAGAAGCGATCGGCCGCTTCGACCTCGACGGTGTCCGAGAGCCGGTCGTCCAGCGCCTGGAACACGGTGACGAGCTCGTGGTACCCGTCGTCAGTGCGCGCCCCGACGGCCAGGTACAGGTTCACCTTGGCAGGAGCGACGAGTGCGACCCGCTCAGGCACAGAACGCCTTCCGAAGATCAGGCCGGCCCGATGCGGCCGAAGCCCTCAGTTCATCCAAGGGAAGAGGCACTCGCCCGTCTCGCAGTGCGTGAGCTCAACGGTGCCGGTGAGGATGTCCACGTAGCTGTAGGAGACGCGAGCCGTTCTTCCGCGCTTCTCGTCGATCCGCAAGACGAACAGGCTCGGATGCGTCTGCTCCAGCGTGGCCTCGCGCTCGAACACCTTTGAGCGGCCCATGTTCGCCTTGAGACGGACGCGCTGGCCGGTGAGGTTCTCGAGATCGCTCTTGATCCGCCCCACGACCTCGAGCTGGTTCATAGACTCCATGAGACTCCTCCTCAAGTGGAGGTAACCTTACCATAATCGGCTGGAAAACTCAAGGTAAGAGGCCGTGAAGCCGCAGCGTCCGGCCCATCCGGACGAACGCCTCCGGCGGGAACGTCTCGGCGCGTGCAAGCGGATCGAGGCCCTCGGCCACCAACGCCTCGACGACTGCATCGGGGGGAGTGCCGAGCCACCCAGCGATGGCGTTGCGGACGGTCTTGCGCCGCTGCGAGAAGGCGGCCTCTGCTGCGGCACAGCCGATGGCGACATCGTCGGCCGACCACGCGCGCACGCGGTCAAGCCGAATCACGGCCGAGTCGACCCGCGGGGGCGGCAGGAAGCACGCACGCGGCACCGCGAACCGGCCCGCAGGTCTCGCGTGCAGGTGGAGCTTCACCGTGTACGCGCCATACGACCTCGTCCCAGGTGCGGCCGCCATCCGGTCCGCAACTTCCGCTTGCACCATCACGGTCACAGATTCCAGCGATTCCACCTCGCTGAAGAAGCGGAGCACCACTGTTGCAGCTACCGAGTACGGAAGGTTCGCCACCATCACGTCCGGGAGGGCTCCCGACACGTCAGCCAACATCTCTGCTGCGACCTGGACCGCATCGGCATACACCACCCGGACGTTCGGCCACGTCTGCTCGATCTCGCGCAGAGCAGGGGCGAGCGCCTCGTCCCGCTCGATGGCGACCACGCTGCGCGTCCGCGCCGCGAGCGCGCACGTGAGCGTCCCGATGCCAGGGCCGACCTCGAGCACTCGCTCTTCGCCGGTGAGCGCGGCAAGCTCGAGGATCCGCCCGACGACGTTGTCGTCGATCAAGAAGTGCTGTCCGAGGCGCTTGCGTGTGGCCAGACCGTGGCGCTGCAGCACCGCGATCGTGGCTGACGGCGAAGCCAGCGAGGAGAACGGCATGCCGCCCTACTCGAGGATGGTGATGGTGACGCTGCGGCGGCCCCAGGCGCGCGCTGCTTTGAGCGCGGCGCTCTGACCGCCCTTCCAGAAGCAGACGTCGATGCGAGCGCCCTTGATCGCGCCGCCCGTATCGGCCGCGACCGCGTACCCGTACCCAGGCACGTACAGCTTCGTGCCGAGCGGGATCACCTTCGGATCCACCGCCACGATGCCCCAACCGTCCGGGACGTCGTACGCGCGGAGCCTCCGCTCGATGACGCGAAGTCCGCCGCAGCCGGCGTCCCAGGGCGTGTACGCGGTGGAGACGACGGCGATCCTGCTTCCGTCGATGGGAGGCTTCGCAGACCGCGTGGCGGGCGCCACCGGGGCTATCGCCACGATGGACGGCCGCCGCTTCGGCTTTTTCGTCCCGACGAGCACGACACGCGGCGTCGGCTCGACAACCACCGTCTCACCGCGAACGTACTTCGCCCGCTCGACGTCGCCGACGACCAACACTTCGTACAGCCGGATCGCTCGACCGGGAGCGCCCTCCGCGATGACCTTGCGGACGCCCTGCGGGAGGCTCGCGTCCTCGCGCTCGATGGTGTCGAACGGAACCGACACCTCTTCTTGACGCAGGCGGACGAACACGTCGCGCGCGGTGATGGTCATCCCGTCTTCGAGCGGTGTGTCGACGTCAGGAACGACCTCAAGACCTATCGAGGGATCCAGCCCCGCCGCGACCAGCGCGTCGGCCACGTTCGTACCGACGACGTCGAGGGGAAGCTGCTCGCCGTTGCAGTCGATCGTGACGGCATGGGCGTGACGGACGACGACCGTGATGCCGTCCGAGACGGTCTCGCTGAGCCCCGGAGACACCACATCGTTCTCGTCCACGGGGATATCTGCCTCTTCGAGCAGCTCCCGGATGGTCGATGCGCTCGTCCTCAGGTATATCGGATCGCCGTCGACGAAGACGGTCGCTCCACGCCTGGCCCAGGCGAACCCGGTTGTGATCAGTGGTACGACGAGGACTGCAATGAGTGCTATGACGACTGACGGGGTCTTCAGGTGATGGGCCGGCTTGCCCGGCTTGCCCATAGAACCCTTTCGTGTCGGCTGCATTACGGTCCGTCAACGGAACGGACACTCGGCCATTATAGCGGAACACGGCGCCCCGTCGAACGACCCCGCTTTCCGGTCGTGTGTTTCCGAGAAGCGGCCTGCTACGCGGTTCCGGCGGTCCCCCGGAGCACGCGCGCGGCCAGCGCGCGACCGGCGGCGCGAGCGCGCTCGACCATCTCTGGGGCGTGGCCGAGGTCGTCTGGGGCGTCAAGGCCTATGAACCGCTCGCGCACCTCGACGGCGAAGCCGCACACCTGGAGCACGCTTGCGAGCGTGGCCTCGGCGCCCTGCGTTCCGAACGGGTCGCCGCCAGCGCCCACCAGCAAGAAGCCTCCCGGCCGTTTGGGACTGCGCGGTTGGCCGAGCCGGTAGGTCTTCGCCCAGCACGGTTGCATCCGATCGAGCACGCCTTTCAGCACAGCCGGAACCCCGGCGAAGTACACGGGGCTCGCGATGACGAACGCGTCCGCACGAGCGATACGCGCAAGGAGATCGGATGCGTCGTCCTCGTGCACGCACGCCCCCGTGAAAGCGCACGCACCGCACCCGTCGCAGTACGCGAATCGCAGGTCGCGCGCAGCGATCCGCTCCGTGGCCAGCCCTGATGAGGCCGCGGCTTCAAGGAACGCGTCGAGCAGCCGGTCGCTGTTCCCGCCTGCCCGAGGGCTTCCGGCAAGCCCGATGAGCACCGGAGCGCTCATGACGCCCCCTCGGCCTTGAACAGCCGCGCAGCATTCGCGTAGACGGCGTTCGCGACGGCCTCAGGCTGCACGCCGCGGGCCGCTGCAACGACCCGCACGACCTGCGTGACGAGCGCGGGCTCGTTCGTGCGGCCGCGGAACGGCTCGGGCGCGAGGAAGGGGCAGTCGGTCTCGACGAGCAGGCGCTCGACGGGCACGACCGCCGCCGCTTCCCTTACCTTGTCGGCCTTCTTGAAGGTCGTGACGCCTGCGAACGAGATCCAACACCCGAGTTCCAAGAAGCGCTCCGCCGTGGCCACATCTTCGGTGAAGCAGTGGATCACGCAGCCCGCCTCCGGGACCCCCACGCTCGAGAGCATCGCATGCCCGTCGTCGTGCGACTCGCGCAGGTGCACGATCACCGGCAGACCGGTCTCGTGCGCCATCCCAAGCTGCCGCTCGAACGCGGCACGCTGGACGTCGCGAGGCGAGTGGTCGTAGTGGTAGTCCAACCCGAGCTCGCCGAGCGCAACCACATGACCGGACCTGGCCAGCTCGAACAAGTCGGCCTCGAGATCGGCGGCCGCGCTCGCGTTGTGCGGATGCACGCCTGCGACGACGCGCACCTCGGGAACCGCCGCCGCGGCACCGACCGCCCGCAGCCGCTCGGCCGCCTCAGCCCGCCACGCTTCGAGCTCGTCGAACGTGCGACGGTCCTCGCTCAAGTCGACGACGGTCGCGATGAGACCGACACCTGCGAAAGCCGCGTTCGCGAGCGCGCCTGCGGGGTCATCCAGCATGTCGAGGTGCGCGTGCGCGTCTGCGACCGGGGTGCCGAGCGCGAGCGCCGCGTAGTCGATGGGCCGCTCGCCCATCTGTCACTCCTCGTAGATGCGCGGGAACAGCGGCTCGCCCTTCGTCACCGCGAGCCCGGCCGGAAGCCCGCCCCAGGCCGCTTCGGACGCGAGGTCGCGCACCGCCGTGACATCGCCAAGACCGAGGCGCCGCCAGACCTCCGCTGAGGTCTTCGGCATCACCGGTGCGCAGAACAGCGCAGCGATCCGCACCGCTTCGAGCGCGTTGTACAGGATGGCTGCGACGCGCACCTCATCACCGGACTTGGCAGCGTTCCATGGCGCCTGCGTCTCGATATAGCGGTTCGCGGCCTTGATGAGGTCCCACGTCGCCTCGAGCGCGGCCGCGTAGTCGAGCCGCTGCATCGCCGCTTCGTAGCGGCCTGGAAGCGCGCCGGCGATCGCGGGGAGCTCAGATTCGGCCTCCTCCGTATGCTCGGGAGCGGCCGGCGTGCGGCCACCGAGATACTTCTCGGTCATGTTCAGTAGGCGAGAAACGAGGTTGCCCCAGTCGTTGGCGAGGTCGCCGTTGTACCGCTGCACCATGGACTCCATCGAGATGGATCCGTCCTGGCCGAACACCACGTCGCGCAAGAAGTAGTACCGGTACGCGTCGACGCCGAACTTCTCCACAAGCGAGGCGGGCGTCTGCACGTTGCCCTTCGACTTGCTCATCTTCTCGCCCTTGGCGAGCAGGAAGCCGTGCGCGAACACCGTCTTGGGCGGCTCGATGCCTGCAGCCATGAGCATCGCGGGCCAGATGACGCAGTGGAAGCGGATGATGTCCTTGCCCACGAAGTGGTAGTCGGCAGGCCAGAACCGCTCGAACTTCGCGCGGTCGTCGCTCCCGTAGCCGAGCGCGGTGATGTAGTTGAGAAGCGCGTCGATCCACACGTACGTCACGTGGTCCGGCGCGAAGGGCAGCGGAACACCCCACGAGAACGTCGTGCGGGAGATGGAGAGGTCCTTGAGCCCGCCTTTCACGAAGGAGACGACCTCGTTGCGCCGGGTCTCCGGCTGTATGAACGGCCGGCCCTCGGCCTCGCGCCGCTCGTAGAACTCGAGCAGACGCTCTTGGTAGGCGGAAAGCCGGAAGAACCAGTTGTCCTCGCGCACGAACTGCACATCGCGCCCGCACTGGGGGCACTTCCCGTCGACGAGCTCCTCCTCGCTCCAGTAGGTCTCGTCTGGAACGCAGTACCAGCCTTCGTAGTGCCCCTGGTAGATCTCGCCGCGCCGGTACAGTTCCTGCCAGAACGCCTGCACGCCGCGCGTGTGCCGCGGCTCGGTGGTGCGGATGAAGTCGTCGTTGCTGATCTCGAGCATCCGCCAGGTGTCGAGGAACTTCGGGGCGATCGAATCGACCCACGACTGCGGGTCCATGCCTGCCGCCTGGGCCGCCTGCGCGATCTTCTGGCCGTGCTCATCGAGACCGGTGAGGAAGAAGACCTCGTGCCCGGTCATGCGCCTGTACCGCGCGAGCGCGTCCGCTGCGATCGTCGTATACGCCGTCCCGAGGTGCGGTTCAGCGTTCACGTAGTAGATCGGCGTCGTGATGTAGAAGCTCGGCTTGGTGTCCATCAGCCACCCGTCGTCTCTCCGACCGGATCGTCCATCGCCCCGCCTCCGCCCATCCGCGTGTTTGCGATGGGCTATGCTTGGGCATTCATGGAAATGCAGGGCTTCCTGAACCACTAATGATAGCGCACCCCGGCAAGGCCATCGCGAGCAGGAGGACGGACCGATGAGCGACACTGGAATCGTCCGCAGAGTCGATGCTCTTGGGCGCATCGTGATTCCGATGGAGATGCGCCGCGTGCTCGGCATCAACGTCAAAGACCCGCTGTCGATCTCGCTTGAGGGCGACCGCATCGTCTTGACGAAGTACCGTGATGCGTGCGCGATCTGCGGAAGCCAGAAGAACGTCTCGTACGTCAAAGGGCGCGCAATCTGCGCGTCGTGCGTCGCTGAGGTGAAGAAGCTCTAGCGCTCCGCTTCTTTTCGCGCTTCTTTCGCTCGATGCGCGGCGTCGTACACGCGCGACTTCGGTACGCCTCGTATCTGCGCGACGCGCTTGATCGCGTCGCTCCTGCTCGAACCGCCGCGCATCATCTGTTCGACCTCGAAAGCCAGGTCCTCGTCGCTCACGGCCTGCGTCGCCCCGGTGGGCGGACCCACGAGCACGACGACCTCGCCTTTCACCTCTCGGGACGCGAACGCCGCGGCAAGCTCCTCCACGGTGCCGCGCACCACCTCGGCGTGCACCTTCGTGAGCTCCCGCGCGACCGCGCCTCGACGACCGGGCATCTGCTCCGCAATCGCCGCCAGCGCGCTTGCGAGCCGGCGCGGCGACTCGAAGAACACGAGCGTCGCGTCCAGGTCGCGAAGCGACGCGAGCAGACGGACGCGGTCCCCCTGCTTGCGCGGGAAGAAGCCTCCGAAGAAGAACGCGTGCGTGGGCAGGCCGCTCGCGACGAGCGCCGTGATGACAGCAGACGGGCCGGGCAGGACGTCGACCGGAAGCTCCGCGTCGATGCACGCGGCCACGAGCCGGGACCCCGGATCGGAGATGCCCGGTGTGCCCGCGTCGGACACGAGCGCGACCGTCTCGCCGGCCGCGATGCGCTCGAGCACCCGCGGCGTCTTCGCCGAGGCGGTGGCCTCGTCGAAGCGCTCCAGCGGCGTGTCGATGCCGTAGCGAGCGAACAGCCGCTTCGTCACGCGCGTGTCCTCAGCGAGGCACACGTCGGCCTCGCGCAGCTCATCGAGCACCCGGAGCGTCACGTCCGCGAGGTTGCCGATGGGCGTTGCGCAGACGAGCAGCCGGCCGGTCTGGCCGCTAGCTGCCATCCGAAGGCGCCTCCGACGGTGCAGTCTGCGGACCCTCGGCGCTCTCAGCGGGCGCAGGCGGCGCTGCCGGCGGGGCGGGCGGAGGAGGCGGCAGCAGCTCGCTTGACTGCTGCCAGGACGCGCCTCCCGGTGTCGACTGTCCAGGGTGCGCAGACGGAGTCCGCTGCGGCTCGGCCTCCCGCCCGGTGATGCGGCGGAAGAAGATCGTCCATGCTGCCGATGTGAAGGTCGCGTAGGCAGCCTGCGGCACGGCCAGGATGAGAGCGGCGAGCACGATCACGCCGGCTCCTGTGATCACTCGGCCCGCGTAGATGGCGAACGCCGCGGGCACCACTAGCAGCAGGCCGACGACCCCGAAGACCGCACCGTAGACGAAGCTGGGCAAGAGCATCACCGCCCACATCGCCCATGCACCACGCTTGCCCCACACGTCGCGCCACGCGGCCTGTATGGACTGTCCGAATCCTCTGTCGTCGAGCACGCCGTAGCGAAGCGCCAGCATGAACAGGAGCCCGACGAGAACGCTCGCGACAGCTGTCAGCACCACCAGCAGCGGCAGGCCGCAGAAGAACGACCCCACCCCGATCCCGGCGGCTGCATCGGGATTCGGGACCCGCTCGATGGCGCTGACCAGCGGCACGAAGAGGGCTGCGAAGAGCACGACGATGAGCACGACCAGCGGGCTGAACAGGCTGAGCCCGATCATGAACGTCCGGCCCCAACAACGGAAGCCCGCCCCCCACGCTTCACGAAGCCGCGGGCGGCGTCCCTCGGCCGCCTCGTTGGTGGCCCACACCAGCCCGCCGTGAGCGGCGACCGACAGCACGAACATCAGGAACATGAGCGCGACGAGCACCCCTGCTGCCACAACCAGCAGCCCGACGTTCGCCTCAGCCCACCTGGCGAGCGGCTCCAGCTCGGCTGTCGAACCCTGGTCTCCGCCGCCCTGGAACATCATGCGCGCGTTCGAGCCAGGGGTGCTGGCCGCGCCGGCGGCGAAGAATCCGAGCAGCCACAGATGCTTGTGCTCCCACGCGATCTTGAACCCGCGCTTGACGATGTCGAAGTAGTCCATGCCGCCTCCCCTGCTCCCGCCGGCAGACCTGCATGCGTCAAGCGTACTGGAATGTCACTGCACCGTCACGAGTTCGTACGCCCTGGTGCCCAGGCCGAGGGCCTCCGCGTGTCGCATCACGTGCGTCCCGTCGACGCCGCTCACCGCCGCGAACTTGTCCTCTCCCGTGCCAAGCGACTCGCCGCGCGTGCCGGAGAGGCCAGGCGCCTTGGACACGAGGTCGTAGGCCGCTTGGTCGATGGCGACGATGTCGTCTGAGGCGAGCACGCCGATGTCGGGCACGATCGCGGCATCGGAGAAGTGCCAGCAGTCGCAGTCGGGCGACACGTTCGTGATGAACGACAGGTACAGCACCTTCCCGCGCTTGCCCCTGAGCGCGCCCGCCGCGTGCTCGGCGATCTTCTCCTGGAGCGCGTCCGGCGTCGTCTTCCACTGCGTGGCGATGGCGCCGTAGGGACACGCCGCGACGCACTCCCCGCACCCGTAGCAGACACCATAGTCGACGACGGCCACCCGATCGGGGCCGAGCGCGATCGCGCCGACAGGGCACCACGTCACGCACCTGCCGCACGACCGGCACGCGCTCTCCTCGACCTCGGGCCGGAAGTCGGCGTGCATGCGCTGCTTGGCCGAACGGCACCCGAGCCCCATGCCGACGTTCTTGAGCGCGCCGCCGAACCCGGCGGCCTCGTGCCCCTTCACGTGCGTGACCACGACCATCGCGTCGGCATGCACGGCCGCGGCGCCGATGCGCACCGAGTCGAAGTGCTTCCCTTCGATCGGGACATCCACCGCCTCGCGGCCGTCCAGGCCGTCGGCGATGATGATCGGGGCCTCCACCGTCGCGTACGAGAACCCGTTGTGCAGCGCGCACTCGATGTGGTCGACCGCGTTCGCGCGTTCGCCGCGATAAAGCGTGTTCGCGTCTGTCAGAAACGGTCTTCCCCCGACGGCCTTGATACGGCGCACGACCTCGCGGAGGTACACCGGATGGACGAAACCAGTGTTCCCGGCCTCGCCGAAGTGCAGCTTGACGGCCACGAGATCGCCCTCGGCCACAGCGTCGGCAAGGCCGGCGCGCTCGAGCAGCGTGCCTGCACGCGTCACGAGGCTGCGCTTCATCGCCGTCCTGACGGGCGTGAAGTAGACCTTGGCTGCACTCATCGGTGCAACGCCTCCCTGCTGTCGTGCTCGTCGAATGCGAGCGCTGCAGCTCCCATCACGCCTGCATCGTTGCCGAGCGCGGCACGGATCACGCTCACGTCCCTCCGGCCTGCAAGGGCCTCCTCGCCGATGATCTTGGCGGCCTGCTCGACGATCAGAGGAGCGGACTCTCCGATGCCGCCGCCGATGACGATGGCTTTCGGGTTCAGGAGGTTCACGATGCCGACGAGCGCCTGCCCGAGGACGTGACCGGCCTCGTACAGGATCTCCCGGGCGCTCTCGTCGCCGCGCTTCGCCGCTTCCACGACGTTCTCTGCGGTGACCGCGTCAGGGTCGCCTCCTGCAAGGTCGCGGATCGTCTGCGCTGCAAAGGACCGAGCCGCCTCACGTCCACGAGCGGCAAGCGCGGGCCGCCCGAGATACGCCTCCAGGTGGCCGTACCCCCCGCACGGACACTGCGGGCCGTCGAGCCGTACCACCATGTGGCCGATCTCGCCGCCGAGCCCGCGCGCGCCGCGGTACGGCTCGCCCGACAAGAACAGCGCGCCGCCGACGCCCGTTCCGAGCGTGATCATCACGAAGTCCCGCACGCCCTTGGCCGCTCCGAACTGCGACTCGCCGATACCAGCGCAGTGCCCGTCGTTGTCCAGCACGACGTCGTGTTTGACGCGCGTCATCACGAGCGAGCGGACATCGACGCCGGCAAGCGGCAGGTTGGTGCAGAACTCGATGGTCTGCTTCGCGAAGTCGACCTGTGCTGGCACGCCGATGCCGACACCGGCGATCTCCGCGCGCTGCACGCCGTCGGACACCTCGTCGATCAAGTCGATAATGGCGTCAGCGATCGCGAACGGCCCGTTCTTCGGCGTCAGCGTCCGGGCCTCCCTGAGGATCCGGCCCTTCCGTTCGACGAGCCCTGCAGCGATCCTCGTGCCGCCGACGTCGACTCCCACTGCGTACGACGCTCTCATGAGACCTCCTGCCGCTCTGCACGCGTCGGGGATGACCGCCTGATGATAGCGCACCCGAGCGCGCGGGCTCTCGCCGCTAGTAGTCCCACAGGATCCCTCGCAGCTTGATGAGGCCGAGCGCCTGCATCTTCTCCAGCATGCGCTTCTCGGTCACGCCGAAAAGCCGCGCGAGGTAGCGGTAATCGTTGAACCACTTGGCAGCCTGCTCGATCACCATGAAGCCCGGCAGCGTGAGCTCATCTGCGACCACGTCTGCCGCCCGATGGCCCTCCGCGTCCGCCTTGGGGTAGCGCTCGCTCGCGTCGTCGAGGAGGATGAGTATGTGGCCGAGCAGGTGCGCCACAGCACTGTCCTGGACGGCCCTGTCCTTCGTCGCGTTCAGGACGATGAGCGGCATGCCGTCCTCGTGCACGAGCATGCCCGTGAACCAGTACGGGAATGCCGCTCGGAATATGGGAACCCCCATGCGTTCGGCCACGGCGGCAACCGGCACGGGAGGCTCCTCGATACCGGCCTCGCGCACCGCACGCTCGGCGACCTGCCGGTAGTATGCATCGGTACGGAGCGCCATGCTTCCTCCGAGGGTACGGACAGGGCATCCCAGGGTTACTATGTGCATATCGGCAGCAATCGTCCAGTAGACGAGGCGCCTCGTGTGACGCAGGTCGCCAAGGTCGGACGGTCGGCAGCCGATATACGGGGCGAAGACCCCGGGAGGAGCCGTGGCACGAGCATCGGGCAGCGAGAAGATCGCGCTCATGGAAGAGGGTCTGCGCGCGCTGGCGTCTGCCGCAGGCGCAGTGCGGTTGTATCCGCCATCCTCTCCGATGCGCGAGGAGGCCATAGGGCGTGCGTCCAGCGCTGTCGCAGCGATGGCGTCAGATGGGCCCGTGCGGCTCGCAGTGGACCGCGAGCGCTTCCTCTTCGATGGCGTCCCTGTCGGCGAAGGGCGTCCCGCGACCGCGGCTCTCGCAGAATCGCTGCACGCGCTGCAGGTCGGGCAGCTCGTCATCGCGCCCGGCGTGACGGCCGCGGAGGTCGCATCGCTGGTGGAGATCCTCTCGCGCGACGCTCGGGACGTCCGCACCAGCGGCGGCGCTCGCGCGGCGCTCGTCGCCGCAGGCGCCCAGAACCTGGCCCTCGTCGAGGTCTCTCTCAGAGCGAGCGAGGGCGAGGGGCTCGCAGGCGTCGACCTCGTCTCCGCCCCGCTCGACGAGGTCGCACAGCACGTCCCGGGCGCGTGCGAACGATGGCGCGAGACTGCGGCCACCGCCACACCGCACGATCCTGTGGCCGAAGCGCTGGCGGGCGTTGAGCCTGCGATGCGCGACCTCGCGCTCGCGCGCATCGCGCAATCGCTCCTCGTGCTCGACGAGCAGACGCGCTCCCGCCTCGTGCAGGACGCTTTGCAGCGCACTCCCACTGGCGCCCCGATGGAGGGCATGCTGGCCGCGCTCGCCACGATGCCGCCTGCGGCGCTCGCGCGGCTCCTTCGCCTCGTCGCAGATCAGCGCGGCGGGAGCACGGACTCGCTCTTGCAGGAGATTCCACTGCCGGCCGAGGTGCTGCGCGAGGTGAGGGCGCTGTTGCAGCCAGTCCCCGAGTCTGACCCCGCACGCGGGATCCCCGCGTCCGTCGACGCCAGCGAGCTCGCGGCCGAGGCGGAAGCCGACGAGGCAGACCAGTTCACCATCGAGGCCCTCCTCCGCGAAGCGACGCCCGCGTCTGCTGCGGATCGGGCGCTGCTCACAAGCATCGAGGTCTTCGAGCGCAAGCGCGGCACCCACTCGCTGCAGGCGCTCGCCGACGCAAGCGTCGTCGCCCTGCGGACAGGCGCCGTGGACCGGCTGTCCGACGCGATCGCCCTCATCGCGCAGTCCTCGGACGCACCAGACCTGGCAGAGACCGCCTCAGCCGCGGCTCGCGCGCTCGCTGGCGAAGCGATCGCTGCGATCCCCCGGTTGGAGAGCGCGCAGCGAGAGGCGGTTCTCCGCGCTTTGGCTCGCATCTCCGAGCACGTCGTGGCGATTGCAGGCGCGGAGCTCACGGCCGGCAGCGAAGCACAGGCGCTTTCGGCCGCGCAGGTCCTGCTGGGGCTTGGCGACAAGCGGCTGGTCGGCGTGGCTGCGAGAGCTCTCGAACACCCCGCCACGCAGGTCCGGCTCGGCGTGCTGCGCGCGCTCGCAGACAGCGGCACTCCCGAAGCCGCCGAGGCGCTTGCCCGCGCCGTGCGGCATGCGGACCCTGAAACCAGGATGGCTGCCGTGCGCGAGATCGCGCGCGCGCACGTGGATGCGGCCATGCCTGCGCTCATGCGCGTGCTCGCTGAAGACGGTCCGCTCCGTAGGAACCACGAGCTGAAGCTCGAAATCCTCAGTACCATAGAACGTGCACGCCCCGCAGGCGCGCGGGAGGTGGTCGCACGCGTCGCCGCACGGAGGCCGTTTGCAAGGAAGGCCCGTCAGGTCGTGCAGCGGGCGCGCGAGGTTCTCGCGGCGCTCGATGCAGAGGGGCGAGACGAAGGGACGCGATAGACGTGACAGACGAAACGATGCCACGAGACGACCGCCTCGAGTCGAACGAGGAGATCGCTGCGCTCGCGCAGCCTGCGACCAGGACGCCGTTCGCGACCGCGAAGCGGCTCCAGCGTGCTCGCGACCTCGCACGCGCTCTTGCCGTCGCCGCGACGAACGCCTCGCTGTACCCCGAGACGCACCCCCTCGTCGAGCAGTCTCTCGATGCGCTCGTGCAGGCGGTCTCGGACGTGATGGACCTCGGGTTCGAGACGGTCACCATCAACATCTACAAGGGCACTCTGTTCATCGAGAACCACGTGATGCCTGAGGAGAGCGTGACCTACCGCAAGGTGATCGAGGACACGCTCGCGCGTGGCATTTCGGCCATCACGCTGAGCCTCGGTTTCGCGCAGCAAGACGCCCTGGCGCTCGTGTCCGTGCTGAACGACACCGACATCGCAGATGCCGAGGCGGCCGCGGTCGCGTTGGCCGCGCGAGGCGCCACGGCCGTTGCGGTGTCGGAGACGACCGACTTGGACGAGACCGCTCGCGAGGCAGAGGCGCAAGAGCACAAGACCGAGGCCCGGAGACACTACGACCGAGCGCTCGAAGCGATGCACGACGTCGAGACGAAGGCGAAGCTCGGCAAGGTGTTCGAGGTCGAGCCGCTGCAGTCGGTCGTGAGCAACTTGCTCGACATGCTGCTGAAGGATCCTGCCGCGGTCCTCGGACTCACGGCGATCAAGAGCCACGACGACTACACGCTCAACCACTCCATCAACGTATGCATCCTCTCGCTCGCGCTCGGCGCGTCCATCGGCCTGGATGCCGAGTCTCTGAAGTCGCTCGGCCTTTCTGCGCTTCTCTACGATCTCGGCAAGGTGCGGATCCCCGAGGACATCCTCGCAAAGGAAGGCCCGCTCACGGCAGACGAGTGGCAGATCGTGAAGAGCCACACCACCGAGGGCGCGGATCTGCTCAAGCGCATCCAGCTCGTCGACCAGATGCCGATGGTGGTCGCGTACGAGCATCACCTGCGCCACGACCTGCAAGGGTATCCCGAGCCGAAGGAGCCCCGCGAGCAGCATCTCTTCTCAAAAATCGTGGCGCTCTGCGACGCCTACGACGCGATGACGACGCGGCGTCCGTTCAGGCGGGAGATCCGACCCGACAAGGCGCTTGCGGTCCTCATGCAGGGCCGCAACAAGGCGTACGACCCGTCGCTCACCAAAGCGCTCGTCGCGCTGCTCGGGATCTATCCGATGGGCGCCGTCGTCCGTCTGTCAGATGGCACCATCGGCGTCGTGTTCCGCGTCAACCGCGACGACCTGCTCAGGCCGAAGGTGAAGCGCCTGATCGACGCAGACGGCCGATGGCTGGAGTTCCCCGAGGTCGTCGACTTGCGGCTCGTCTCCTCGGAGTCGGGCGGGTTCGCGCTCTCGATCGAAGAGGCGCTCCCTGCCGCCGAAGCCGGCATCGACGACGTCTGGCAGTACCTGTGATGCGTGCGTGAACGGCGCTATCACCGGCTGAGTCGCCCGTCTTAGCGGATCTCGCTTTCGAGCGCGTCGAAGTCCATCTCGCTCGGCAGGTCCATTCCGCCGAGCTCCCGCTCGATTGCATCGAGCTCGCGGATGATCGCGTCGGAGTCTCCAGGCACCGCGGTCGAGTCCTGCCCGGACGCTGCGCCATCAGTGCCGGTCTGCCCGCCGGAAGCGGTCGGCTCGACCGTCTGCGTCATCTCCGCTGCTCCGGTTGCGGGAGCTGTGCCGGAGGCCCCGCGAGACGAACGAGAACAGCCCGTAGCGCCCGCCAGAACGGCGAGCGCTACGCACAGCGTGACTGCTATGAGCGCAGAGCGGGTCCTCACTCGTCGGCGTCCTCCTTGAGGGCGAGCGCGATCTGCCGCAGCTCCCGAGCGGCCTCGCGCAGAGCGACCCTCGACTGCTTCAGCGTCAGGACCGCTTCACGCGCCTGAAGCCTCGCCTGGCGGAACGCGCCACGACGATCGGTGGCGTCCGGCACGCCGCGCATGGCCTGGATGGCGGTCTGCTCCTGCTCACGCGCTTGCTCGAGCAGCTGGCGGGACTCCTCGATCCTCGCCCTGACAGCGCTCACGTCAGCGCCCAGTGATTCGACCTTGCTCGCGAGGAGCTCCAGCCGCGTCTGCTTCTTCGAGAGGAGCGCTTCGGCTGCGCGGAAGCGCGCCTCGCGCGCCCTGATCACATTCTCGATGCGGTTGCGGAGGTTTTCTGTGACGATCGCTTGGTTGGCCTGAGCCGTGGTGCTCGAAGACCCGGCGGGGCGCATCATCTGCGGCAACGCCGACGCCACAGCCGGGCCGGCGAGAACGACGGCGGCGACCAGCGCTACCGTCGCAAGCGTCTTTCTCGTGAAGATGGCCGACATCTTGCTCACCTCGCTTCGATTCTACACTACACCCGCTCGCCTCCGAGCGTGGCTTCTCATCTGCCACTATCATCGGCTCGGCGTGTTGCGGCACCATGAACGCACTGTTGGGAATCGGTTGAGAGCCCTCACGCCCGGGGAAGCCGCACGACGAAGCGCGCGCCGCCGAGCGGGCTGTCTGATACGGCAATGCTTCCGCCCATGAGCTCCACGAGTCGCTTGGCGATCGAAAGCCCGAGGCCGGAACCGCCACCTGACGCCCGCGCCTGGTCGAGCCGCACGAAGCGCTCGAAGATCCGTTCACGGGCATCGGCCGGAACGCCAGGGCCATCGTCGTCGACCACGAGCGACCAGGACTCCTCGTCGGCCTGCGCGCTCACGCGCACCGTGCCGGTCGGACCCGCGTACTTCAGCGCGTTGTCCACAAGGACGCTCGCCACCTGCAGCAGGCGCTCAGCGTCTGCGTTCGGGCGTGCGCCGCCTGGATCGAGCGCATCGATAGCCAACCTGTCGCCTGCCGTCGTGAACCGCACGCGGAGGGCATCAGCAAGCGCCCGCGGGTCGACGGGCGTGCGCGCGACCTCGACACGCCCCGCGTCCAGATCTGAGAGCGCGAGCAGGGTCGAGGAGATGTCCGCTAGCCGTCGCGCTTCGCTTTCGATCACGCGTGCAAACCGCACCACGGTGTCTACGTCGCTCGCAGTGCCGTCAGCGATCGCGTGCGCGTAGCCTGCGATCGAGGCGACGGGCGTCCTTATCTCGTGCGACACGTCGCTCACGAACGACTTCTGAGCCTCGTAGACCGCTGCCACACGCCTCGACATGTCGTTGAACGACTGCGCGAGTGCTGCGACCTCCTCGTCGCCTTCGACCGGCACTTCGGCGCCCCACTGCCCCGCCGCTATGCCCTCGGCCCCGGCCTTGAGCCGCGCGAGCGGCGCGGCAACCCGCTGCGCGATGGTACCGCCCGCAAACCACGCGACGGCGAGAGCCAGCAGCATGCAGGCAGCCAGCACAGCCACGAGCGTCGACCTCGTCTTCTGCACGTCACGGACCGTCTGGGCACCAACGAGGTACCCCCCGCTCCGGATCGGCGCAGCCACCAGCAAGAGCCGCTCGCCGCTCGCCACGTCGCGCACCGCGACACGCACGCCCTGCGCGTCGGGGCGCGAGAACACGGACAGGTCGATCGACTGCGGGCCCTCTCCTGGCTCGAACGTGGAGAACATCACACGGCCGTCGGCGTCCACCACTATGAGCCGAGCGCCGATCAGCCCTGCTTGCACACGCAGGAGCCGGGCACGCAACCCAGCGTCGCCGGAGCCCTCGATGGGACCACCGGCGCTCAGACCGCTCGCGAGCGCCGCGACCTGCCTGCCGAGCTCTGCCGTACGCCTCGCCATGGCCTGCGTCGACCAGACCGCGTAGAAGGCGACCGACGCAACGAACACCGACAAGGCGGCAACGACGACTGTCGCGCCGCGAACACGCGCTGCCAAGGGGTGCCGCCTCATCCCCGCTCCGACCGCGCTCACCTGGCGTCCCTCTTGAAGCGGTAGCCGACGCCGCGGATCGTCTCGATGAACCGCGGCTCCGCCGCGTCATCGCCAATCTTCTCGCGGATGTGCCGGATGTGGACGTCGACGCCCCTCTCGTCGACGAAGTCCGAGAAGCCCCACGCGGCGTCGAGGATCTGCTGTCGGCTCAAGACGACTCCTGGCTGCCTCATCAGCGCATGCAGGATGGCGAATTCCCGAGCAGTGAGCGTGACTGAGGATCCGTCGACGCTGACCTCGTGGGCCGCCGGATCCAGGACGAGACCGCCCGCGCGAAGCACGCCGCCTTCCGCGTCGGGCGACCCTCGATAGCGACGCACGGCCGCTCGGGCCCTGGCCACGAGCTCCGGCGGCGAGAACGGCTTCGTGACATAGTCGTCGGCCCCTGCCTCCAGCAACGCCACCTTCTCCGACTCGATGTCGCGCGCCGTGAGCATGATGACGGGGACGTCCGACGCCTCACGGATGCTTCGGCACACCTCAGCACCGTCCGCACCGGGCAGCATGACGTCCAGGATCACGACGTCGTACGGCGACTGCCGGGCCATCTCTATAGCGATGCGTCCGTCATCTGCCTCGTCGACATCGAAGCCTGCGGCCACGAGGTACATCGCGACGAGGTCCCTGATGTTGCGTTCATCGTCGACGACCAGCGCCCGCGCCATCGTGCTCCTCCTGTCTCGCGCACTTCTCAGTGTATAACGAGCACGCCGTTCGCAACGATTCGCGGGAGCCTCAGGTCAGCCCCTTAGGACACCGGGTCGCCGAAGTAGCGCCAGTACAGCATCCAGAAGGACGTGTTCCCGTGCAGGTGAGGCGTGTAGCGGTACAGAGAGTAGGTCGAGGCGTTGGTCGGGAAGACCGGGCTTCCGTCGATCACGAGCCGCACGCCCGGATACCAACCGTCGGCGTTGCGGTCGAGCGCGCGCGCTCCGTACCAGATCTGGTTCCCGAAGCCCTGGTACTGTGTGAGGGTCGAGCTGTCGGTCTTGCCGCACCCCATCGCCCAGTCGTACGCGTACTGAGAGGGGCTGCGGTCCTCAAGCAAGGACTGCTCCTTTTGCAGAGTCGCCAGGATCACCTTCGGAGAGACGTTCCAGTAGACTGCCGCATCGACGATCATCTCCGCTGCCGTCTTGTCGCGACCTGCGTAGTCAGGCCCACGGTAGGTCGCGAGCGTGCTCGAGAGACTCTCGAGGAACGCCTGCACGTCCGAAACGCTCATACACGCCGCGTCTCTGAAGTTCGCGTCCGATATGATCGTGTCCGGTGCGAAGTCCCTTCCAGGCGTCCCCCCTTTCGCTGCCTCTGCCGCCTTGCGGCGCATGAGCTCGGCGATATCTTCGCCAAGCGCCGTCGCACGGGCCTGCTGATTTTGAATCGCCTGCTCGATGGCCTTGCGACTCGCCTCTGCCTCCACGCGCATCTGCTCGAGCCGGGCGACGCGGTCTTCGTAGTCGCGCTGCTCGAACGCACGCTGGCGCTTCGCAACGGTCAGATCCTCCACGACCCGCGTGTCGTATCGCGTGACGAAGAAAAGGTAGTCGATACGCTTGAACAGATCCGGAACAGAATCTGCGCTGAGCAGCACCTCGAGATAGTCGACCTTCCCTGACCGGTACAGCTCGGCAGCACGTGCCGTGAACGCCGTCCGCGCCCGCTCCAGGTCGGCCTCGGCCTGGGCGACTCGCTCCTGCGCATCCGCCACGTCTTGGCGCGCCCGGTCGATCCGCGCCACCAAGTCGAGGTACTCCGAGATCTGCTGCTCGAGCTGCGCCTGCAAGCGAGCGACGTCTGCGAGCGCGGCCTGCCGCTCGGCTTCCTTCTGCTGGATCTCGGCGTCAACTGGAGACGCGGAAGCAGGCGTCGCGGGCACGGCCGCCACGGCCACGACGACGAGCAGGCAGAAAACGAACGCACGTATGCGGCGATTGGTCATGTGACGCTCCGGTCACTCTCTGGTGCTCGATGCGCCACACAAGGATAGCAGCCTTGTCTGGCAGCAGCGAGGGCGCGCAAGCATCGCCGGATCGGCCGTCTAGCTCCTCAGCAGTTCGGTGCCGTCTTCTTCGCTTTCGAAGGGACTCTCGATTTCAGGCAGCTGGACGCGGAACGTCGAGCCGCGTCCTGGCTCGCTCTCAACCACCACCGCGCCGCCGAGCAGCTCGGCCACGCCCTTCACGACCGAGAGACCGACACCGGCGCCCAGGGGCTTGGCCGCGCCCCTTCGCGCGACTTGATAGAACTCCTCGAAGATGAGGCCCCGTTCCTCTGCCGGGATCCCTGGCCCCGTATCAGACACGCTCAACTCGACGCCGTCGCTGTCGTGGACGAACAGGACGCGGACCTCCCCGGACTCCGTGAACTTGACGGCGTTCCCGACGAGGTTGTGGAGGATCTGCACGATGCGCCGCTTGTCGCTGCGCACCGCCGGTTCGCCCTGGACAGACCACGCGAGAGCGAGCCCCTTGTCTTCGGCTTGCATCTTGAGCCCGCTCAGCGCCTCATCGAGCATCTCGCGGGCGTCGAACTCGGCGATGTCCACGTGCGCCTGGCCCGCCCGCAGCAGCGAAAGGTCGAGCACGTCGTTCACGAGCGTGAGCAGCTGTTCTCCGGATGCCCGGATGAAGCCCACCTGCCGTTTCTGCTCGTCGTCCAAGTCGCCGGCGAGCCCGCTCAAGAGGAGCTCAGAGAACCCGAGAACCGAGTTCAGCGGCGTGCGGAGCTCATGGCTCATGGCGCGCAGGAAGTCGTCTCGCATCGCCACGGCTTCCTCGAGCGCAGCGTTCGCCGCACGCAGCTCTTCGAGCGGGCGCTCCACGTCTCGGGTACGCTCTGCGACGCGCCGTTCGAGCTCCGCGTTGTGGCGCTTCAGCGATTGCTCTGCCTTCTTGCGGTAGGTGATGTCCGTGACGACCGTGACGAACTGCCCCGGTTGCGGGGAGTACGCCGTTACCTCGAACCAACGCCCCAGCGCAGATGCGTGATCTTCGAAGCGCTGCGCAACGCCCGTGAGGGCCACCTCGCCATACCGGTCGATCCACGCCTGTTCCACGCCGGGCAGGACCTCGCGCACCGTCTTGCCGACGATGTCTCGCTTCCTCAGGCCCAGAATCGACTCGAATGCCGGGTTCACGTCGAGGAACCGGTAGTCCACGGGCCGTCCGGCGTCGTCAAGGACGATCTCGTGAAGCGCAACGCCTTCGGTCATGCTCTCGATGAGGAGCGCGTTGCGGCGGGCGGCGTCGAGAAGCTCCGCCGTGGCCGCTTCGGCCGCCTTGCGCTCCCGGATGTCTCGGACGACGGCCGCGACGTGTGCCCGTCCGTCGAACCTCACGGGTGAGAGCACGACCTCGACGGGGATCTCCTCGCCAGATTTCGCGCGCGCCGCGAGCTCGAGCGCGCCTTCCTTGAACGACAGCGTCCCTTCTGCCGCAAACCGCTGGAACTGCTCCTGGACCGCCTCTTCGGGCAGCCTGGGCGCCAGCAGTCCGTGCACGTCAGCACCCAGGACCTCGTCTCGGGCGTACCCGAACAGGCGCTCGGCTGCACGGTTCCACAGCACGATCCGTCCTCTGTCGTCCAGCACCACCAGAGCATCGCCCATCGACTCGCCGATCGCCGCGACCAGGTCCTCTTGTTCCCGCGTTCGCTGACGAGCGGCACGCTCCTCGGTGACATCGCGCAGCGTCATACTCGCTGCTACCACACGGCCGTCGTCGTCGATGACCGGCGCTGCCGAGATGACGAGCGTCCTGATTCCGAGCGCAGTCAGGCACTCGCGTTCAGCGACGTGCGGCGCACCGTCAGCGAACGCCGCGCGGGAGGGGCAACCATCCCACCCGCGTTCGGGCGGCGCAGGGCTCCACAACCGCCAGCACGGAGGAGACTGCGAGAAGTCGATCTCCGGGAACCACTCGCGCACGACCTTGTTGACCGCCACGATCCGCAGGTCCGGTGCGAGGATCACCTCGGCGAACGGGACGTCGTCGAGACGGATCCGATACGAAGCCCCGTCCTCGGACGTCACGATGAATGCCGGGGCGGCCTCACGGCTGACGCCGCTCGTATCGCCACTGGTTTCTGCTGCCACGCTGATCGACCCTCTTTGCGCCAGTCGAGCGCGAGTCTCGGCCGACGGTAGAAGTCAGAGGGGACGCATTCAACGCGTCCCCCATACTCGGAGGAGTATCGGCGCGAACGAGCGCGAACTTGAGGCGATCCCGGCGGAATGGCACGAGCGCCCTGCCTCCCGCGTAACGTCGTCGCAGGCTTTCACACGCACACCGCACTTTGTGAATCGAGCCGCACGGCTCGCCTGAAGCGCCTCTGTGACGATCGACAGGAGAACGACGCAGAGAACCATGAAGGCACGGACGTTCGCACTCCTTGCACGCGGTCGGCCTGCTCGCATTCAGCGGCCTGTGCGCCGGGTGCAGCACCTCGGCTCCGCGAAACAACGCCGCTCAGGGGAGTGCACGAGAGACCCATCAGAGCGACCGCGTCATCGTTCCAGACCTCGTCGCTCTCGGGAGCGAGAGCGACTTCAGCACGGAGCTGTCGCAGAGCGGGGAAACCGCCCGGTACGGTGACGCGCGCCGCCAAGAGGTCTACACGGAGATTGCGCGCAAGGCCGGCCTCACGTTGGAGGTCGTTGTCATGAGCGAGGACGATGAAGTGTTCGCGCACGGTTCTGCAGGGTGGCCGCTCGGCCAGTACCCGGACCTGGCGCACGGTCCCCCGCGGATCGACGGTGCGGCTCGTGCTCATCTCGAGATCCGGCGAGTGACGTATGCTCGCACGAAGCGCACTGTCTACCTGGACGCAAGCGACGTGAACAAGAAGGCCGAGCCCGCTTCGGGCTCGGCCTTCTCAGCATCACTGGTGGCCAGAGACGGACTTGAACCGCCGACACGGGGATTTTCAGTCCCCTGCTCTACCAACTGAGCTACCTGGCCGTTTCGCGCCAAAGCACTATAGCCCAAGAGGACGCCGCGTTTCAAGGCGGCCGTAGCGTCTCTTACCGTGCCAACCCGGCCAGCAGCAGCGCCTCTGCCACCGTCGCGCGTTCGAGCTCTTCTCTATCGACGCTCTCGTTGGGAGCATGGATCGCGCACGAGCCGTCCTCCGGCCCCCACAGGATGATCTCTGCACCGGGCAGCGTTCGCGCGAAGGCGCTCACGAGCGGGATAGAGCCGCCTGCGCCGAGCGAGACCGGATCGCGCCCGTAGGCTTCGCGCAGCGCCTCGCGCGCCTTCGAATACGCCGGACCGCTCGTATCGGCAGCGAACCCCGGGCCTACCGCGCCTGGCGTCACGCGCACCCGCGCATTCCACGGCACCGAGCGCCTGATGTGCTCCATCAACAGCCGCTGCGCCTCGGTTGGATCGGAGCTGGGCGGGACGCGAAGGCTCACGCGCGCTCGCGCTTCGTGCACCAGAGCGTTGCGTGAGCCTTCGACCGCTGGCGCGTCGATGCCGATGACGTTGACGGACGGCTTCGCCCACAGGCGCTCACCGAGCGTTCCCGTTCCGATGAGCGAGACGCCGTCCAGCAGCCCGGCCTCACGGGCGATGCCGCCTTCGTCAGGCTCCAGGCCGTCCCATGACGTGCCGGTCAGCCCGTCGATGGCGACGTCGCCGTTCTCGTCGAGCAGCGTGTCGAGGGCCCTTATCAGCGCCATGAGCGCGTCGGGGAACGGGCCGCCGTACGAGCCTGAATGGACCGGCGCCGCGAGCGTCCGCACCTCGATGGTGCAGTCCGTCACGCCCCTGAGCGATGTCGTGAGCGTCGGCTCGCCTGCCCGCCAGTTCCCCATGTCGCCCACGACGACGACGTCTGCCGCGACGACCTCAGGATGCGCGAGGACCCACTCTTCAAGCCCGCTTCGGCCGGTCTCCTCCTCGCCCTCGACGAGCACCTTCACACCGATGCCAAGCTCACCAGCGAGCGCTTGCAGTGCGGTCGCGTGCATCACGATGCCGGCCTTGTTGTCGGCAGCGCCCCGACCGTACAGCCGACCATCGCGCTCGGTGAGCTCGAAGGGCGGCGAGAGCCACGCGCTCGCGTCTCCTTCCGGCTGCACGTCGTAGTGCGCGTACAGAAGCACCGTCGGTGCGCCGGCAGGTGCAGGAATCTCGCCGAACACAGCAGGCGGCGCGTCCGGAATCTCGAGGAACTGCACCGCGCAGCCCACGCGCTCGAGAAGCCGGGCTGTGACTCGGGCGGCCTCGAGCACCGGCGCACGGTCGTAGCCTGGAAACGCGATCGATGGGACCGCGACGAGCGCCCGCAGGTCTTCGACGGCCTGCGGCATCAGCACGCGCACGCGATCGCGGATGCGGTCGTCGACCCCCTCACGCATCGCAGCCGAGCTTCCCGCCGTCCCCGTAGTCGTGGCGCGCCATGTCGTGGATGACGATGTGCACCGCTTCCGGCTTCGTGTCCACGGTCTCGACGATCGCCTGGGTGACGCGCTTGACGAGCTCGCGCTTCTGCTCGACGGTCCTGCCTTCGTACATGTGGATGTGGACGATCGGCATCTCTACCTCCTCGCGCTGGAAACGCCCAGAGTGTACCGCAGCACCGCGACGAGCGCGCGGACATGCGCTAGATTGGTGCAAGGAGGTCGACATGGACGAACGATTCGCATGGGACCCTGCGCTCGAAACGGGTGTAGAGCAGGTCGATCGGCAGCACAGGCGGCTGTTCAAGCTTGCCTCGACGCTGAGCTCGTGCTCGCTCGATGAGAACTGCGACGAGGACACCGTCACCGACGCGATCTACGGGCTCACCGAGTACGTCACCGAGCACTTCGCTGACGAAGAGACGCTGATGGAGCAAGCGTCGTACCCCGGGCTCGGACCGCACCGCAGCCGCCACGAGCAGCTCACCGCCGATACGATGCGCTACGTCGCGCGGTTCTTCAACGGCGAGCGCGTGGCAGCCGAGGAGCTCTCGGAGTTCCTGGCGGACTGGCTTGCGGCGCACATCGAGCGCGACGACAAGGCCTTCGCCGTCTGGCTTCGCGAGCGATAGCGCACGAGCGGGCCCTACGCGCCTCGCGCGTGGCGTTCGAGCGCCTCGGCCCAGCGCTCGTCGACCCACGCCTGGATTGCGGCCTCAGCCTCCGCGTCGAGGCCCTTGAACCGCGACTGCGCCTTCAGGTACTCGCCGACAGGCGTCAGCGCCGCACCGGCCTTCGCGAGGGCCGCGCTCCGGCCGGTGAGCCGGAAGACGCCGTGCTCGACCTCGTACAGCACCACGATGCCGCTTTCGACGGCCAGCTTCCCGAGGCGCACCGAAAGTGCGGGGTCGAAGCCCCACCCGCTCGGGCACGGCGTGTGCATGTGGACGTAGCGCAAACCGCGCATCGCGCGCGCTTTCGCGACCTTGTCGTACACGTCGGTCGGGAACGCTGCGCTCGTCACGGCGACGTACGGGACGCGATGGGCCTCCATGATGCGCGGAACGTCCTTCGGGTTCTCCCGCTTGCCCGACCAGGTCGTGGTCGTGCGTGCGCCGGAAGGCGTCGAGCCGGATCGCTGCGTCCCGGTGTTCATGTACGCCTCGTTGTCGTAGCACAGGTAGATGAGGTCCTCGTTGCGTTCGGCCGCGCCAGACAGCGCCTGGATGCCGATGTCGGCCGTGCCGCCGTCGCCTGCCATCGCGAGAACCGCCATCTCGTCGCCGCGCCCGGTCGCGCGCAGCCCCGCGGCGATGCCCGCCGCCACTGCCGCCGTCGACGGGAACGCGCAATTCACCCACGGCATGCGGACCGAGGACACCGGGTACATGCCGCCGAGCACCGTCAGACAGCTCGCCGGCACGGTCATGACGGCCCGCCCTTCGAGCGCCTTGGTGATGGCCCGCAGACCGATGCCGAGCCCGCAGCCAGCGCACGCTCGGTTGCCGGGCAGCACCCGCTCTTCGACGGGAAGCTCGGTGATGCGCGTCATCGCACTCCCTCCTGAAGACGACCGACCCAGGCAGTCGCGCGGTCCACGACGCCGGCACGCGCGTCGATGAGCGCCCGCCGCACCTCGTCTGCGAGCGCTTCGGGCGTGACGTCGCGTCCGCCGAGCCCGCAGACCGCGCCGTACACCGCAGGTGAGCCTGCCGCGCCGTGAAGCGCCGCCTTGAGGTCCGTCGCGATCGGGCCTGCGTAGCCGTACGACAGCGCCTTGTCGAACACGAGCGCTGCGCGCGCATCCGAAAGCCGTTCTCGGACCGCCTCGGCCGGGAACGGGCGGTAGCAGCGGATGCCGAGCACGCCTGCAGCCACGCCGTCGCTGCGAAGCGTGTCTGCCACAAGGGTGAGCTGCGTGACGAGCGAGCCCGCGGCGACCAGCACGATCTCGGCGTCCTCAAGCCGATGCTCGACGAGAAGCCCGCCGGTGCGACGGCCGATGGCGCGTCCCCACGCTTCCGCGGCTTCCTGCACGACGTCGGCGGCAGCCAGCAGCGCTTCGTGATGGGCGGCTCGAAGCTCCATGTAGCCGCCGCGCAGCACGCCGTCTGCATCGCGCCGCGGATCGGCGATGACGACAGGGCCGATGTTGCGCGGGTCGTCTGGGGCGATGACCTGCAGCGGAGCGGGCCGTGGCGGCAGGAACGCATCGACTGCCGCAGCGTCCGGGACGTCGACCGGCATCGCCGTGTGCGAGAGCAAGAATCCGTCGTAGCAGACCATCACGGGCAGATTCGTCCGCTCGGCGACCCAGTAGGCCTGGACGACCGTATCGAGGATCTCTTGGTTGTCGCGGCAGTGCAGCTGCACCCAGCCAGCGTCGCGGACGCTCATCGAGTCCTGCTGGTCGTTGAGCACGTTCCACGGCGCGGCGAGCGAGCGGTTGGCGACGCACATCACGATCGGAAGGCGGGCGCCTGCGGCCCACCAGATCTGCTCGGTCATGTACGCAAGGCCGTTGGAGGAAGTCGCTGTGAACGCACGGGCGCCGGCCGTCGACGCGCCGATGCACACCGACATCGCCGAGTGCTCCGACTCGACGGCGATGAACTCGGCCGGCATCTCGCCCGATTCGACCCACGACGAGAGCGTCTCCACGACGGGCGACTGCGGGGTGATCGGGTAGGCAGCGACCACCTGGGCGCGAGCGAGCCGTGCGCCCCACGCGGCCGACTCGTTGCCGGTGAGGATGCGCTTCGTCACCGCTTTTCGCCCCCTGCCGTCTCGCACACGCCGTGCTGGGCCTCGGGGACCATCTCGATGGCGTGCGAAGGGCACACCTCGGCACAGATGCCGCAGCCCTTGCAGAACTCGAGGTCGATCTCGGGCGGAGCGCCCTGCGCGATGCACGCGTCCGGGCAGTGCGCCCAGCAGATCTGGCAGGTCGTGCGCCCCTGCCTCGCTGCCACGCACGCGCCCGCGTCCATGACGGGGCGCTCGTTGCGCCAATCGCCGGTCCGGCCCGCCTCGCCGCGGGCCGGCCTCGACATCGCGATCAGGTCGAAGGCGTCCATCTGGCTCCTTCTCACGCGTTCGTGCACTCGTACGCGAGGCGCGCGGCCTCGATGTTGCGCGCTGCTGCCGTGCCCGAGAAGGCGGCCGCGATGGCCTGCTCGACCGCCTCGGGCGTGACCGACCCCGTGGCTGCCGCGAAGGCGCCGAGGATCGCCGTGTTCACGATGGGCTGACCGCCGACGACCACGCCGGCGGCCTGCGCGGCGCCGGTGACGTCGGTGCGCACCACGCGCGCTCCGGCAGGCACGTCGATGCGAAGCGCCGGGTCGACGGTGTTGACGATGACGACGCCACCGGGCTTCAGGCCAGCGGCCACGTCGACCGCCGAGACCAGCGAGTCGTCGAGCACTACGACCACGTCCGGCGCCGTGACTTGCGAGAGCACGCGGATCGGCTCGTGCGCCATGCGCGTCGAGGCCGTCACGGGCGCCCCGCGACGTTCCGCGCCGAACGAGGGCGCGGCGGTGACGCTCTCCCACCCGCTCAGGTACGCGGCCTGAGCGAGGATCTTGGCGGCCGTGACGGCGCCCTGCCCGCCGCGGCCGTGCCAGCGCACCTCGACCATCGCGCCGCTCACGCCTGCTGCCCCTCGTCGGCAGCGGCCGCGCTGGGGTCGTTCTCGCCTGCGAACACGCCGATCCGGATGTCGAGCATCTCCTTGGCCATCTCGCGGAGCTTGTACTTCTGGATCTTGCCGGACGCGGTCATCGGGAACTCGTCGACGAAGAACACGTACTTCGGCGCCTTGTAGCGCGCGATGCGCGCGCGGGCGTACTCCTGCACGTCCTCCTCGGTGATGTCCGCTCCGGGCGCCTTCTTGATGAACGCGCCGACCACCTCGCCGTACTTCGCGTCCGGCACACCCACCACCTGCACGTCTTGGACGCCCGGCATCGTGTAGAGGAACTCCTCGATCTCGCGCGGGTAGATGTTCTCGCCGCCGCGGATGATCATGTCCTTGATGCGGCCGGTGATGCGGTAGTAGCCCTCCTCGTCGACGGTCCCCAGGTCGCCCGAGTGCAGCCATCCGTCCTTGTCGATGGCGGCGGCCGTCGCCTCGGGCATCTTGTAGTAGCCCTTCATCACGTTGTAGCCGCGGCAGCACAGCTCGCCAGGGACGTTCGGCGGGCACTCCTCGCCGGTCTCCGGATCGACGACTTTCACTTCGATCTCGGGCAAGGCGCGACCGACGGTCTCCACCCGGCGCTCGATCGGGTCGTCGGTGGAGGTCTGCGTGAACACCGGCGACGCCTCAGTGAGCCCGTACGCGATGGTGATCTCCGGGCAGTGCATGCGGTCCATGACCTGCTTCATCGTCTCGATCGGGCACGGAGAGCCTGCCATGATGCCGGTGCGCAGGCTCGACAGGTCGAACATGTCGAACATCGGGTGCGCCAGCTCGGCGATGAACATCGTAGGCACGCCGTAGACCGCCGTACACCGCTCCTTCTGGATC